>JAIRXC010000119.1 GCA_031268515.1 Propionibacteriaceae bacterium
GCGTGACGGCTTTCCTCGGGCCGAACGGAGCTGGGAAAAGCTCGACTCTGAGGATACTTTTAGGGCTCGACCGGCCGCAGGCCGGAGCGGCCACGTTCAACGGCCTCCCTTACAAATCGCTCAACCAACCGCTAAAGCTGATTGGCGCTGTCTTCGACGGGATCGGCGGGGCTCCGTCACGATCGGTCAAATCGCACTTTCGGATGATCGCCAACTCGAACGGGATTGCGTCAAGCCGCCTCCCCGAGGTCTTACGGCTGGTTGGACTGGAAGAGAAATCCAACGCCCGCCTAAGAACACTGTCGCTGGGTGAAGGACAGCGTCTTAGTTTGGCGGCTGCGATGCTGGGAGAGCCGACCTGCTTGGTCCTAGACGAGCCAACCAATGGTTTAGACCCTGGAGGTTTGCGCTGGTTTCGGCAGTTGGTCCGCGATCAAGCCGGCCAAGGCCGTACGGTGCTGCTTTCCAGCCACCTCCTGACGGAGGTCGAAATGGTGGCTGATGATATCGTGATAATCAACCACGGCCGCGTGGCGGCCGCGGGTCGGCTCGACGATATCCGCCAGCAACTGGAATCCCTCGAAAACCTGTTTTTCGATGTGACAAACGGGTAAACTGGAAGGATTCCGCCAATGCTGGATTTGGTAAAGGCCGAGGCCCTGAAAATAACAACAGCCCGGTCCGCCTGGATTATTGTTGCGCTTTTAATTTTGGGTATGGCAGTTCTTGGTTTCAGCACCGGCGTCGGCATCAAACAGGTCGGACTGTCGGCGACGCCTGAGACTACTCCCACCCTGGCCGAGCCAATTGGCCCCATCGAATATATCGGATCGGAACCGCTATTCACAGGAACCGCGCTCATGGCCGTGCTTGGCGGTCTGACGGGAGCAAGCGAATTTCGCCATCATCAACTACGCACGACTTTCTTGGGCGCCAATCACCGGACTCAAGCATTCCTAGCCAAACTCGTTTGCCTGGCCATTTTCCTGGCTGTCTGCTCATTCTTAGGCGCCTGGACGGCATTCACCACGGTACAGCTTGGACTAGGCGGCCTAGGGCTTGACCCCGTGTCACTGAGCGACGTCTCCTGGCGGCTCATCGGCAAAGCGGCACTGGCTTGGACCCTGATGGGCCTCATCGGCCAGGGGGTGTCGATTCTGTGCCGGAGCGCGCTAATTCCCATACTCGTGTTCATCCCCTTAAGTTTTGGTTTATCCGATCTCTTGGCGAAAGCCTGGAAACTGGCGGAGTATCTGCCGACCGCAGCCGCCGGCGCTCTAACCGCCTCCCCCGTCCACCCCGCGCCCTACGGCGAGGCGCGCGGAGTCGGCGTCCTCACAATCTGGTTGCTTGTCACCGTCGGCGGCGCGCTCATCGCGTTCACGCGGCGTGACGTAGGCGCCCGCTAGCACTGGACTGATCATGAAATCAATCCTGCAGGGCGAATGGGTTAAATTCCGATCACATCCCTTATGCTTGGCAAGCCTTATCGTGACACTGTTGGCGCCGGGGGGACTGGCCTGGCTGTTGGCCCGAGCGGCTTCAACCGCAGGCGCCAGCCCTGCTGGCTTCGGCCTCGAGGCGTGCTTTAGAGGATTGCAATTAGGCCAAGCCGGGATAGTCGTGGCCACGGCCGCGTTCTTCGGGCAGGAATACCATAATTCTTCGCTTAGAACCACGTTGCTCGCGACGCCGAAACGCGGCCTTCTCCTTGGGGCGAAACTGGTCCTGAGCGCGGTCCTCGCGTTTGGCGCTTGCCTTGTCGCCGGAATTATTGCCGTCGTTGAAATGTCACTGGCCGACGACATGATGTCAACCCCCCAGATTTTCGCCAGCGCCGGCCAGCGCGTTCTTGCGGCCTCCGTCAGCTGGCTGCTCTTGAGCTGGCTTTCAGCCGGACTCTGCCTCGTCAGCCGGTCGGCGCTGGCCGCCATAGCCGTGCTGGATGCCCTGATAGTCGGATTGAGCGAGCTCTTCTTGCTGTTCACAAAGACAGCGCGATTTCTGCCAGATCTAGCGGCAATGCGATTATTCATTCCCGCCTCTGACGGCGCCTACCTGCCTCCCCTTACAGGCGTTATCACGCAAGGAACATGGGCGTTCGCGCTCCTGGTTCCGGGTTGGCTCTTGCATCTGCGAAGAGATGTCCGCTGACAAAGCCGCCGCCGAACAATACCTGCCGACTGTTGCGGAAAGGCTGCCCCGTTCTGGCCGAACCAGCGCCAATTCAGGACCGCTTCGCTGACGCCTTTTCAGATACGCCAGTCGTCGGCCGAAGCGGCGGCCGGGCAAGCCAGCCCGGCGAACAAATCCGACTCCGGCAACGCGGTCGGGACAGTCGAACGGACAAGCTCGTAATCCTCGGTCGGCCAACCCGCCTTCTGGATGTCCAAGGGCACGGCGAACCAAGGGCCGTCTGGGTCCACCTGCGTGGCGTGAGCCAGGAGAGCCTTATCGCGGACCTCGAAATAATCAGCGCAAGGAACGAAAGTGGTCAAACGGTCAGCCATCTCGTCTTCCTGCCAATCACGCAGACGGTCGGCGTAGGGTGATACAAGGCCCCGCTCGTGCATGAGCCGGTCGAGTTTGGCGAAACGACGACGGTGAAAACCCATCTGGTAATAAACCTTCGGGACAATCCAAGCTGGCCCAGCGGCGGGCAACGCCGCCGGATCGGCGGCCAGGTCCAGCGCGGCCATGGTGACACGATGGGTCATGATGTGGTCGGGGTGAGGGTAGCCGCCGCGCTCGTCGTAAGTCACGACGACATGAGGCCGAAGCTCCCGGAGCAAAGGAGCGAGGCGGGCGGCCGCTTCCTCGACCGGGGCTGCGGCCAGGCTGCCGGGAGGCGTCGGCGGCCAGGGCTCGCCTTCGAAGTAACCGGAATCCTCGTAACCTAGCCAAACCTGCTCGACGCCGAGGATGGCGCGCGCCCGTTCCATTTCCGCTTTCCGCAGCTCTGGCAAGCGAGCGTTGTTTTCGGGCGTGTCAAGCTTGGGGTTGAGGATGTCGCCGCGTTCCCCGCCGGTCAGAGTGCAGACAACGACGCGGATGCCCTCGGCGACGTATCTCGCCATTGTCGCCGCGCCTTTGCTCGACTCGTCGTCGGGGTGGGCGTGGGTGAATAGGGCGCGCAGCCGATCGCCACAGGCGTCAACGCGCGACGGAGCGGACATAGCGCAATTCCTCCGGTTTTTTCAACAGTTCGCGAGCCTCCAGGCGAGGCCGGCCGCCAAGCCTACTGCCACTTGCCAGCCACGTCAGCCAGGGTTGGCCACACGGGCAATACGCCCGCCAGACCCCGGCGGCTCGGGCCGGTTTCACTTGCCCCGGGCTCCGGCGCGCCCCGCGCCAGCCCGGCGCCAACGGCGAAACTTGCTATCCTCATCTAGGTCGCGCGCTCGATTTTGCGCCGTCCCCCAAATCCTCACAGGCCCCTGTGGCCGCGTGATTTGGTTTGCGCCCCACCGCCTCGGCTGTCTTCGGCCAGCCGGACCGGAGGCAAGCCGGCTTGGAGACGGACGGCATCGGCGCCGCGGCCATTGTCGAACGGGCCCCAAAAGGCGTGAGCCGCACGGCCCCCGAGAGCAAAAGGAGCGAGCGTGAGCGAGGGGACGGCAGGCGCCGTCTGGCTGACCCAAGAGGCCTACGGCAAGCTGCGCCAAGAGTACGAACACCTGACGACGGAGAAGCGCGCCATAATCTCGAAGCGGATCGCCCAGGCCCGCGACGAGGGCGACCTGTCTGAGAACGCCGGCTATCACGCCGCCCGCGAGGAACAAGGCCAGAACGAGCTGCGCATCCGCCAGCTAAAGGCCATGCTCGACCAGGCTCAGGTCGGAGAGGCGCCAGCCGCCAGCGATGCCGTCGGACCTGGCATGACCGTGACCGTGGCTTTCTTCGGCGATCCTGATGACACGGAAACTTTCATCCTCGGCTCGCGCGAGATGCTGGGACTCGGCGGCGCCGTCGACCAGCCCGTCTATTCGCCGCAATCCCCTTTGGGGGCCGCCATCATCGGCCAGCCGGCTGGGGCTGAGGTCGAGTACACGGCGCCGGGCGGCAAAGCCATCGCCGTGACGATCCTCGGCTTCGAGCCCTACAGGGCGTGACAGCTTCAAGTCCACGAGAGGCCCGTGGTTCCGCGGCCCGGTGATTGCGACGGCGCCGCGGCCAGCTAGACGTGACGCTTTCGGCCAGATGTGACGCTGGCCGAAAGCCAGCGAGACAAGAAACCCCGTATCGGGGCGGCTGGGCCGGCGCTAAGCGCGGCGGTTCTTGACGCCCTGGAAGAGACCCCGGGCCAAGGCGGCCGGGCCGCTACTCTCCGGCGCCCTCGTCGTCCGAGCCGGCGCCGGCGGCCACCTTGACGTTGACATGCCCCACGACGGCCGCCACGTTGAGGCGGGCCGCCCCGCCACCGACAACTAAAGTCGTGTCCGTATGGGGGGTTTCCGAGTCCCAGCTGACGTGGCCGAGGCGGGACTCCGCTGTCACGGTGACATCAGAGTCGGGGGCGATCTTGACGGTCACCTGGCCAGATTCGACGCGCACACGTGACAGGCCGGCGCGGAAGCGGCCGGCCACCGTCACCTGGCCGGCCTGGGCGACAAGGTCATCTACCACCTCGACGCCGCGCAAGCTGGCCGCCCCGGCCGCCAGGCGGACCTGGCCGAGGCGGGACACGCCAGTCGTCAAGAGGGAGCCGCCCTTGATGTCGAGGTCGAGGGCGAGGTCGGGGTTGACGTGGACAGTCAGCTCCTGGCCGAGCCCGAGGGACTTGAAGTCGTCAAGTCCGCGCACCGACTTGAGGAAGCCGATGGCGTTGCCCAAACCAGCCAGTTCGACCTCGCTGGAGATCTCCAAGGTGTTGCCCCGGCGCTTGGTCTGGTGGATGCCCTCGGCCATCGCCTGCTTGACCCCGGGGGTCGCGACAATCTTGACACGGCGGCCGGCCGCCTTGACGAGGATCCGCTCGACGGCTCCGGCCTTGCCGCTTTCCGCCCGGCCCTGGCGCGTCCAGGAGGCGGGCGACGGCTCAGGCGGCGGCGTCTCGGAGAAGCCTGCGGCGGTCTCCGGCTCGCTGGCCGGTTTCCATTCGGCCGAAGCTTCGTCGGGTGGCATCGGCGGCGGCGCGTCGGTCTGACCGGCTTCGATACGGCGCTTCGCCTCGGCTGGGTCGATCCGGCCGGCCGCCAGTTCTTCCAAGATGGCGGTGATGTCGCTCATGAAAGTTCCTTTCGGTGCCAGAAGGCGAGGCGGCGAAAGCCGCAGGCCTGCCTTCAAGAGTAGAGCTTCGTCTGCAGGGCAGATTCCCTTGGGCGGCCGAACCGGCGAACCTGCCTGGCGGCTGTGAGCCAGGCGGCGGCCGAACCGTAGCGCTTCAGTTTTTCGCAGCCTTGCGAAACCGCTTCGAGACGGCGCCGGCGGCGCTGTCAGTCGGCGGCGGCCGGAGACAGGCTCTCGGCCCCGATGGCGGTCTGGCGGCGGGCCTTGAGGCGCTTGACGGCGAAGACGACGGCGAAGACGACAGCCAGGCCAGCTAATACGGCGGCCGCCGCCAGGAGAGGTGAGCGTCGGGCCAGCTGGGCCAGGCCTACGAAGACGGCCAAGCCGCCGGCCGCGTAGAGGCAGCCCCAGGCGATCCAGCCGGGCACGGCGGCCAGTGTGTAGCGCGACCAACGCCAGCCGATCAGGCCGGCGGTCAGGTTGACGGCGGTCTGGAAGCCGACCGTCAGGAAGCTAGCGGGGATGACCGGCCAACCCCAGCGTTCCAGCCAGCGGACGGCCCGGGCGGCGGCTTGG
>JAIRXC010000143.1 GCA_031268515.1 Propionibacteriaceae bacterium
CGCGACAGCCAAGATCACCCGCAATCCCTCTTCTGGCTTCTCCGGCGGCGGCAGCGGCGGCGGTTACAGCCAAGGCGGCGGCCAGGGCGGCGGTTACAGCCAGGGTGGCGGCCAGAGCCAAGGACCGGCTGGCGGCTGGCAAAATAGCGGCCCCCAAGCCCCGGCGGCCGACCCCTGGGCCAACGCCCAATCCGACGAACCACCCTTCTGACCGGGCGGGCCGCCTGGCCCGCCCCACCTCGCCCCGGTCCGCCGAGGACCATCCCACAGGCACATTCCGGCTCCGCGCCGGGCTCGAAAGGAGAGCACCACAATGGCCGCACGCAAGCCCATCTCGAAGAAAAAGCTCGTCCCGGTCAAGACGGTCCGGATCGGGCACGTCGACTACAAAGACGTCGCTTTGCTGCGCCGCTTCATTTCGGAGCGGGGCAAGATCCGCGCCCGCCGCGTCACCAGCTTGTCCGTCCAGGACCAGCGCAAGGTCGCGAACGCCATCAAGAACGCCCGCGAGGTGGCCCTGCTGCCGTACGCCTCGACGGCCCGCTGACTTCCGAGGAGGACGACATGAAACTCATTCTCACCGCACAGGTGGCCTCTCTCGGCGAAGCCGGGGACATCGTCGACGTCCGGCCGGGCTACGGCCGGAACTACCTCCTGCCGACAGGCCGGGCCATCGCCTGGACGCGCGGCGCGGAAAAGCAGATCGCCGGCATCCAGCGGGCGCGCGACGCCCGTGAGATCCGGGGCCTCGGCCACGCCAACGAGGTCCGCGCCCAATTGGAGGCTCTGACGGTCACCGCGAAGGCCCCAGCCGGCCAGTCGGGCACCTTGTTCGGCTCCCTCAGCCCGGCGGCCATCGCCTTGGCCGTCAAGGCCGCTGGCGGCCCGACGATTGACAAGCGAAGCGTCGTGATCGCGAAACCGATCAAATCCCTCGGCTCGCACACCGTCGGCGTCAAGCTGCACGAAGCCGTGACCGCGCACATCCAGATCGAGGTCGCCGCCGCCTAGGCGCGATGTCCGCCGCCTCTCCGCGGCCGTCCACCGACCGACCGGCCGGCCGCGCGGTCTTGGCGGACCTCGCCTCGGGCTGGACCACAGCGGTGTGATTACCACCAAACAGGGAGCGGTTTCGCGCCTAAGCCCGGAACGGGCCGGAGCGCGCGGCGGTCCTGAGCGGGAAGGACCACCGTAGGATGGCAAAGTGACACTGCCCCGTCGCCTGGCTTTCGGCTTCGTTTTCCTCCTCACCTTGGCCGCCGCCCACATCGCCACGCCAGCCGCCCAGGCCGCCGCTTTGACGGCCGAGTTGACCCTTGACGACCTTGTCCAATCCGACACCGGGATCACGCTGCAACTGACGGTTGCGAACACCGGCGAAGAGCCGCTCTTCGGCGGCCAGGTCATGGTCTGGCACAACCAGGCGGCCGCTACGGCGGCGGAGCTTGCGGCCGCTTTGGCCAACCCAGACGAGGGCGGGCTGCGGCTCGGGGACCCCTTGCGCGAGACCTACCACGTCCTCGGCGACCAGGCCACCGCCTTTGATCCGGGGGCAACAGCTAGTTTCACATTGCAGGCGACCTGGAGCCAGCTTGACCTCGAAGAGGACGGTGTCTACCTCGTCGGCGCCCAGCTATGGGCCAGCGCCGACGAACGCTCTGTCGGCGAAGTCGTCGCCAGCGTCTACACCATTATTGTCCGCGCTGGCGCCACCGCCGCCGAGCGGACCAACATCGTGGCTTTGACGAGCGCCCCCAGCCAGTTGGCGGGCGATCTGTTCGCGGACGACCATCTGGCCGACGAGTTCCGGGGCCGGCTGACTGACTTGGCCCGCGCCGCCAACCGGCCGGGCACGGGTTGGCTTCTCGACCCCGCCCTCTACGCCGCCGCCAAAGCCATGGCGGACGGTTACGAGGTCGTCAGCGCCGCGGGGACGAACAGCGGTACGGGCGCCGCGGCCGCCGCCAACTGGCTCGCCCTCGTCGACGCCCTGCCCCGAGCCGCCGGTTTCCGCAGCCTCTGGGGCGACCCCGACCTCGCCCTTGGCGCCGCTTTGAACGACCCCAGCCTTATCAGCCGCTGCGAAGCGGCCCTCGCCGCCGCCGACCCGGCCACAGCCGGACTGGCCGGTTTGCCTCTGGCGGTTTGGCTCCCCCGCGGCGGCGCCGACGACGCCTACCTCGCCTACGTAGCCGCCGCCAGCCCCGCCATCGTCCTCGCGCCGCCGTCCGGTTCCGAACCGGCGGCGCACGACGGCGGCTCAGGCGACCTCAGCCACCGGCCGGCCACCGAAGCGGCCGCAGCCTCGCCGGAGGCCAGCCCCGTGCTTGACACCCCGGCGGACACGGGCGGCGGCGGCGCGGACAACACTGGCAGCGACCGCCTCGTGCCGACCGTCTCCCCGGCTTTCCCAGGCGTCCCCGCCCCTGGGACCGTTGACGCCGGCTTCCAGAAGGCTCAGCGAGCCGCCGCCGAGGACTACCTCAGCGCCGTCGCCGGCCGTGTCAGCGTCCGCGTCCTGGCCAGCGTGGAAGAACTGGCCGACGCCGCCGCCCCGCTGCCTGGTTGGGTCAGCCTACGGCCCGCCCAAACCCTGACTGCCGCGACCGTCGACGCCGCCGCCGGGGCTGCCGCCAATCCTTCCAAACCTGTTCTCGGCGCGGCCCAGCGTGACGCCGTAGTGGAAGCCGCCAGCCGCTTCGCCGCGTACGCCGAACTCGTCTCCGACCCGGCCGCCAGCGCCTTCGCCGCCGGCGGTTTGGCCGCCGCCCTCTCCCAGGACTGGGCCGACCCGGCCGCCGCCCTCCCCTACATCGCTTCTCTCCGCGCCCAAGCCGACGACCGCCTCGGCCAGGTCCGCCTCCTCGTCACCGACCACCTGACCTTGACGAGCCACGACGCGATCGTCCCCATCACGGTCGCGAACGATTTGGACCTGCCCGTCACGGTCCGCCTCCAGTTCACCTCCTCCTCGCCGCTACGCCTGACCGCCTCCTACAACTCGGTCATCACCGTTTTGCCCCACGACCGCCTCGGCCTCACCTTGGAACCCAAGGTTTCGGCCAACGGCGACGCCCGTCTTTCGACGGCCGTGACGACGGAGAAGGGGCAGCCGCTCGGACCGCCTGCCGTCACCGAGGTCAGCATCACCGAGTCAGGCCGCCTGGCCTGGCTGGTCGTCGCCGTCTCCGGCCTCACCTTGGTCGTCGGCACGGTCCGCCACGTCCGTAGGACTCGGCAAAACCAACGCGCGGAGTCCGCCCGCGAGGACTCTCCGGCCCCGGCGGACCGGCCAAGCCGAGGAGACGACGGCGATGCCTGAGCCAAGCGCCGAGGCGCCGCCGCCCCTCGCCGGCGCCACCCGTCGCTCAGGCTTGTTGTCCGCCACCGCTGTCATGGCGGCCGGCACCGGCGTCTCCCGTGTGTTCGGCGTCGTCCGCGTCCTCTTGGCTTCGGCGGTCTTCAGCCAGGCCGGCCGCCGCTCTGACATGTTCGCCTTGGCCACTTCGATCCCCAACGCCCTCTACCTCCTGTTCGCCGGCGGCGCCGTCAACCAGGTTTTGGTCCCCCAGATCGTCCGGGCGATCAAGAACGACCCTGACGGCGGCGAGGCCTACACAAACCGTGTCATGACGGCTTTCCTCCTCGCCATCGGGGCTTTGACGGTCGTCGTCGTGGCGGCCGCCCCGCTCGTCACGTGGGTCTACGTGGGCGACGACTGGCGTACCCCTGAAAACGCCGCCCACTACACCTCGATTTTCGCCTTGACGACCCTTTGCCTGCCGCAAATCTTCTTCTACGGGGCTTTTTTCTTAGGCGGCCAGGTCCTCAACGCCCGCGGCGTCTTCGGCCCCATGATGTGGGCGCCGGTCGCCAACAACGTCGTCCAGATCGGCGTCCTCGGCCTCTACGCCTTCTTGTGGGGTTTCAAACAGTCCGTCGGCGATCCTTTCACGCCGAGCCAGGTCCTCCTTTTGGGGCTCGGCTCGGGGGCCGCCTTGATCGTCCAGACGGCCGTCCTCATCCCTTTCATGCGTCGGATCGGCTTCCATTACCGCCCCCGCTTCGACCTGCGCGGCGCCGGTCTCGGCCACACTTTCGCGATCGCCAAGTGGACGCTGCTGTTCGTGGCCGCCGCCCAACTTTGGTATGTCATCTTGTCACGCCTGGCCAGCAATGGAACGGCCGGCAACAACGGGGCCGGCAAGATGGTCTACGACAACGCCTACCTCATCTACGTCATGCCCCACTCTTTCGTCACGATCTCCCTCGGCACCGCTCTCATGTCGTCCTTGTCGGTCTACGCCGCCCAAGGCCAGATGGCTGACTTCGCCGCCGAGCTGACCCATGGCATACGCCTCATGTCGACGGTCATCATCCCCGCCGCCGTCCTCTTCCTGGCCGTCGGCTTGCCCCTGACCGGCCTGCCGCCGATGTGGCGCGACGACGGCGCCTTGACCGGCTGGACTCTCATGGCTCTCAGCCTCGGCCTCTTTCCCTTCTCCTTGGCCTATCTCCTCCAGCGCGCCTACTTTGCCCTCGAAGACAATAAATCGGTATTTTTCCAACAACTTGTCATTACGGCCGTGGCGATCGCGGGCGGCACTGCCGCCATCTCCTTCGGGCACGTCGGCTCCGCCTGGGTGGCGCCCGTCTTGGCGCTCGCCAACTCCGTGTCGTACGCCGTCGGGCTCGTTTGGATACTCATCCACAGCCGCCACCGCATCCCGTCTTTTAGGACCGGCCCGATCCTGGGGCACGCCGTCCGCGTTTTCGCCGCCATCGTCCCCGGGGCCTGCCTGGCCTGGCTCATCACTTCGTGGCAGACGCGCCACCTGGACGGATTCGCCTGGGACACGGCGGGCCTGGTTGCGGCGATAGGCGTGGCCGGCGGTGTGTACTTGGGGCTGTCGAAGCTGTTGCGCCTGACCGAGGTTTCCGCCGCCATCGGCATCGTCGTCCGACGCCTCAAGCCCGCGAAGGAGTAAGACATGGCCGTCGTACCCATGCCGCCCAAGCGCCGCCCGGCTGCCCCGGCGCCAGCCCCGGCTCCGGCAAGCGCCCGGACCGACGACGCGTTGAAGGACCAGGCAGCCGCCTTGGCGAAGCCGGAAGACGCGCAGGCTTCGGCAGGCTCGGCGCCGCGGCCGGCTCCAGCGCTGTCAAACCGGCCAGGCCGCAAAGAAGAACCGCCTTCTACGCCATCCCGAAGCGGCGGCCAGGGCACGGCCGCCGATCCTCCAGACGTTGGCGTGGCCGCGGCGGCCGGCCGCCTGAAAGGCGAAGCGGAAACGACCGGGCGGCCAGACGGCCGAACCGTCCCAGGCCGTCTGCGGCCGCGGCCGGACCGCCGGCTGACGTCTGACACGGGCGGGCTGGCGCCGCGGACCAGACCGGTTGTAGGAGCGGCAGTTGCAGCAGAGCCAGTTGCAGCAGCGGACGCCACGGCGGCGCGGGCCACGCCAGCTGTCATCGTGCCGCCGGCCGCCAGCGCGGCCGCGGACCGGTCAGAGACCGCCAAGGCGGCGGCCGGCGCCGGTTCCGGCCGTGGCGCCAAGCCGGCGCCGCAGGATCCACAGCCGTCCGAAGACGAAACGGTTGCGTTGACGGCGGCAACGCAACCGCCGGACGAAAGTGAAACCGCCGAGGTGCCGCCGCCGCGCCAGAGCCTGCCAGCAACCGCAACGACGGCAGTCCAGCCCAGCCGGCCAAGATCCGACCGGCCACAGCCCGAGCCCGAGAACAGTCCCCGTAAAGACAGGGCGGCGGCGTCCAACCGGCCCCGGTCCGACCGCCAAACCGGAGGGGCGGCTGAGCGCCAAACCGGAGGGCCGGCCAGCCGCCAAGCTGAGGGGCCGGACGACCGCCAAAGCGGGGAAGCTGTCTTCCTCGTCGACGGCGCCCAGCCGGTCCTATCGGGTTTCGCGCCCCTCGTCGCCGGCGCGCTGGTGACCCGCCGCTACCGCCTTCTCACGCAGCTCCGCCACACGTCGGCGGTAGATAGTTGGCAAGCCACCGATGAGAAACTCGACCGCCTCGTCGTCGTCCATGCTCTGGCCGACGAGACGGCCGCCGACGCCATCATCGTGGCCGCGCGGCGGGCGGCGACGGCGACGGACGCCCGCTTCGTCCGCGTGCTCGACGCGGTCGCGGACGCGGACGGGCTTTACGTCATCACGGAGTGGGCCGAGGGGACGCCGCTGGCCGAGGTGCTCCAGTCCGGGCCGTTGACTGGCCTCGAAGCGGCCTGGCTGGTCAAGGAGGCAGCCGAGCCGTTGAGCGCCGTCCACCCGCTCGGCCTCTTCCACCAGCGCCTCGACGCGACGCGGGTCTTGATCACGCCTACGGGCGGAGTCCGGATCGCCGGGCTCGTCACCGACGCCGTTTTCAACCCCGACCCGGCTGACGAGGCCAAGACCCGCAG
>JAIRXC010000159.1 GCA_031268515.1 Propionibacteriaceae bacterium
CTGGCCAAACCGTTCGGGCGGTCGGCGCCACCGCCGCGGCTTTGGCTGGCCTCCAGGACCGGCGCTGTGACCTCGTCGTCCGGCTGGAACGGCCGGGGGCCATCAGCCCGGCCGCCGCCGCCGAAAACCTCGGGCGGCCGCTCCTTGGGACGGTCCCGTCGAGTTCCGCGCTCGTGGCGATGGCCGACCGGGGCGTTCCACCGGGCTCGGGCGGGGCGCGGGCCTGGGCCAAGGCTTGCCGTCGTCTGGTGGAGCGGCTCGAAGGCGTCGAGGCAAGCCGGCCGCGAGACCGGACGGCCGTTTCCCGAGAGCGCGCCTCCGACGCCGGCCAAGCCGCCTTGAAGCGGGGGAGGAAGCCGCGATGAAGCTGCCGAACAGCGCCCTGGGAGCAGTTAAATCACAATTGGCATTGCTGGGGCGGGCGCCGACGGCCGCGGATGTCGTCGAGGCCTTACGGCGCTGCGGCCAAGTCGTTTCCGACGCCGCCATCGTCCAAGTCCAACAGGTTGTCGCCCATGATTCCGTCGGAGCTGGACCGCTTGACGCCCTCATCGCCTTGCCTGGCGTCACCGACATCCTTGTCAACGGCCCCGACCAGATTTACATCGACCGCGGCGACGGCCTCGAACGAGCCGATCTCGTGTTCGGCTCTGACGAAGAGGTGCGCAAATTGGCGACTCGCCTGGCTGCCTCGGTCGGCCGCCGCCTTGACGAAGGTTCGCCTTTCGTGGACGCCCGCTTGGCCAGCGGAGTGCGGGTCCACGCCATCCTCAGCACGCTTGCCTCCCCTGGCACCTGCTTGTCGTTGCGTGTCCCGGCGGGGCGCCGGCTGGCCTTTGACGATTGGGTGCGCCTGGGGTCTCTCCACCCGGAGGCGGCCGAACTGCTGCGGCGTGTCGTGGAGCGCAAACGAGCTTTTATCATCTCGGGTGGCACGGGTTCGGGCAAGACGACGCTGTTGGCTGCGCTCGTCGGAGCCATCGACCCTGGCGAGCGCGTGGTCGTTGTCGAGGATTCCTTGGAACTCGACCCTCAGCACGGCCATCTTGTCCGCCTGGAAGCCCGGCCCGCCAACGCTGAAGGGGCCGGTCTCATCACGATGACCGACCTCGTCCGGCAGGCCCTGCGGATGCGTCCCGACCGAATCATCGTCGGAGAGGTCAGAGGCGGCGAACTGTGCGATCTTCTCCGCGCTCTCAACACCGGGCACGAGGGTGGTTGCGCGACGGTCCACGCCAACTCAGCCGTCGATGTGCCAGCGCGATTGGAGGCCTTGGCCGCTCTCGGCGGGCTCGGCCGTGAGGCTGCCCACGCCCAGATCGCCGCCGCCCTCTCGGTCGTCGTCCACATCAGCCGTCAGGGTCCGCGGCGCTTGGTTCGGGAAATCGGCTTGTTTCAACGGCGGCCCGACGGACTGGTTGAAACTCAGCCGGCTTGGACCTGGGACGGCGCTCAGCCGTGTCACGGGCCCGCTTTCGCCGACCTCGAAAGGATCCTCCGATGACAGCTTTGGCGGTCCTGGCTGCCGGATTGGCGGCCTGGGGGTTGGCCGGACCGGCCAGCCCGGTTTTGCTGCGACGGCTGACCGTCCGCCCGAGCGTCCCAACAGCCCGCCGAGGCAAGCGGCGCTGGTTGGCGCCGGCTGCCGTCGCAGCTGTCGTCGCCGGCCTCGGGTCAGCGGTCGGCGCCTGGGTTTTGGCTCTTGGTTTGGCCGGCGGCGTGGTCGTCTATTTGGGATCGCGGCGGCGGGCCGAGGCCAGAGCCCTCGCGACCTCTCGGGAAACGGCCCGGGCTTGCCGTGTCATCGATTCCCTCCTCAGCCAAGGCCATGTTCCCAGCCGGGCGCTCATTTTGGCCGCCCGCGACTGCCCGATCCTCGCTCCCGCCGCAGCGACCGCCCAGATGGGCGGCGAGGTCGTGTCCTTGCTTCGAGACATCGGAGGCCAGCCTGGCGCGGCCGGCTTCCTTGAGGTGGCGCGGGCTTGGGAGGTGACCGAACGGACCGGCGCCCCTCTTCATGGGGTGCTGTCTCGTGTCAAAACCAGTTTGGCCGCCCAAGCTGAACTCACTTCGGTCATCGACCAAGAACTGGCCGCGCCACGGGCGACCAGCCAGCTTCTCGCCGTCTTGCCAATCGCCGGCCTCGGCATCGGCTATCTCGTCGGCGGCGACCCCATCGACTTTCTCACGGCGACGGCCCCGGGCCGCGTCTGCCTCATGGCCGGGTTCGGGCTGGCTTGTTTGGGGGCGGTCTGGAGTGATCGGCTGGCGGCTAAAGTTTCCGCCTTGTCGCCAGCGGCGGCGCAACGCCAGGCCGACGCTGGCGACAAAGGCAGTCGGGCAGACCGGCGATTGGCAGGCACAGGGACGTTAACCGCAGACGCTGGCCAAAAAAGCCAACGGGCCGCCGCTTTCGGCTCGGACGAGGCAGACGCGTGTGGTTTTGCCGCCCAGGCTTCCGTCTGGGCGGCTGCCCCCTTCGCGGTTCCGGAGCCGGCCGTCGGCGCGCCTAGACAAGAGGATCTGTCATGACACGACAACTTCTGCTATGGAGTCTTTGGGCGGCTGCCCTGGCGGCCTTGGCGGTGGGCAACCTCGTCCCGTCGGCCGCGGCCATGCGGTTACGGCCGTCCCGCCGCAATCGCATGGAGGAAGCCCTCTTTAGTTGGCTACGGCCCCTGCCGGGGGCTTGGCCGGCCCGGCAGCGTTGGCTGGCTGGTGCGGCGGTCGGCGTGGCCGTCGTCGTTTGGGGATGGGATTTCGGGCCGGTCGTCGCAGTCGCTGGAGCCGGGCTCGCTGCCGTGACGGCGATTGTCTTGGGCCGGCTCGAACGCGGTCAAGAGCGGGCTCGCAGGATCCGTCTTTGCCGGCAGGCGCCCAGCGGCCTTGAAGCCATGGCCGCCTGCCTCGACGCCGGGCTGCCCCTTCGGCAAGCTGTCGCCGTCGTCGCCAAATTGTCGCCGCCCGACCTGGCCGGCAGCCTCCGTGTGGTCGTCAGCGGGATCGGTGTTGGTCTCAGCGACGCCGAGGCCTGGCGTGGTCTGGCCGACAATCCGGTCTTGGGAACGGTGGCCCGCGACGTGGCGCGGGCCACCGACTGGG
>JAIRXC010000158.1 GCA_031268515.1 Propionibacteriaceae bacterium
TGGACCGCGGCCGCCGAACCGGCCGCCGCCACCCGGGTCATCGTGACCTTCAATCCAGCCGCCTCGTGACGCCCGCCTGACAGGCCTGCCGCCAATTCGCCATTCAGGCTTCACCCCAGCCTCGTGGCGCCCGCCTCGCTCAGCGCGGCGGCTGCGGTATCCGTCGCCTGCCGCCCCGCCCTCGCCTAGCCCGCCGGCCCTGCCCCTGACGCGCCGCCTGGCAGAAACAGGATTGCCCGTAGCTGCCGGCCATGCTCCACGACCGCGCTCTTCGCCCCGGCCGACCGCAGCGGCATTGCCGCTGGCCTTCCCGTAGGCGCTGGCAACGCGGCAACGCCACGACAGCTTGTCAGCTTGTCCGTCCGCCGCGCGCCAAACTATCGGCTTCGGGCAATTCGTCGGCGCCTAAGGCGGGGTGGGCGTTGGCGGGATACGAGATGGGGCGGGCCGGCACGCCAGCCACCGTGACGAACGGAGGGACGTCGTCGAGGACGACGGACCCGGCGCCGATCTTGGCGCCCTCGCCGACGCGGACGTTGCCCAGCACCTTGGCGCCGGCGCCGATCATGACGCCGCGGCCGATCTTTGGGTGGCGGTCGCCGCCGACCTTGCCTGTGCCACCGAGGGTGACCTCGTGGAGCATCGAGAAGTCATCTTCGACCACGGCCGTCTCTCCGATGACGACGGAGGTGGCGTGGTCAAACATGATGCCTTTCCCAATCCGGGCCCCGGGGTGGATGTCGACGGCGAAGACAGCGGAAATCTGCGATTGCAGCCACAAAGCCAGAGCCTGACGGCCGGTCGTCCAGTAATAGTGAGCGACGCGGTAACTCTGAAGGGCGTGGAAACCCTTGAAATACAGCAGTGGCGCCGAATAGCCGCGGCAGGCCGGGTCGCGCGACAAGACGGCCCGGAGGTCTTCGCGGACGGCGGCGCCGATGGCCGGGTCGGCCGTCAGAGCCCGCCCTATCAGGTCGCGCAGAGTCAGCGGCGTGATCGTGTCAGAACCCAACTTGCCGGCCAGGATGTAAGAGAGGGCGTCTTCTAGCTTGTCATGGCAGAGGATGACGGTGTGGAGGAAGCTGGCCAACGCCGGCTCCCGCTTGGCGTCCGCGGCGGCTTCGGTCCGGATGCGGCTCCACATCTCATCTCGCGCAGGTGGTGTCATGGGCCTTTTCTCTCATACTACGGGGTGGTCTCTCGCCGGCCGGGCAGACCGGGCTGCGGGCTTGCGCCCGAGGCGGGGGCGCGGCGCCGGCGCGGTTAACGGCAGCCAGCGCGGCGACAGGCTAAGCGCGGCGGTCGGGCCGCGGCGGCGAAGCGTCCGGCGGTCCGACAAAAAGGCGCGGCCTGCGGCATCATGGCGGCCAGCATAGCGGTCTGGCCCTAAGCCGCCTTTTGGCCGGCCTTTCGACAAGCTGAGTCTGACGCCGTCGTTGCGGGGCGCGTCAGGCCAGGATCAAAAGGCCCAGGCGAGACACGTAGGCGTCAATCTGGCTGGACGGCCCTTGTCTCCGGCTGTTTCCTCGCCGACATCAGCCAGCGAGGCTGACGTAGGCGTCGATCCGGCGGCCGGGCTACGGGGTGCGCCGGGCCAAAGTCAAAGAGCCCAGGGCGAGGGCGGCTAGGGCGAAGACGGCCACGATGGCAAAGGGACGCCACAGGTCCCAGCCGCCGAGGCCGCGGGCGGCGCTCTCGACGCCTTCGATGGCGTAACTCAAGGGCAGATAGTCGGAGACGGCTTTGAGGACGGCGGGCATCTGCTCTCGGGGCATGAAGACACCGCCCAAGAGGATCTGGGGAAAGACGACGACCGGGAGGAATTGGACGGCCTGGAACTCTGTCCGGGCGAAGGCGCTGACAAGCAGGCCAAGGGCGGTCCCGGCGATGGCGTCGACGACCGAGAAAGCTAACAACTGGACAAGCGGGCCTTCGACTTCAAGACCGCAGACGCCGATGGCGAAGGCGACGGTCAGACTCGTTTGGACGATGGCGATGAGGGAAAAAGCCAAGGCGTAGCCGACAAGGATGTCGGCCCGCCGGATCGGCGTGGTCATGAGCCGTTCCAAGGTGCCGCCCGCCCGTTCGCGCAAGGTGGCGATGCTTGCGACTGTGAACATGAAAATGAACGGGAACAAGGCGACGACGATGGGGCCGACGCGTTGGAACAAAACCCCAGAAGAGAACATCCAAGCGAACAGCCCGACGAGAAGGGAGGGTACGAAGAGCATGAGGCCGACCGTGCGGTGGTCGCGGCGGAGTTGGGCGAGGACGCGCCCGGCCGTCACAACGAACAATGGCATCCTCCGAGAGGCGCTCTCAGAGGCGGCGGGGGCCTCCGGCCGCGGCGGACCGGCGGTCCGGCCACGCGCGTCAGCTGCCGCCTGGCCAAACTGCCGCGGCGCCGGCGGGCCGGCGGCCGCTCCCTTGAGGGGCGCCGCCGGGCTGATGTCCGAATTGTTCATGACTTGTTCCCTGCCGTGTCACGCCGGATCAGTTCGAGGAAGGCCCGCTCGGCGTCCGGCTGGCCGGTTTGGAGGAGGAGTCCAGCAAGGGTAGTTTGGGCGACGACCCGGCCGTTCCGCATGAGGACGAGGTCATCGCAACGGGCGGCCTCGTCCATGACGTGGCTGGACACGAGGAGGCTGGCCCCGCCCTGGGCGAGGCGGCCGAACAGTTCCCAAAGGTCAGCTCGGAGGACGGGGTCGAGGCCGACGGTCGGCTCGTCGAGGACAAGCAGGTCGGGACCGCCGAGGAGGGCGATGGCGAGAGAGACACGGCGCAGCTGGCCGCCGGACAAACGTCCCGCGACCTGTTTGGCCTGGCCGGCCAAGCCGACCGCTTCGATGACCCGCCGGACCTCGGCCCGCCCCTGGCGGGCCAAACGGGCAAAATAGGCAATGTTGTCGGAAACGGTCAAGTCGAGGTAGACGCCGTCGGCCTGGGCCGAATAGGCGACCCGGTGGCGCAAGGCGGCGTCGCCGGCCGGCCGGCCAAGGACATTGACAACACCACCTTGGATCTTCTGGACGCCGACGATGGCGCGGATGAGGGTCGACTTGCCGCAGCCAGAAGGGCCGAGCAGGCCCGTCAAGCGGCCCGCCGCCAGGTCGAGGTCGAAACCGTCAAAGACCTGGACCCGGCCGCGCCGGACCATGAGGCCCCGAATCGACACGGCCGGCGCGGCGGCGGGGATCGGAGCCGGAGCGGCCGGCGCGGCGGCCGTCGGGTCCGTCCACAGAGGAGACGGCTCAAGCCCCAGGACCGCGCCACCCCTACGCGTCGGGTCCGCACACAGAGGAGACGGCGTTTCGGCCGACGCGGCCGACGGCGGCTGAAGACGCCGCGGACGGCGGGTGGCCGGCGGCGTCGGTTCCGTCATGGCAGCTCCCGCCTCAGTTCGGACAAACGTGCCCGGGCGGCGGCCAGAGTCGCGGCGCTCGGCGGGACGGCCGGGTCGAGCGGCGTCACCCGCCAAACGGGCGGAGCGTCGGGGTCGCCGAGTTGGCGCCAGGCCGCGACGACCGCGCTGCCGCCGGCTTCGTCGCCCTGAGCGACCCGCTCGCTCAAGAGCACGGCGGCGTCAACCCGCTCCCGGAAGACGTCCGGCAGCAGACCCGGCTCGGCCAGAACCGCCCCGCCGACGGCGCCGTCGGCGTCTGTCCAGGTCAGGCGTCCCGTGTCAGAATCCCAACCGCCCCAGATGATGTCATGCCAAGCCTTTACGGACCACGCTCCCGCCCGCCCGACGGCCAAGTGGCCGACGGTGGCGACGGCGTAGGCCGGCAAGCGACGGCCGGCAGACTGGCTCGGCGTTCGTTCCGGCTCGGCCGCCGCGCCTCTTTTTTCGGCCTCTTCCGAGCAGATCCGGCTCCAAGCCAGGACCCGCGCCCCGGGCAATTCAGTCCGGAGAGACGCCGTCTCAGCCCGGGGAAGACGGGAACGGGCGAACATTTCACGGGCCTTTCGGTGTCAGGCCTGCCGGCCGGCGAGGCGAGGTGGGCGCGGCGAGGCCGCTGAGGCAAGAGTCAAAGGCCGAGGACGGTGTCAAGGCCGCAGGTCAGGCCGGGGTGGCCGGCGACCCAGCGCAATCCGGCCAGGACTCCTGGCATGAAACTCGAACGATCGCGGGCGTCATCGCGCAGGACGACCGTTTCACCTGGCGAGGTGAAGTGGACCTCCTGGGCGGCCAACAAGCCGGCGAGCCGGAGGGCGTGCACCCGGACGCCGTCGATGGAGGCCCCCCGGGCGCCGGGGGTCTCGTGGGTCGTCGCGTCGGGCATGGGCGGGCAACCGGCCGCGCGGCGGGCCGCCGCCACGGCTGCGGCTGTCTCACGAGCCGTGCCAGAGGGAGCGTCCGCCTTCTGGGGGTGGTGGAACTCGATGATCTCAACGGACTCGAAGTGGGGGGCGGCGAGACGGGCGAAGTGAGCCATGAGAACGGCGCCGACAGAGAAATTGGCGGCGACCAGGACGCCAACCCCAGGCGCCGCGGCGGCTGACCGCCGGACCTCAGCCAGGCGGTCAGGCGTAAATCCTGTCGTGCCCACGACGAGGTGGAGGCCATGCCGCAACGACCAGGCGATATTGTCCATGACAGCGTCCGGATGGGTGAAATCGACGACGGCCTCAGCCGCCTCGGCCGGCTCGCGCGGATCGCCGGCGTCAATCTGGGCCACCACTTCGAAGTCAGGCGACTGGGCCACCGCTTTGACCACTTCTTGGCCCATGCGGCCCCGGGCTCCGAAGACAGCTACGCGCATCGCCCCACTGTAGCGCTGGCGAGCGCAGGCGGGGCGGGACGGTTCCGGCAGCGCCAAAGCTTCCGCGGCCGCTGGCAAGCTCGGAAAGTTCCTCGCCGTCCGCGCCGGTCCAAGCGGCGGCCTGCGCGGCAGCTGGCGGACGCGGAAGGTCCACTTCGCCGCGGCCGTAAGCGGGCGCTGAAGATTCGCTCAACAACCACATTAATCACGCGTATCTCTTCGCGGCCGTAAGCGGGCGCGGAAGGTTCACTCCGGTTTGGCGTCGTCGGCCGACGCGCTCACGCTGTTTTCAGCATCTTCCCAATAGCCAGACAGGGCCTCGTAGATGATCTCTTGAAGCTTGCCCAACCGGACTTCTGCGGCCTCTTCCAGCGGCCCCGACGGCCATGATTTGCCGTCAAAGCCTGGATAGTCGAAACCGATTGACGGCGGCGGTTTGTAGCCATCTGGAATCGCGCCGCCGCTGCCGTCCCAACTCTCCACGAGGGCGGTATTGGCGCTGTCTCTCTCGGCGTCGAAACTCGGGCAGACGGCGAGGAGCTGGCGCAATTGGTCCTCGGTGATCGACGGCGGCAGCAAAGCCATCGGGGACTCGCTCTGATCTTGTGCGACTGGCGTGACCGCGTCCTTGACCGTCGGCCAGCCGTTTTCCCGAGCGCAAGCCGCCCATTCATTCGCGGCGTCGACAATCGCCCGCGTCAGCGACGGATCGGCTTTGCCGCCGGAGGAACCCCAGATCTCGTCCTCGTCGTAACCGGTCGATTCATGGCAGGCGGCGAAAACCTCAGACTGGTCGACGCCGTCGACGAGGAGAGCATAGGAATTTTCATAATCTCGGTTGAAGAAACCGTCAATGTCGGAATCGCTGGTGTTTCCCGAACCGCCGCCGGAGCCGCCGGGAAGCATCCACAAGACGCTCGCGCCGTCCTCCCAACTCACCCAGGCCGGCGAAGCAGAACTCTCCTCGTTGAAGACAGCAGGCAATTCCGCGGCACGCAGGCAATCGAAGAAGTTCCGCGCCTTGGCCTCTAAGGTGTCGGCGCTCGCCGACGCGCCGCCGCCGAGCGAAGGCAACCCGTGGTCGTCGGCGCCACAGCCCGCCAAAGCCAAGACGACGGCGAGCGGAAACAACCACCGTAACATTCGTCGTCTCATCCGCCCCCCTGTCCTTCCGCTGTGGAGCACCGTGCCTGAAGCCTAATGCCACACCTGCTTGCGACGGAAGAGGCGGACCGCGAACCCGCCCCAACCAGCTTTCACAACGGCAGTTAAGCATATTCGGAAAGAGGCCAGCGCCCAGGCCACGTCCGGCGCCACGGCCTGCAGCTCCGCCGCCGACGGGCTGCCACCGAAAGCCCGCTAGTTTCAATGCCACGTCTGGCCGGTTTTCAATCGCGGCGCAAAACGCGGCTGCAGTGGAATCGCTGTCAACGCCCCGTTCCCAAAGCCTCTAGGCGCCCTTGTGCCCGAGCGGGCGTCTAGATTGGCCTCCTCACTTCGGCCCCGCCTTGGCCAGACTCCTCGCGCACGCGTTTCCCCTGCGGCCCATCCCAGGTGGGCGGATTCAGACTCCTAGCGCCCATGTGGGTGTCTCCCGTCGTGTCTGACGATGGCAGACATGCCATGTCCGTCGGCTGCCGGTTTGCAGGTATTTCGGTTTGCGTTTCACCGGGGGTTTGTGAACTCTTCTGGATCGGTGCTAGTGTGCCGCGTCAACGGCGGTAGTTGTTGTTGTTGTAATCTTTCCCCTTGGAGGTCCCCCGATGTCATCTTCCACATTGCCACCCGGGCAAACCAGACAGGCTGTCTGTCAGCCACAGCCTCTTGCCAACAGCGGCTCCGCCGGTCAGACCAGCCAACCGGACAGCCAGGACCGGGCTTCATCCGGCCCGACCGTTTGGGACGGCCCGTCGGCGGAACGGTTCCGGGGTTCAGTTTGGCTGGAGGCGAAAACAGCTTCAGGTGAAACGGCTGGATGGTTAAAGGAATCACGGGGCCAGCCGGACCGGGCCACGCAGAACATTTCCACCGTCGGCGGCGGAACCCGAAACCCGTCACGGGGGCCGCGGCCGCGTCCTCATGTCGTGGCGGACACACGTCAACAGCGGAGCAGTTTTAAAAGAATTATTTCCTTACCATCATGGTGTGGCGGACGCCTGGCCGCAAGGACGCCATCTGCGGCCGTCAACGCCTGTCCCGGCAAGGCGTGGCGGACTCGCGATCACAAGACGCCAGCCGGCGGCCTTGTGACCGAGTGGAGCCAGAAAACCAGCCAGGGAAGCTAAAGAGAATCATCGTGTCGGAGGTGTTGGAAGGCATCGGCGAGGATGTGCCGTTTTCCGGTGATGACGCGGCAGCGTTGATCACAGCTTGCCAGACGGCGACAGCGGTGCTCGAGGACCAACACGGCCACCGGTCAGCGTGGCGGGCGATAGCGGGGGTTGAGTTCCGGGGTTACTACGCCGACCTGTTCACTTCTAACGGCGCTGTCCAACTGCACGACAGCGAAAATCTAGTATCCGCGTTACGGACGGTGGCAGAATATGCAGGCCGGTTGCGGGACTCCGCTGACCAGGAGCAGGCCCGGCGGGTGAAAGCTAGGGAGTGGCAGGCGGAGCGGGCTCGTCGTGGTGGTTTGGGGGAGTGGTGGGATGGTTTGTGGAGTGGTCAGCAGGCGCCGGTCAGCCCGGCGGAGCCGCGGTTGAGTTTGCCGGCGGTTTCCGCGTCGGTGACAGCTAGGCAGCCGCTGACAGGCAGTGGCAGTTCAGGGTCGGGCGTCTCCTCAGCTGTCCCGGATGATCTGCGGTCGTTCGCCTCGTTGACAATGGACGGGGATGACAGGTTGCGGGACCGGTTTTTGATCCTGCGATCCGCCTACGACGAGTTTTACGCTACTTGCCGGTGGGGCCGTTTTGATTTTGACGCTGTCATTACTGGGTTCGCTCGTTTCATTCAGGAGAATGAGAATGAGGCGGCTTGGGCGGACACGGTGGCTGAGGCGTTCGCGGCTGCCGGTGAGGCGGGCGGGGTGTGTTCTTTGTCGGATGGCACGGTCGCGGCGGCTTTGGCTTTCGCCGGCGTGGCGGCAGCCCGGGCGGATGTTGTGGTTGATGTTCCGGCGGTGCTGGGTGGGGCGCCGACGAGTGGTTACGCGGATGATCCGGTGAACACCGCTGTCGGGAATTTCACGGAGCTGGAAACGGATTTGGGGTTCACGGGTGGGGCCGCCGCGTTAGTGTTCACTCGCACCTATAACTCCCTCGCTGACCAAGGCAAACTGGCGGATGTCCCGGGTGGTTTTGGTCCTGGTTGGTCGTCGTGGGACCTGGTTCGGCTTGTGTTTAACCGTGAGGAGGCTCGTTGGATCCAACCCGATGGCCGGCATATTGTTTT
>JAIRXC010000193.1 GCA_031268515.1 Propionibacteriaceae bacterium
CAGCCGGACAGACCGGAAGGCCAGTGAGGTTGTGGTTCAGACCCCGTCGTTACGCGGGCATTTTATCTGTGATGCACGGGCAACTTTTCGCGGGCACTTGACTTTGAGGCACCTCGGAGGCAGGGCCGAGGCGGCAGCTGGCGGCCCTGCCGCCAGCGGGACGCCAAGCCGGCAAAAGTGATGAACTATTGTCAGTCCTCGTCGTCTTCGGCCGCCAGCGGCGCGCTGGGCAGGCCGACGGCCTCGGCCACAGTCGCGCGAGCCGCATTGAGCAGTTGTTGGCAATGGGCGGCCAGCTTCTCGCCCCGCTGCCACAACTCAATCGACTGGGCCAAGGTGGCCGTGCCGGACTCCAGCTGGCGGACAACCGACATGAGATCGTCGCGGGCCCGCTCATAGCTGACGCCCGCGAGATCGGCGGCCGGCGTCCCGGCGGCGTCAGCGGCGCCGGGCGCCGGCTCGGCAGCATCACGTTTGGGCATGGGTTCTCCTTGGGGTCTTGGGGCCGGCGGCCACGACGAGGTCGATGGCGCCTTCCTTGAGGAAGGCGGTCAGAGGCTGGCCTGGACGGACCTGCCCGGCCCGGGTGATGGAGGTCTGGGCATCGGCCAGCAAAACGGCGTAGCCCCGGTCGAGGGTCGAGCGGGGCGACAGGGCCCGGGCTTCGGCCAACAGGTGGGCGACCCGCAGCTCTTCGGTCGCGAGGACATGGCCGACGGCGCGGCGCAGCCGTTCGGCGGCTTGGCTGATCTGGACATCGAAAACGGCGTAGGGGCCGAGGGGGTTCCGCATGACCGGCCGGCGGCGGAGCTGGCGGAGTTCGGCCGCGAAGGCGTCAAACCTGACCGCGGCGGCCTGGCGGAGCTGGCGCAGCGCGGCGGCGACCGCGGCCGCCTCAGCGGCGGCGTCGGGGACGACCCGCTTGGCGGCGTCGGTCGGGGTTGAGGCCCGCAGGTCGGCCACAAGGTCGAGGATCGGGGTGTCGGACTCGTGGCCGATGGCGGAGACGATAGGCGATTCGGCGGCCGCCACAACCCGGCAAAGCCGTTCGTCGGAGAAAGGCAAGAGGTCTTCGACGGAACCGCCGCCACGGGCGATGACGATGACATCGACCTCGGGGGCGGCGTCTAATTCGTAGACGGCCTGGCTGACCTGTTCAGCCGCCGCGGGCCCTTGCATGAGGCAGTGGCGGATCTCAATCGCCGCCGCCGGCCAGCGCAAGGCGATGTTGACGACGACATCGCGCTCGGCGGCCGACCCCTGGGCGGTGATGAGGCCGATCCGGCGCGGCAGATACGGCAGCGGCCGCTTGCGGGCCGGGTCGAACAGGCCCTCGGCTTGGAGCTGGCGTTTGCGTTGCTCGATCGCGGCCAGGAGGCGGCCCACGCCGACGGGCCTAAGGTCGTAGCACTCGTAGGAAAGCCGCCCGCTCGGCAAGTAGACAGCCGGCTTGAGCCAGGCGACAACCTCCATGCCTTCGTTGACCGGGCCGGCGGCGTCAAGGACGGCGGTCGAAGCCGTGACGGAGACGGAGACCTCGGCGTGAGTGTCCCGAAGGGTCAGGAAGTGGGTCGAACCGGTTTTGCGGTTGAGGGCGATGAGCTGCCCGGACACCCAGACCGTCCCAAGGCGCTCGACCCAGTCTTTGACAGCGAGGGCGATCTCGCGCAGAGGCCGGGGGTGTTCCGGAGAGCTGTCGAGCGTCACGGGGCCACTGTAATGGCCTCCTCCGCCAGACGGCCGGAGCCGGCCCGCAGGTTGCGCCAACCGCAGACGCAGGGCCTGCCTACGGCCTCCCGCCTTGGGCAAACCACCGCAGCTCTCCGTCGGCCAGCTGTCCAGCAGATGCGGCCCCTCCGCCTTGGGCAGGCGCCAAGGCCCTCAGCTCGGAGAGTCCATCCCAGACCGCCTTCTGTGTGAGACGGCCGGCTGTCGTCTTGCCGCTTCTGCCCTCGTGCGCAGCTCTGACACGCCCCTGCCGTGAGACAGCTGGCCGGCACGGCCGTAGGCGGCTTCAGAAATCCAAGGGCACGTAGTCGGAGCCAGCCCGCTGGGAGTGGTCGAGGCCGCTCAGGCGGTCGGCCACCATGAAGGCCAGTTCAAGCGACTGCTGGCGGTTGAGGCGAGGGTCGCAGACGGTCTCATAACGGTTGGCCAGATCGGCCTCCGAGATGTCGCCCAGGCCGCCGACGCACTCGGTGACGTCATCGCCCGTCAACTCGAAATGAACGCCGCCGGGCCAGGTGCCGAGGGCTGCGTGGACATCGAAAAACCCGTTCAGCTCGGCCGTCACGTCGTCGAAAGAGCGGGTCTTGTAGCCGTTGGCGGCGGTGAAAGTGTTGCCATGCATGGGGTCGCAGACCCAGACGACCTTGCGGCCGGTCGCCTCGACGGCCGCGACGATAGGCGGCAGGAGGTCGCGCACCCGGGCGGCCCCGAGGCGCGTGATGACCATGAGGCGGCCCGGCTCGCGGCCGGGGTCGAGAGCCTCGACCGTCGCGACGACGTCGGCCGGGCTGGCCGCCGGACCGATCTTGAGGCCAAGCGGGTTGCGCAGGCGGCGCATCAACTCGACGTGGGCGCCGCCGACCGTCCGGGTCCGCTCGCCGATCCACAACAAGTGGCCGCCGACGTTGTACGGCTGGCCGGTGCGCGAGTCGATCCGGGTCAAAGCGTGCTCGTAGTCGAGCAGGAGAGCCTCGTGGCTGGCGTAGAAATCAACCGTCCGGAAAGCCTGGCCGGCGTCGACGCCGCAGGCTGCCATGAAGGCGACGGCCCGGTCGATCTCGGCCGTCAGTTGTTCGTAGCGGGCCGAGACGTTGGCCTCCCGCACGAAATCAGCGTTCCACAGGTGCATGGCCCGCAGGTCCGCGAACCCGCCGGTGACGAAGGCCCGGACGAGGTTGAAGGTGGCGGCGGAGGCGTTGTAGGCCCGCAGCAGCCGCCGCGGGTCAGGCCGGCGGTCGGCGGCTGTGAAGGGAAAGCCGTTGACGGCGTCGCCGCGGTAGGCCGGCAAGGTGACGCCGCCGCGGGTTTCCATGTCCTCGGAGCGGGGCTTGGCGTACTGGCCGGCGATACGGCCGATCTTGACAACCGGCACTTCGGCGGCGTAGGTCAAGACGACCGCCATGGACAGCAAGACACGCAGCCGCCCCCGGATCGAGGCGGCCGTGACAGCGTCGAAAGTCTCGGCGCAGTCGCCGCCTTGGAGGACGAAGGCGCGGCCGGCGGCGGCCTGGGCCAGCCGGGACCGCAGGCCGTCACACTCGCCGGCGAAGACGAGCGGCGGCAGGCGGCGCAATTCGTCGACGGCCTTCGCCAAGCCGGCCGGGTCGTCGTAGGCCGGCTGTTGGGGCGGCCGCAAAGCGCGCAACTGGTCAAGGCTGGGGACGGAATCGGTCACCCGATCAGACTAGTGCGCCAACCGGCCCTGAACAGGTGAGTCCGAGCCGGGCAAACAGTTGGATGCAAGTCACGCCGGATCTGCTGCCCTCCGCTGTCACCGGCGTGGTGAGTCCGAGCCGGGCAAACGCCTGGCTGCGAGTCGGCGGCGAGGCCCAAGCGGCCGGCTGCCAGGCGTTGGCCGACCGCGCAACCGCGCCAGCGTCCGCCTGATCCCTCTGCCGCGGTCCGGCCCGTGGCCGAGTCGGGGTTTTCAGGGATGGGAAATAAGCGGGAGACGGCCCGGCAATCAGCCGACAGGACCGAGCGCCTTGGCTTGGGCGGAGTAGGCATTGACGTATTCCTGGCCGGTCAGGGACTGGATGGCAGCCATCACCTGATCGGTGGCGCCGCGTAAGACGGCGTGGGCGGCCTGTCGGTCGGGGGCGTCGAGATAAGCCTGGCGGAGCGCCGCCGGAAAGCTGATCGGCGGACCGACCGCGATCTCGGGCGCCCGGCGCCGGACCGACCGGAACCAGCCGGCGGCGCGGAAATCGGTGCCCCGGCAGCCCACCGGGACGACGGGGACGGCTTCGCTGAGAGCCAGGCGGGCGACGCCGCTGTGGCCGCGGTAGAGACGGCCGTCCGGAGAACGTTTGCCCTCAGGGAAGATGGCGACCAGGCCGCCGGCTCCAAGGACTGTCTCGACCGCGCCCAAACCGTTGGCGCTGGCCTGGCCGCCGGAACGGTCCATCGGGGCTTGGCCGATGGCACGCAGGAACCAGGCTCCGAAACGGCCCCAGAGCGAACGGCCTTGGAACAACTCGATCTTGGCCGCGAAGGTCAGGTGGCGAGGCGCCAGGACGGCCAGCATGATGGTTTCCGCGATGCCGTGGTGGTTGGAGGCCAAGACCGCCGGCCCTTGCTTCAGAGCGCTTACATCGCCGACCAGACGGACACGCCAGACACGGCGGACGAGGGGGCCGGCGATGAAGCGGCGGATGAACGCGTATAACAAAGCAATTCCCTCTCGTCGGCTGGGCCGCTTGGCGCGGTCCGGCCATTTCCGCCAACCCAGCCGGCCGCCCGGTCTGAGGCGTCCGAACTGAGGCGGGGGTGTCGCGACGAGGCCGGCCCGAATACCATCGAAGGCGTGCTGACATCTGCCGGAGTCCAGCTGTGACCAAGAAATCCGCCGACGACGACGCCCGCTTCGCCGAGATTATCGAACGCGAGTTTAGCCAGCCCTGGGAACCCCCGGCCGCCGGTCCAGCTAATCCGGCGACACCGCCGCGGCCCGCCCCCGAACCGTTCGAATTCAACCTTTTCGACGACGACGAGTCCTATCGCCAAACCCCGCCCCACCCCGGCCGGCTCAGCCGGACCGCCCTGGTCGGTTTGGCCGCCTTGGCGGTCGCCGCCACCGGCTTTCTCCTCCTCCTCTTAGGCGTCGACCTGCCAGGTTGGCTGCGCTGGGCGGTCACCGCCTGCATGGGCGTCGCCGCCGGCATCGGCATCCGCCGCCTGCTCCGCCGCGCCGACACGGACGACGACAACGGCGCCGTCCTTTAAAGCGGTCTTGAGGAAAGCCGGTCCGCCTGTTTGATCCCGCGACAGGTCCGCGCTGAACCGCGCCGCCACGCGGGAACGCCGGACAGAAATACGGCCGGCCCAACGTCGCTGGGCCCGGTCAAGCGCTGGCCAAGGCCGCCTGGCGGGCCAGGTCGGCCGCCCCGACCAGACCGGCGTCGTTGCCTAGGCGGGCCGGGCGGATGTCCGCCAGCGGCCTAAAACCGCGGCCCGTCAAGGAACGGGCGTAAGCCGCCCGAGCCGGGTCGAGCAGAAGGCCGCCGGCTCTCGAGAGGCCGCCGCCGACAACGAAAACATCAGGGTCGAGGCCGGCTGCGACGTTGGCCAGGCCGAGGCCCAGCCAGGTTCCCATCTCTCCGATCAACTCGGCGCTGGCCTGGTCGCCTTGACGGGCCAAAGCCGTCACGGCGGCCCCCGTCAACCCGCCCGACTCGTTCAGAGCGGCCAAGGCAGCGGCTTGAGGGCTGCCGGTGGCGACAAGTTGGCGAGCCTCACGTAAAAGGGCATTGGCGGAAGCGTATTGCTCCCAACAGCCTCGATTGCCGCACGGGCACCAGTGGCCTTGGGGGACGACGGCCGTATGCCCCCACTCCCCCGCCAAGCCAAAGGCGCCTCGGAAAACCTTCCCTTCCACCACGAGGGCGCCGCCGATGCCCGTGCCCAAGGTGATGAGGACGAGTATCCGCGCGCCGGCGCCGGCCCCGAAAGAATATTCCGCCCAAGCCGCCGCGTTGGCGTCATTGTCGACCAGGACGGGCAAGGGCAAACGGTCCGCCAGGCGGGCGGCCAATGGCTCGTCCCGCCAAGCCAGGTGAGGCGAGAAACGAACGCTGGCCAGGTCTCGGTCCACCCAACCGGCCGCTCCGACCCCGACGGCTCCCACCGGCCAAGCCTCGCTCAGCTGTTCGACCAGGCCGACGATGGAGTCCTCGGCGGCGCGGGCGCTGAGAGAGGGGCTGGGGGCGGTCAACCGGCCGACTACCAGCCCAGCTTCGTCCACGACGCCGGCCTTCGTGTCGGTGCCGCCGATGTCGATGCCGACGCTCAACAAAGCGGTCTCACAGCTGCGCGTTGGCGTCCGTCAAAACACCGTCGATCCACATGGACCAATGGAGGTGGCAGCCGGTCGCCGTGCCGGTGGCCCCGACGTAGGCGATGACCTGGTTTTGCTGGACGAGGGTCCCTTGGGGGACGGCGAAACTCGACAAGTGGTTGTACGAGGTGATGACGCTGTGGCCGTTGATGAAACCGTGGTCGACGATGACGCGGTAGCCGTAGCCGTAGTAATACTCTTCCGTCGTCACGATCCCATTGGCGGCGGCGACCACCGGCGTGCCGCAGGGGGCGGCGTAATCCGTCCCATCGTGCAACTCAGAGGTGCCGAAAATCGGATGGACGCGGTAGCCGAAAGGCGAAGACAACTGTCCGTTGACGGGTTTGACAAAGCCGGTCGAGCTGACGAGTTTGGACAGGTCATAGACCTGCCCGGCTTTGAGGATGTTGGCCTGGGCAAGGGAGTTGCGCTCCGACTCAGTCAGGCGGTTGAGGACCCGCTGCGTCGCCAACACACGGTCATTGGCGTCGGCCGCCAGCTTCTCAAGCTCGGCTTTGTCTTGTTCAATCCGGTCGGTGGCGGCGATCTGGCTGCGCTCTAGCTCTGTCAGCTCGGACAGTTCGCTTTGGAACTGCCGAAGCAGGTCGGCGGTGGTCGTTTCCACCCACTGGGTCGCCGCCAACTGGTTCAACATCGCCTCGACGGAGTCCGAACCCAACATGGTCATCGGGAGGTCGATGCCCTGAGACTGCCACTGCATTAAAGCAACCTGAGTGACATAAGACTGAGTCGTGGCCAACTGATCTTTTCGGCTGGCAAGTTCGGCTCGCGTCTGCTCCAATTGGGCTTCGGTGTTGGCGAGGCGCTGCTCGGTCTCGCGGACACGAGCGTCAAGGTCGACGGCTTCCTGGGCGTATTTGTCGAGCTGGGCCTTGACCTCGGCCACCGTGTTGGGGCCGGCGACGGCTGGAGAAGCCAAGCCGAGCCCGGCCAACTGGGCGGCGACCAACCCGGCCAGGGCCAAGGAGCGCCAAAGGAGCCGAAAATGGCCGCGGCGGCGAGAAGCTGGGCGTCCCGGTTTGCCGGGCATGTCAGACCCCTGCCTTGAAGCTGATGTGGACATGGTCCATGTGGTTTTGGGTGGGCGAACCCCGGTCGCCCATGAGCTGCCAGCCCGACATGCCGACCTGCCAGAAGCGTTGCTGCCAGATGATGTAATCGACGCCAAGAGGACCGGCGTTGTCCTGGAACCAGGCGGCGATCTCGGAGCCGAGGGCGGCGCCGTCGCCGGACCAGCCGGGGATCATGACGTCGAGAGCGAGGCCGCGGCCGTGCTCGCCCCAGTCGCCGGCCCGGTAGCCGCCGACAGTCTTGATGGCGGGGAAGAGGGCGGCGACGATCTGGCGGACCTGGATGACGTGGAGGCGCAAGCCGGTGTCGGCGCCGACGACCCGGTCGGTCGTCGGAAAACCGGCCAGGGAGACAGCGGCGGCCTGCTGGGCGCGGACGCCGGCCGCCCGCGTGTCGACAGCCCGCAACCGGTCGAGGGCCTTTTGGGCCGCCTTGACCTTGGCGTTGGCCGCGGCCTTCAACTCAGCCAAGCTGGCCTGGTCGATTTCGATCTGGGCGGCGACCGCCCCGGCCCGCTTTTGCTTGTCTTGGAGATCGGCCTGCTCAAGGAGGTAGCGCTGGACCAGGTCGTCCGTCGATTCGGTCAGCCGCTGGGCCGCCGCCAACTGGCCGAGAATGGTTTCCGTGTCGCCGCCGAAGAAGAGGACAGCCGTCGAGCGGAGGCCTTGAGACTGCCAGTCCTGGAGCGCCAACTGGGCGACCCGGGCTTGGAGGGAGTCGATCAAGGCAGCCTGGTCGCTGATCGCGGCAGCCGTCGCCTCAGCCTCGTGCCGCGCCGCCTCCAAGCGAGTCCGAGCCTCGTCGTATTGGCTTTCCAAATCCTTGAGTTCCTGCTCGCACTGGTCCAGCTCGGCTTGGGCCTCGTCCACGGTCGCAGGGCTGGCCGCCGCCGGGACAGGCCCGGCCCACGCCGCCGCCGCCAACACGGCGGCGACCAGGCTGGCTCCCAGGCGAAGACCGGCTGCCATGGCGTCCTTTCCCACGTCGCTCGAAAAAATGCGGCCCGAAGGGGAGGCCGACTTGGGGCTAAACCAACCGTCGGGCGCCAGCGACGGGGGCGTGGGCGACAGGCGAATAGATGATGCCGACGCCGTAGGTCGAGGCATGGACGATCATGCCATTCCCCACGTAGACGCCGACATGGCTGATGCCGCTGTAGTAGAAGACGAGGTCGCCGGGTTTCAGCTCCGACAAAGACACCGGGACCCCGTAGCCGAACTGAGCCGATGAGCTGTGCGGCAACGAGATCCCGATTGAAAGGTAAGCGGCGCGAGTCAGTCCGGAACAGTCGTAACCGGCCGGCCCGTTGCCGCCCCAGACGTAAGGGCCGCCGACCTTGCTGATGGCGAAGTTGGCGACGGCGGCGCCCGAAGAACCGTCGGAGACGAAGGCGGGAGAGGATTCCTGCTTCGCGGCCGTCTCGCGTTTGGCGGCAGTCCGGGCGGCGGCGGCCCGAGCGTCGGCGGCCTGAAGGCGGGCCAAAGCGGCCTTGGCGGCGGCCACTTTGGCTTCGGCTTGGGTTTTCAGATCGGCCAGACGGTCGTTGTCGGCTTGGATCTCGGCGGCCAGCTTGTCGGCCCGCCGACGGCTGTCTTCAAGGTCGGCCCGGCTCAGTTGATAATTCTGGAGGAGGTCGTCAGCCGTCTGGGCCGTCCGCTGAGTCGTCGCCAACTGGTTCAGCAAAGCCCCGGCGTCCTCGCTCGTGAGGATGGCGGCGGTCGTTCCCATGCCCTGGGATTGCCATTCGCGCAAGGCGATCTGGGCCACTTGGCCTTTGAGGGCGGCGACGGCCGCCTCCTGCCCGGCTATGTCGGCGCGGACCTGCTCGGCCTCTGCTTGCGCGGTTTCGAGGCGCAAAGCGACATCGTCATATTGCTGTCCGACTTCGCTGGCCTCGCGGGCGTAGTCGTCGAGTTGGGTCTGAGCCTGGGAAACAGAGTTGGGGTCCCCGGCGGCTGTCGGGGACGCGGCGACGGCCAAAACAACGGCGAGGCAGACGACACTCAGGCCACCTACGACACGACGGGCTGACGGCACTCGCTGTCCCCTTCCCAGGACTGGGGGGCTCGGCTGCCAGTGGACACGGCTACCGGGGAATCTGAGAAAATTCTAAACGATGCTCAGGAAAAATCAAGTCTTGATCTTCGACCGAAGCTTGGGGGACGCCTGACGTCGCAGGCGGCGCCCCAAGCCTCAGCGGCCAGTAGCAAGATAGCTTGCCTACTCCGTCACTTCGACCGACTCGATGACGACGGCTTCGCGCGGCCGGTCGCGGCGGTCGGTCGGCGTCTGGGCGATGGCGTCGACGACCTGCTGGCTGGCGGGGTCGGAGACCTCCCCGAAGATCGTGTGCTTGAGGTTGAGGTGGGCGGTCCGAGCGACGGTGATGAAGAACTGGGAGCCATTCGTGCCGGGGCCGGCGTTGGCCATGGCGAGCAGGTAGGGGCGGTCGAAGCGTAGGTCGGGGTGGAACTCGTCCGCGAATTTGTAGCCGGGGCCGCCCGTGCCGTCGCCGCTCGGGTCGCCGCCTTGGATCATGAAGCCGTCGATGACACGATGGAAGGTCAGGCCGTCGAAGAAGCGGCCGGTCGTCGAAGCGCCGGTCTTGGGGTCGAGGTAGGGCTGAGTGCCAGTGGCCAGCCCAATGAAATTAGCCACAGTTTTGGGAGCCTGGTCGGCGAACAAGTCGATGACGATGTCGCCGCGGTTGGTGTGAAGAGTGGCCTTAGCCATTTGGTCGTCCTTCCTTATTGGTTCGAGTGCGCGCACCAGTTTGGCACAACGGCCGGCAGCGGCTTGGAAGACGAAGCGGGCTTGACGGTCCGGGACACGCCGGCCGGCGCCGCGTCCTGGGGCAACGCCCTAGACTGGTCGCATATCTTTTATTCCTGTCCCCTCCAGGAACCCCACGATTGGGAGGCGCCACGATGATCCAGAAAAAGTGCCATTGCTGCCATGAGGCCGGCTTGTCCGAAGGCGCGCCGCGCGCGGCTGAATTCAGCTCTGCCGCCTTAGACCGTCTCACGCCTGTCATCGCCCACGCCGCGGAGAGAGTCGGCCCTCTGGCCGATGAGGCCGTCGAGCGAGCCAAGGCCGCCAAGGTCAAAGCCGCCGGTTGGGCCGCCGACCGCGTCGAACACCTGCAGCCAAGCCTCGGCTCTGCTCTTTCCAAACTCCCGCCCGCCATCGACAAGGCCCAACGGTCCATCCAAAGCGACTTCATCCCCGGCTTGGTGCAAGCCCTGCACGAGGCCGCCGGAACTCCTGCCATCGTCGTGGCGCCGGTCGTCACCGTCAAAAAACACAAGCTCGCCAAACGGCTCTTCAAGCTAGCCGCCATCGGCGCCGTCCTCGTCGGCGTCACCGTGGCCGTCCGGGCCTATCTGGCAGGCTCCAAAGAGGACAACTGGGCCAGCTCGGGGCCGCGTGAAGCCTACGTCTACCCCGACGACGCCGAAGGAGAGACAGCCAGCCCCGAGGTGGCGTCCTACGAAACCGACTCCTACATCGGCCCCAACCCGCCTGAAGGCTTCGCCATCAAAGCCAACGCCCGCTCGAAGAAATACCATCTGCCCGGTTCCCGCGGCTACGACCGGACGATCGCCGAGGTCTGGTTCCCGACCGAGGAAACGGCCCAAGCGGCCGGTTTCACGAAGGCCCAGTCCTGACCTTGCCGGCCTCGCCCGCAAGCGGCCCTACGCCGCGCGGAACCGCCTAGGCCCGCACCCCGTCTCTTGGGCCTCACGCTCGCCCCTGCGGCTCCCGCCTCTCCTGAGGCGCCGGGCCGCAGGGGTTTCGCGCTTTGGCCGATCTTTCGCGCCCAAACGCTTTTGCCATCGGGCGCCCCGCCACCTCCAGGCGATGAGCCGCCGCCGACCCTGCCGTATCGCCTCTTTGCCTATCCCCCAAACGGCAAACCGCGAGCTGCCGCTGCCCCGGCCTCTCAGCCTTTCGCCCTTACCTCGAACAGCGAAATGGACAACCGCGTCTCACTTCGTGAGATCTTCCAGCCACGACCTCACAAAACGCCCCGCTGAACGGCTTTCTCAGACGTACCACCGTCTAAGGAGCCGCAATGCTTGTCTTATCCACCGCCCCAGCTGCCGCCGACCCTGCCTTGTGGGTTCCGTCAGCCCCCATCCGCCGCTACGTCCAACACCTCATAAGCGAGGTTGGCGTGCCCTGGCGCGTCATCGCCTGTCAAGCTGACGTTCCAGCCGCTGTCGTGCGGACGCTTCTCTTCGGCCGCAGCGGCCGTTTAAGGCCCAAGCTGGAACGGGAGATGGCCCGCCGTCTCCTCTCCATCACCGCTCCGGGGTTGGATTCCCTACGGCGCCATCTCGTGGACACCGGCGAGACCAGGCGGCGGATTCGCCGGCTCCTAGAAGCCGGGGCGGCTCTGCCCGCGGTGGCCCGCTGCCTCGGCTTGTCCGAACCCGCCTGCCAGCGGTTGGCCGACGGGCGCCAGTGGTATTGCTCAGCTTGGGTCGAAGCTTTGGCCCGCGCGGCTTGCGAGGCTCACGGCGTCGACGCCGCGATCGGCAAACGGCTGCGGGAAGCCTACGGCCGGACTCCGGCACCGCTGGGCTCTTGCTGAACCGTTCTGGCGCAACCGGAAAGCTTGCGGGGCCGAGAGGGCAAAGGCGAGGCAAGGCAAAGGCCGCCCCTGAAACTGGTCAGTCGACGGCCAACTCGGCCGCGAGGAGCCGGCTGGCCAACGCGGCCAACTCAATGGGGTCGAGGAGACGTTGGTGGATGGCCTCGGCTCCCGACCAGGTGGCCAGCCAGGCGTCATGGGGCCGGGCCAGCAAGAGCAAAACAGGCGGACAATCCGCCACCTCGTCCTTGACCTGTTTGGCCAAGCCGATGCCGCCGGCGGGGACAGCTTCGCCGTCGAAAATCGCGAGGTCGACGTCGCCGGCGTCGAGCAGTTTGAGCACGGCGGGCTGGGTGGCCGCTTCAATCAGTTTGATCGGCTCGTCCAGCCCCGGCAGACGGTCGCCAAGAGCGAAACGGACATCCTCCCGCACGGTCCGGTCGTTCGAGTACACAAGCACCGTGGCCGTCATGTGGTTAATCCCTTTCGTCTGCGTCTGCGCCCGCCGCAGGCGGTTGGGCACATCGTAATCCTCCCGCGCGCCAATCCCCTACGCGCCCGGCGGCTGGCTCCGTCCACTGCTGTCCGACATCGAGGTTCCGCCAATTCCCTACGCGCGCTCCGCGGCTGGCGCTGGCCGCGTCCCCCTTAGCCTGCGCTTTGCCGCGCGAGCTAACTCAGCCCATGCCTCCTCAGCCCATGCCTCCGTGGCTGACGCTGGCCGCGTCCCCTTGGCCTGGCCAAACTCTGCGACGACGGCCAGGCCAAGGGGACGCGGGAAGAAAACCAGCCGGTCAGCTGAAGGAGTGGCCGCAGGCGCAGGTCCCGGCGGCGTTGGGGTTGTCGATGGTGAAGCCTTGGCGCTGGATTGTGTCGGCGTAATCGATCACAGCCCCAAGGAGGTAGGGAGCGCTGAGCTTGTCGATGACGACCCGGACGTCGCCGAAGCGCCACTCGGAATCACCCTCCAAGGACTCGTCGTCAAAAGACAGGTCGTATTGCAAACCAGCGCAGCCGCCCGCCTGCACGGCGATGCGGAGGGCGAGGTCTTCACCCTCGGCCGCCAACAAGGCGGCAACCTTGGTCTGGGCGTCCTCGGTCAGCGTGACAGGTGCTGTCAATGCGGTCTCAGTCATGCGGCCAGTGTAGTTGAGGCCACTGACACGGTAAGCGCCCGCGGCGCGGACCGAGACCCCCAGGACAAGACTCCCCCGGCCGCCGTCAGAGGACGGTGCTCGGCCACCCGGAGCAGGCACGGCCGGCGGACTCCCCCGGCCGGCGTCAGAGGACGCCGCTGACGCAGTTGGCGCCGAAGCCCCAGCCACGGACGTCCCGGTTAGCGATCTCGGCCAGTTGCCTAGCGGCGGCAGAGACGGTAGCGTGGAGCAGCTGTTTGACAGCGTTTTTGACAACTACAGAGGGGGTGACCGGTTTCGACTTGGGATGGTAGTCCCAGGGGAAGCGGGCCGAGGATTCAAGGTCATCTCGTAAACGACCCTTGAAAAACAATAAGTGCCAAGAACACACGCACTAACTTCGCTCTCGCCGCCTGATCGGTGATCGAAGGGCCAGCCCGGGGGCGCCTTCCCCGCGGCGTCTGGTCTCATTTAGAAGGCTGTCCGCCGAGGTTTCGTCTGAGGGCCGCGGCGGGAGATTTTCAGACTGGGCTTGTTCGTCACGTGCTGGCGAGAGGACGAAAGCCAAGTAAAACGCTGAGCTAGCTGCGCCCGGAGAAGACCTGGAACGCTGGTCAAGGACGCGGGTTCGACTCCCGCCACCTCCACCATATGTTCGATGTTCCAACCCTGTCCTGAGAAGTATCGGGTGGCAGGGGTGTGTCCAGGTTGATGGATGGGTGAAGTTGTCGGGTGCGTTGCCAGTAGTCGGCGCGTAGCCGGTTTTCGGGCTGCATGATCGTCTCATAGACGTCCTCGAAGGTGTGTTCGATGGTCCAGTCTTCGGTGAGGATGATTTTGGTGAAGAACGCTTGGTTGCACAGCCGCCGGGAGGCGGGGTCGAGGCACTGGTAGAAGTCGTGGGCGTTGGTGGCCAGGGCCAGGTAGGCGCGGATGCGGATTTGGGCGTCTTTGCAGCCTTTGTCGAAGGATTTCAGTCTGAGTTTGATGGTTTGGAGTTGCTCTTCGATGCGCTGCTGTTCGCGTTTGACTTGGCTGGTGGTGATGGCGTCGTCGTAGAACAGTTGGATGACTTTGAGTCCTTCGGCTTCTAGCTTCTCGGCTTGCCGGGCGAGGGTGGCGCGTTCGGTTTCGCTGGTCGCGTCGATGCGGGTGAATATCTCGCTGATCATCCCTTCCAACGCTTCGCAGGCTTCGGGGCTGATCTCAATGGTTTTGTAGTGCTCCTCGACTAAACGTTCAACGGTGGAGACGAGGACGGCTTGGGCTTGGCAGTCGTTCTTCTTGCCGTGGCGTCCCAGGCAGATGAAGTACGGGTACAACTCGCCGTGTCGGTTGCGGGTCATGGAAACCGTCATCTTGTGGCCACAGTGACAATACAGGGAGCCTTTGAGGTAGTGGTCGTGGATTTGGGTGCGGTCCCCGGCTTTGTTGTGCGCTTGAAGCATGTCTTGGACTTTCAGCCATACGAGGTCGTCCACGATGGGGTCGTGGGTGCCCATGTGGCGTGCTCCTTTGTAGATGATCTCCCCTTTGTAGTACGGGTTGTGCAGCATCCGGGCCAGCGTGGAGAGACGGACGGGTTTGGCGGGACGTTTCGGTGTCGGCAGGGAGGTCAGTCCACGCAGCGCCAACTCGTCGCACAGGTCGGACAAGGACCATTCACCGGTCGCATAGGCTTCGAACGCCCAAGCGACCAGGGGCGCGCGGGCCGGGTCGACTTCGACGGTGCGGATTTCGCGCCCGTTCGGGTCGGTTTGGCGGATGTTGAGGTAGCCGAGCGGGGCACGGTTGATCGTGCCACCGTTGATCGCTGGAGTGTTCCCGATAAAGTGGACACTCGCTATGCTGCGAGTTGGTCTATATTCGTATATCCTAACTCAAACTCCTCAATCGTCAAATACCCTAGATACGAGTGCCTCCTAGTCCGGTTGTAATGCCTCTCGACCCATTCAAAAGTAGCCTTCCTAAGACTAGCCATATCCGGCTGTGGACGCGTACAGACCAACTCTTTCTTATACGTCGCGTTAAAAGACTCAGCGACCGCATTGTCGAAACAATCCCCAGTCCGCCCCAGCGACCGGGTAATATTATGAGCCGCGCAAAACCGGGCAAACCCACCCGACGTGACAGCCCGGTCGGAATGAAAAATAACCGAGTCCGGCCGACGGGACGCCACAGCCACCGCCAAAGCATCGATAACTAAAGACGTTTCCAGATGATCGGCGACAGCCCAGCCGACCAGTTTCCGGGAATACAAGTCGATGACCGTCGCCAAATACGCCCAACCCCGCCAGGTTTTCACATACGTGATGTCGCCGCACCATTTCTGGTTTGGTTGCTCGGCTGTGAACTGGCGGCCGACCAGATCAGGCGCGACCTGCGGCCGATCCGACTGGATAGTTGTTTTTTTGCGGGTTCGGGGGTGGCGGCCGGCCAGCTGGCATAGGCGCATGAGACGCCATACTCGTTTCTTTGAGACCTGCCAGCCGCGGACCCGCAGTTCGGCCTGTAGCCGTCGCACGCCGGGCTTGTTTAAAACGGCGAATAGTTTTTTGACGAGCTGGCGGAGAGTTTGGTCGGCTTGTTCGCGGGCCGATGGCCGGTGGCCGCGCCATTTGTAATATCCGGAGCGTGAGACGTCGAGTTGGCGGCACATGAAATCAACGGGGTAAGCGTCGGCGGCAGCCCAGTCTGCGATGGCGGCGTAGATCACCGCGGGTCTTTCGCGAACCAGGCCGCCGCTTTTTTTGCGAATTCCAGCTCCAAGCGGAGGCGTTGGTTTTCTTGGCGGAGGCGTTCGAGTTCCTCGCGTTCGGTTTTGCTCAGCTCGGTTTCGGCTGGCTGGTTTTGTCTGGCTTTTTGCACCCAGCGTCCTAAGGTTTGTGGTTTGATCCCGATGCTCCGGGCGACTTCGGCGATCGTCCGGCTGTCTTCGATGACTAATGATACGGCGTTCTCCCGATATTCTTCGGTGAGACCCAGGCGAGTTGATCCCATGGTTCTTGATTTTCCCTCCAGTAGATGAACAGTACTTGCTGTCCACCAAACCGGGAACTATCCAGGCTGGAATCCGGAGACGGAGTTCCCCCGCCTGGTCGCGGCTCGCTCCTTCGCTAACGCCGACGACGTGGCCGCCGTCCTCCACGGTAGACTCGCCCGAGTCATAGACAATCTGCCTACCCAAGCACGCCGAGACCAGCCCAACTACATCCTCGGCATGTACGCCGAAGTCATCAAGTCCACCAGCCCCGGCATGGAGCAGGCACTTGCCGAACGGAAGGCGGCGTTGGAGTCCAGAGCCGCCGAGTTACTGCGCCGCGCCGTCGCCAACCATGATCCCTGGCTAGCCACCCTCGGTCGCCGCCCCACCGACTGGTCCGGAGCCACGCGCTGGACCCGAGCCGCCCTCTCCATCGCCGCCTACCGCGAACGCTACGAGGTCACGGGAGACGGCCCTCTCGGGAATCCCACTAACGTCTCGCGGCGAAGAGATGCCGCTCGGATACGCTCTCTCACCGATGCGTTCTGGGACTTGTCTACAAGTGCTCCAACAACAGGTGTTCACCAATCGACGGCACCAATTACAGGCCCCAGTCCGTAGGCCCGCAGACAAGGTGCCCCCGCCGTGGGTCCGTCGGCCTCAACACGGTCTACTTTCAACGTCGGGTTCCCGTGGTCGTGGAATGGACGCCACTAGGATTGGGCAGAGACACGATCAACAAGGAGATGGAACTCTGTGGCAGAGGGCTCAATACCAGAGAGCACGGTTGGGGTCGGCACGTGTCGTGTTCTGGTGGCCCCATCGGTCGGCCTTGGGATGTGGCAGCCGGGCAATTTGGCTGAAGCTGCCATCGGAGGCAAGGCCTCGACTCTTCGGCGGTTGTGCGAGTTGGGATTCCCCGTTCCGGTGACCCTGATAGTGCCTGTGTTGAACGAGATGAGCCTTCCCGACATGATCCGACTTGAGGCAGATGCAACTCCCTGGTTAGCCGCTCCGCCGCTGACACCCATCATCCTACGAACTTCGTTTCCATCCGAAGACTCCTCGACTCAGTCGTTTGCTGGCATCTTCCCGTCTCGCGTGGCGTCACGAGAAAGAGTTGGTGATCTCGCTGACGCAATGGCCGATCTGGAAGTTGCAGCCAAGAGTGCAGCTTCTGCAGCGGCAGTGCCTCCGTTCCCTCATTCTGTCATCATTCAACCCTTTGTCCGGGCCGAGTTCAGGTGCGTAGCGTTCTCCCGCACCCAAAGCAACAAGGCGATAATTGAGGTCTTCCGCCAAGATGCGCGCACTCCAACAGCGCTCTATGCGCTGCACTCCGGGCTGGCCTCGTGGCCGGACTTGGAGTACTCGTGCAGCGGTAACGATGTGCTGTCAAGCGCCCAGTTGCTCCAGATTGCCAGCCTCACAAAAGCAGCCGATGCAATGTTCCCCTCCGGAGCCGATCTTGAATTCGTCTGCGCAGACCCGATTATCGCGGTCCAAGCGCGGCCGATTACGGCTATGCCATCGTTTCCGGTTGTGGCCCCTACAGGAGACACCTAATGACGGAGACTCGACCTGTGTCTAAGGCTGAACTGACAAGACAGCTTCTCTCGCTTGGCCTAATTGGGGTTCCCACCATCGTTTTGGATCGGTCGACGCAGTGGGAAGGGCACTTGGAGAGCTTCCTGGGCTCATCACCGGTTGCCATACTTCGCGCCTCAAGCTCATCTCAGCTACGGAACCTCCCGTACGGAACCGCCCTTTCACTCATTCAGGCGCGGGGGTTCGTTGACGGCCTCCCAGCACACTGCGATGCCGTCGTCGTGCAGGCATACGAACAACCTGAGTTTTCCGTCGAAGTCTCGGCGAGCGAAGATACTGCATACCTGGAAATCTGTCCTGGCACCAGAGTCTTCGGCGCAGCAGGCACCATATACGCCTGCTGCGCCAGACTTGCCGATCTTGCCCGGCCCTCGGTGGCCGGCGTGGCTTTCAGACGCCTGTCGGTCCCATGGAGCAGTGCTGTCGGGTTCGTCACTCGGCTAGATGGAACTCGTGAGACGACTCCACCCCTAGATGAAGTCCCGCTGGGACCACTCAGGAGGCTATTGATGAGGAGTGTCCTCCCCATGAGAACCCTGACTGGTTCCCAGAGCGTTCGCTTCTATGCTCACTACTCCCGCCCATTCGGCTGGTCAGTCCAGAACACAAGAGAACCACAGGATGCGCGGGCGTTGGTGGACGCGCTAACCCGGCACCGCACGCGAGATGTCGACGTCCGGAGAGTGGCAGCTACCGATGTTAATGAATTCCAACAATTCGTGGTGCCCATCGTTGGACCAGTTGGGAGCAGGCACACTACTCAAGCTGCTGCGGAGCTTCTTCGCAGGCTTCACGACTTGGGTTATCGGCGCGTTGCGGTTGAGGCAGGGATTCTATCGCACGAGGCTATACTCGCCCGTGGACTTGGACTTCAGGTGGTGTTGTGAGTGCTTAATATGGAAGCCAGCACCTTTGGAGCAGGAGGGAATCACTCATATGACTGACAGGATTCGAGTTGGTAGCGCCGTGCTCGTTGAGAGCGACGGTCGAGTGCTTCTCGGCCAGCGAGGGAAGGAACCAAATAGAGGCGCTTGGGTGATCCCCGGCGGCGGCGTTCACCTGTTCGAGCATGTCTCGGATGCGGCCATTCGCGAGATCAAGGAAGAGACTGGATTGGACATTAGCAGTCCTTGCCCGGTTCTCGTACGGGAGATCATCTCAGCGCCCGACGAGCACCGACTCATCGTGTACAGCAGGACGGACTACGCAGGAGTCGCCGACCCTGTTGCCTCCTCCGATCTTCTCGACGTAAAGTTCTTCACGAGGGTCGAGCTAGAGGGAATCCGCCCTCAAATCAGTCCGATCGTTAGGGACGTCCTACAGGAGACCGGATGGCTCTCCCAACCGTAAGGGGTTGGGTTGCGCGACAACGCAAGCGACTCCGTAGGAACGAAATCCTCCTGACAGGTCTCATGTCGTTCGTAATCGCCCTTTTGGGGTTCGTCTTCATGATCTGGGACGGTGATGACACGGCAAGGAATGTCGGGTTGTCTTACGGGGCCGAGGTCACGATCGCTCTGGGCACATCGGGCTTGGCTGCTGCACTGCTGGCTTTCCTCGTCTTCTACAACCCGCAAGACTCCGCTGGACTTGGAGATGAGGGGATTGAACAAGTCTTCGACGACAGATCGGAACACTTCAGTGATGAGGACTGGGTTAACCTCATCAATGAGGCATCCAAGCATTTCATAGTTCTCGGTACTGCCAACCACGCATACTTACAGACGGAGACCACCCTGAAACCTGGCCTTGAGCAGGCGATCGAGGACGCTCTCGTCAGGGGAGTCATAGTCAAGTTCTATTGGCTGGACCCACAGTCTCCCCAGGCTAAACTCCGTGACGATGAAGAGAATCGTGCCACGCGCCGGGACGCTGTCGAATCGATGGCGGCATTCCTCGCGGTGAGAGATCGGATCAAGGCGAAACATCCACTTCGCAAGAACCTCTGCGACGGTTTTAAACTGTACGTGTACTGTGCCACGGTTACCTGCGGCTTGACAATCTCCGACGATGTCATGGTGGTCGCGACCTACCTGAACCGCTACTCAAACAAGCACACACCCGGCCTGGTGCTCAGACAGGCGTCCGGGGCAGAGCAGAAACTACTTTTTAGGGGTGCCAGCAAACTCTTCGATGCCTACATGTCCCATTATCGATCGGTGTCTGGTGACTCCAGGTGCAAGACAGTGGATAACGAGTTGGTCGCAGCTTCGCAGCGGAGTCTAGTTGGACAGCCCAAAGAACCATCGGAGGCGGAAACATGAGCACTTCAGACTATGATGACTTGTTCTCTGTCCAACGAGGTGACCCTTGGGGAATGGACGTTCTTGGGCATCCCCGAACACTCGTCGATCTTGGAATGGGAATAGACTGCTTCGCCAGCGCTGGTTCTATCACAACCGGGCACGTTCTGTTAATGCCTCGAACCCCCTCCAAGTCGATGCTCGAATACTGCGGGTCTTGGTTCAAACTTGAGGCGTTCATATCTGTTGCGCAACAGGCTATCGGTGGTCGGTTCGGACAGGGTCTGGTTTTCGAGCATGGCCTCAGTGCCCGCTCCACAGGGCACGCGTGCGGAGTCAACCAGGCACACGCTCACTTTGTTCCGCTGGCCTCAGGATCTCTGACCCCTCCGCCGCACTACATATGGACCCAGTGCGACCGTCTGGACTCGGAGCGTTGGCGAGAGTACTTGCTCTGGTCTGTCGGCGGGCGAACCGCCGTCTCACTCCAAGACGCAACTGTTCCGTCCCAAATACTCCGGAGATATGTTGGAAGCCATTTTGGCTACGAGCGGTGGGACTGGCGGAAGAATGATGGACGGGTCTCGACAGAGAGAACTGATCGCCTAGTCTACTCTCGCCTGGGTGTCTTGACTAACAGTCTTCACCTTTCCCCGCTCTTCGCGGGGGCAGCCCGTAGGCCGCGCAACTCAATTCGGGGCAGGTCTACCGAGAACCGTCGCAGACTTGCCCCAATCAGGCTAGAGGCTGATGCTACCTGAATGAACGTCGGCGGAGCTTTGTTGCCCAGATGATCGATCAGACTGACTCCCGCGAGTGTAGTGAGTCCAGCTGCCGCCAGGCAGGAGATGACGATGCCGCTGCCGGTCATGGGTAGGGTGGTGCCTCCTGTGATAACGGTAGGTGTCTGGTGCCACATGGTGCGTTCGTTGGCGGCTCCGAAGTGACCCTCTGCGAGGACTGTTCGATTGGGGCCGTTGCCGGGTGGCCAGGTTGCTTCTTTGATCCAGGAGCAACCTTACTTGTTCACGGTGAATTGAGGCGAGTTGAGTTCCTCGGTGACACCTTCTGCGATGTCGTGGCTGAGGGTGACTCCGATTTTGACCGCGCCGGTCATGTTGTCCGGGTCTGGGGTTTCACAACGCAATTCATCGCGGGCAGCACCGTGGTTGATGTAGTCGGTGAACTGGTACCAGAACTCGACTTGGGTGCCTTTCGGATAGGGGCCGGTCAGGCTGGCCTCGTCGGGGATCCTTCTCGCCCACGTTGTCCCCATCACCGCCGTCGTGGCCCACGCCGCCGCCCACCTCTGGCACCTCCGCGTGGGTATCCTCTTCAGCGCCGCTGCTCTAGGCCACATCGTCCTGAACTGGCGGGGCCCTGATGTCCTACCTCCTGGCCCGGCGCTGGGGACGGTGAACTGGAGGTAGCGACGTCAGTCGGGTCTTACTGACCCCATCGCGGAGACGACGAGGTTGCTTTTCGCAAGTACCTTGGACTCCGTGATCGCCTGTGTCCATTCGTGGCTGGTGGCGACGGCGGCCCAGTTGGAATGTAAGACAACCATAATAGTTTTGTGAAGTTGCTGGGCGGTGACTGCCCCAGCCTCGTTGGTGAGGTTGATCGCTCCGCTCGCGTCGCTCAGGACCTCGACGGCGACATCGTACGTTTCAGCCGCCGCCGCGCTGGCCAGCAAACAATTGTTGGACATGAAGCCAACCAGCGTCACAGTGTCGATCTGGTTGTCTACCAGCCACTGGTTGAACTCCGGCGAACTGAAGATACTTGCCTTGGCTTTGGCAAATCTGGCTAGTCCGGGCAGCACGTCGAGACGGGGATGGAGCCTCTGTTGGTCTGATCCGGCGGCAAAGACTACCGCGCCCACCGGATTCTCGTGCAGGATGAGGGCCACAGGTATGTCCGCGGCCTGGGCGGCAGCGATGGCAGCCAGAACAGCCTCAAGGACGTCGTTTACCGGAGGGTACTGAATCTTCAGCGGCCCATCAAAGTACTGTTGCTGGACGTCCACTACGACGAGACCTCGCCGGATTGTCATGCCAATCTCCTCTCCTGGGGATACTCACACCATCTGTGGGAACCGACTCGATTCTCGTACCCCCGATCCGGGTAGAGTGAGCGGCATAAATACGCTTATTCGATGAAATTAGGCCAACCGTGCGTATCGCCATCCATACCTTCGAGGGAATCTCGCTGTTCCACCTCGCCTCACCCCTGCTCATCTTCAGTGAAGTCACCCGCTTGGGACTGGCCACCGGCTGGACGACGGAAATCTGGAGCAGCGACGGCGCGGGCGTTCGGACCATCGAAGGTATCGAACTGGCCGCTGTCGGGGGGCCAGGCCAGGCGGCAGAGGCCGACTGGCTGGTCTTCCCGTCCTGGCCCACCGGCCTACCGGAACCAGCCGCGCCCCTGAAAGCGTTGATACGGCAGGCCCACGATAGGGGAAGTCACATTATCGGGCTGTGCCTAGGTGCGTTTCCGGTAGCGGCCAGCGGAGTCCTTGACGGGCGGACGGCAACAACCCACTGGCTGCACGCCGACACTTTCGCGCGGCGTTATCCCGCAGTCCAGGTGAGAGCTGATGCTCTCTACGTCGATCACGGCGACATCCTGACATCCGCCGGTACCGCCTCCGCGCTGGATGCTTGCCTCCATGTCGTCCGGCAGACACTCGGGGCCGCAGCGGCGACGACCATTGCCCGGCGGGCGGTGATCGCACCGCACCGGGAAGGTGGCCAAGCGCAGTACATCGACCGGCCGATACCGCCCCATGAGCACGACTCCCTCGGTGCCACTCTGGACTGGGCGCTGGGAAACCTCGACCAACCGCTTACCGTGAAAATGCTCGCCGAACAGGCCCATCTGAGTCTCCGGCACTTCACCCGCCGCTTCGCCGAAGCCACTGGTAGCACCCCGGCCCGTTGGGTGCTGTCACGCCGACTGGACGAAGCCCGCCGCCTACTGGAAACCACCACCTGGAACATCGACAAGGTGGCGCGCACCTGCGGTTTCGCCAGCACCGTGACATTCCGTCAGAACTTCGTCGCCCGCTACGCCACAACTCCATCGTCGTACCGAACCAGATTCTCCGCCTAAGCTGATGTAGTTCCGCCCCTGGCTTTTCTCGCCACTATCCGCTGCCCAGGCGACCTGACTGACGTTACCCAGGGGCATCCAGCGTCGAGAACACCTGAATGCGGTTTCGCCAGACTTGACTCCGCGACCGCTACCAAGTGGAAACCCAAGCCCAATTCGGGGCACCCACCATGTTGGTCCAACGCCGAGATGCCGCCAGGATCAGGGCCATGCTCGCCCAGCAGCAACGCCAGCCCGAGCCGATCCCAGTGGTGGATCGCGCCCAGCGCCCGTCGCTGTAGGGGCGTTAGCTGTCACCGTGGACGGGTTGGTCAGACCCTTTGTCGACCATCCACTGTTCGGGAGGTTTGTGGCGGTGGTCCAACTTCATCGACGGTTGGAGTGTTCCCGAAAAAGTGGACACTCGCTATGCTGCGAGTTGGTCTATATGCGTGTATCCTAACTCATACTCCTCAATCGTCAAATACCCTAGATACGAGTGCCTCCTAGTCC
>JAIRXC010000202.1 GCA_031268515.1 Propionibacteriaceae bacterium
CGGACCAACCTTGGGCGGTCAGGTCGCCTGGACAGTCCTGGGCAAAACCGTCGCCGCAGCGCACCTGCAAGACCTCGGTTGTCAACCGGCTGACGGCGCTGGGGCCGGCGACAGCCGGATCAGTCCAACTGCCTGCAGCGTCCAGTTGGATCGCCACGGCCAGCTCAAAAGGCTGGCCATCGAGGAAGCCAGCCGGCAGCTCCAGCGCCGCCGCCCCGTCCAAAAGCGGGTCGTCGGCCGGCTGGGCGGGGACCCGGACCGCTCCCTTCTCCAGATGCCACTTCGCTGTCGCCGGCGCCGCGAAATCCAGTCCGGACGGCCGTAACGCGACGCGCAGATTGTGGCCGGCGGCGACCACCGTCAGGGGCGCCGACACGGTGACGGCTCCACTGCAACCAAGGTCGATGCAGTCCCAAGGGCCGCCGACGGCGCCGTCAGCAGACCAACTAGCCTCCCCCGCCGTCACCGACAGGGCGCCGCTGGCCAGGTCGGGCAGGCGCGTCGAGGCTTGGCCCTGGGACAAGGCCGAAGCCGTCAGGGCTCCTGCGGACAAGACCGCGCACAGCGCCGCCACGGCCGCCGTGCGACGGGCCCGCCGCGTAGGAGAAGATGAGACTCCTCGTTTCGGAGCGGCCTTTCCAAGCCTTTTCCAGGCCCTGGCTCGGCCTAGTCGCCGCACCCCCGCCAGCCAAGACGTGTCAGCCATACGCCAACCCCGCGGTCATGTCACCGTCCCAGCAGCGGCACAGCCAACGAGCGTGTTCAGCGGCGCCACCGCGACACGGCAAACCTCGCCGAGTTTGTCGTCGGCCACCTTGACGTCGGTCAAACCGATGTCCGCGGCGCCGCCGTAGGGCGAGCCGCCCACCAAGTAAACGTAGGACAACGTGTAGGTCCAGACGATGACCTCGCCGGCGTTGACGGCGCCGCCGGCCGGGACCTCAGCTGCCGCCGGATCCGCCCTGACCGCGGCCCACAAGGCCTGAGGGCTAAGGCCGGCGACGGCAGCGGCGTCCACCCGCCAGGCTTTTTTCTCGACCTTGAGGTTGCCGGCGGCGACGTAAAGGTAGTTCTGGGGCAAATCGGAGATGAGGTAAGAGCCCGCGAAGGCCCACAGGTCCACCTGCCCGGTGCGGCTGCCGGCGCGGACCGACGGCGGCGCCGTGCACTCCGCCTTCGTGTCGGAGATGACGCGCAGGTTCTGGCAGAGCGCCCCGTCAAAAGTGATGAACAGAGGGCGGGCGGGCTTGAGGTAGCTGAAGCCAGTCCCCGTGATCGCAATGAGATCCCCGCCTTGGACGGCTCCTGTCGTCGGCGAGACGGAATTGACGGCCAGTTTGTGGCAGGCGCCGGTGACCGCCACGGTGCGCGAATACTGGGTCGAAGAGGCCTGGCCGTAGGCCAAAGACTGCGTTTGGACGCGGAGGTAGCCGGAGACCGCGCCGGCGCTGGAAACCAGGTCGGCCGGCAATTCGACAGCGACGGTCGCGGCGGAACCCGTCACGGCGGAACCGCTGCGGCCGATGTAGCGTTCGGCGGTGATCCCGGCGGTCCAGTAGACGTCGAAGACGACCGGTGTCGCCGGGGCGGAACTCGCCGGCGCCTGGAGCGCCAGTTCCACGCCGCAAGACGCGCCCGCGTCAAACAGCGCGGCGGCCGACGGATACCAAGTCGTGGCCTTCTTGTTGCTGGCATTTGATTCATTGGCGAACATGGCGCCCGATTTGCCAGTCCCACTGCTGGCGGTCTCTTCGGTCGTGGTGGTGGCGTTGCTGTAAGTGTTTTTCCCGAAGGTGTTCCCCGACACGGTGGCGATGCCCGTCCGCTGCAGCCAAATGGCGGCGGACGCGAAACCGTCGAAGTAATTATTCTCAATCCACAAGTTCGACAGGGCCGTGTTATTGGAGCCCGTGTTGGCGAGATAAGTGGAGACGGCGTGCGGCTGCTCGAGGCTGACGTTGTTGACGAAGCGGTTGTTGGAAATCCTGTTCACGCCGCCGAGGGGCGCGGTGGCGTCGTGTGGCAAGGCGATGAGAGTGCAATAGGAATGGCTGTCGGTAACACAGGAGCCGCTGTCTGTGATCGCATTGTCGTGGAAGTAGAAATTCGACAGCACGACGCCACTGTAGAAATAGCTGCCGAAAACCACGGGGTCCGAGTCTTTGTCTTTCTTGAGATTGGCGAAATAGGAATTCTTGACCTCAAGGCCGTTGATATTAGCGTCGTCATTGAGGACGATTGAGTTGTTGACGCAGCCGCTGCTGTTGCTGCTCGAGCAGGTGTAGCTGGAAGACAGCGGATTGTGAGTCGTCGTGAATGTGACATTGTCAATGATGACATTCCGAGCCGCTAAAGACTTCTGGCCATCCGGAGTGAAGCAGACGGCGGCGGAGTTGCAGTTCGTGTTCGAGGCGGTTTTCAGATTGCCCACGGTGTAATCCTTGAACGTGATATTCTCGGCCCCGTTGGCGATGACAAGAAATTGTTGAGTGTAGTTGCCGGAAATCGGCAAAGTGACGCCGCCTTGGATGAGAATGTCACGCGCTGTCCCCGAGACGCCGATGGCGGTCATCCCGTTTTGGATGTTGCTGAAATTCAAGAGCTTGGCGCCGTTGGCCGAGACCCAAACGGACGTCCATTCGACATCCTTCGGGGAGACGATGGCGAGTTTGTTCTGCAAATCGACCGTCATGGGGGCGAGGATCCCGTAGAACGCCCCGCGCGAAGATGATGTCAAATCGTTGTTGACGCCGCCTGAGACCATGACGTCGGCGCTGGAGTTGGAGACGCTGTCCGGCACGGTGATCTGGCCGCCGCCGGCCGCCGCGAAACCGCTGGCCAAGGTGACGAGAATGGGATTGGCGGCACTGGAATAGATATTGGCGTAATTCAAGGCCGCGCCCAATGAGCAAGAGTTGCTAGCCGGCGAGGTGGCGTTAAAACGGTCGTCGCCGAGGGAACAGGAGCCGGCCTTGCCCCAGGCGGCCGAGTTGATGTAGAGGGTCCGCGCATCGGCGGCGGCCGCCGGCGCCGGCGGGGCCAAGACGAGCGCCGTGACAGCCAAAGCGAAGGCCAAGAGAGCCGCCAGAGGCGCCCGCGCGGAAAAAGCCGGCGGAAAAGGGAACGCTCTCAGGCCAAGAGGCGCCAGAAACCCCCGACGCAAGTCCCGCCTTTTTTGATCTTCACGCGCGTCCCCGCCAACTGTCACGTCTTCTTCAACGGGGAAAGTTGGCTCTTTATTCCCAAAAGCAATGACTGAGGGGCAAAAACCGCCGGCAGACCCCGCGCCGCTCCGACCGCCGGCCGGCCCGACGGCTAACCCCGCCAGGGTGGCGGCGGGTCGCCGCCGGCGATGGCGAAGATGTCTAAGGGGCCAGCCAATCAGCCAAAGCGTCCCGGCAGGCCGTCACCTGGGACAGAGGCGCGAACTCGTCGTCCGTATGGGCGAGATTGGGATCGCCGGGGCCGAAGTTGACGGCCGGGACGCCGAGGGCGGCAAAGCGGGCGACGTCGGTCCAGCCGTATTTCGGGCGGGCCGGCTGGCCGACGGCGGCCAGGAAGTCGGCGGCCAGCGGCGAGCCGAGTCCAGGCCGGGCCGGCGGCGCGGCGTCGACGACGCGCAAGGCGTAGCCGGGGAAGAGGGACCTGACGTAGGCCTCAGCCTCAGCCAAAGTCTTGTCAGGCGCAAAACGATAATTGACTTCCAGGCTGGCTTTGTCGGGGATGACGTTGCCGGCCAGGCCGCCGGCGACACGGACGGCGTTGAGCCCCTCACGGTAGGGCAAGCCGTCGACGTCGATTTCGCGGCCGCTGTAGGAGGAGAGGACGGCCAAGGCGGGGCCGAGGCCGTGGATGGCGTTGCGGCCGAGCCAGGAACGGGCGGCGTGGGCGGACCGGCCGGCCGTCTCGAGGACCACGCGGAGGCTGCCTTGGCAACCGCCTTCGACCAAGCCGGCCGTCGGCTCCATGAGGATGGCGAAGTCAGCGGCCAATTGGGCGGGGTCGGCGGCCGCCAAACGGCCAAGGCCGTTTTTGTCCGCCGCCACCTCCTCGTTGTCGTAGAAGAGCCAGCAAAGGTCGTGGCGCGGCTGGTCAAGCGCCGCCGCCAACGCGATCTGGACGGCGACGCCGCCTTTCATGTCGACGCTCCCCCGGCCGGTCAGGACTGGCTCGCCGGCGCGGACCTCACGCCGGCTCGGCAGGTTGCCCGCCAGCGGCACCGTGTCGAGATGGCCGGCGATGACGACACGCTGCGGCCGGCCCAGATCGGTCCGCGCCACGACGACGTTGCCTTGGCGGGACACCTCAAGGTGCCGGTACGGCCGCAGCGCCTGCTCCACCGCGTCGGCCAACGCAGCCTCGTTGCCGCTGACGGATTCGATGTCGACGACGGCCTGGAAAAGGCCGGCCAAGTCAGCCGCCGGATCAAGCATGAGGCCACTGTAGCGGGCGCGGGGATCGGAGAACCTGTTTTCTTCCCGCGGTTTGACAGACCAGCCCGTTAGGCTGGGCGCCATGGTCGAGGCGGTTGGCGATCCGGCCCGCCGTGACAGACCAGCCCGTTAGGCTGGGAGCCATGGGACGTATCGCATCGGGTTGGGCCCTCGCCACGGTCCACGAGGAGGCCGGGCCGCTTGACGCCTGGTTTCCCGCGCCGGCGCTAGGCCCGGCCGCCGAGAAGCCAGCGCCGGAGACCTTGGCGGGCCGCGACGACCCGGCCCGGCGGGTCCGCCAGCGAGCCGAACGAGTTGAGATCGACCTTGACACGCCGCCGGCCGGCGTCCTCGACGCCTACCTGCGCCTCCACCTCTTGAGCCACCGGCTCGTCTTGCCTAGGACCGTCAACCTCGACGGCTTGTTCGCCAAGTTGCCCAACGTCGTTTGGACCTCGGCCGGACCGTGCGCCGCCGCCGGTTTCGAGGCGACGCGGGCGCGGCTCCGCCCGGGCTGCGGCTGGCTGACGGTCTTCGGAGTCGACAAATTCCCCCGCCTCGTCGATTACGTCATCCCCAGCGGTGTCCGGATCGCAGACGGCAATCGGGTCCGCCTCGGGGCTTATCTGGCGGAAGGGACGACGGTCATGCACGAGGGTTTCGTCAACTTCAACGCCGGGACGCTCGGCCGTTCGATGGTCGAGGGCCGGATCTCAGCCGGGGTCGTGGTCGGCCAAGACTCTGACATCGGCGGCGGCGCGTCGATCATGGGCACCTTGTCCGGCGGCGGCAGCGAGGTCGTCAGCGTCGGCCGGCGCTGCTTGCTGGGGGCCCAGTCTGGCATCGGCATCTCGCTCGGAGACGACTGCGTGGTCGAGGCGGGCCTCTATGTCACGGCCGGCACGAAGGTCACGTTGCCGGATGGCCGGGTCGTCAAGGGCCGCGACCTCAGCGGCCAGCCTGGCTTGCTTTATCTGCGCGACTCGGTTTCCGGCGCCGTCGTCGCCCGCCCCCGCGGCGGCCGGCCCGTCGAATTGAACAGCGCGCTCCATGCCAATTGACAGCGCCGCCGCGCCCGCCCGCGCCCTCGCCGCCGCGCCCCGTCGGGGCCGTCGGCGGATCGCCGTGGCCGGGGCAGCCGTCGTCCTCGCCGCCGTCGTCGCCGGCATGATCCGGCTGCTGTGGTCCGACACTCCGGCCCAGCTGCCGGAACCGCGCTGCCAGGCTGTCATCGAGGACGGCAGCACGGCGTCCATCGACATCGAACAATCGGAGAACGCCAGCCTCATCGCCGGCGTCGCCGCCCAGCGCGGCCTCATCCCCAGGGCTGTCTCAATCGCCCTCGCCACCGCCTTCCAAGAATCGAAAATCCGCAACCTCGATTACGGCGACCTCGATTCGCTGGGCTTGTTCCAGCAGCGCCCCTCGGCCGGCTGGGGAACACCCGAGGAGATCTTGGACCCTTACTATTCGACCAACATGTTCTACGACGCCATGGAGCGCGTCGACGGCTGGCAGAGCGCCGACATCGGCGATGTCGCCCAAGAGGTCCAACGCAGCGCCTTCCCCGACGCCTACGACCAGCACATCGCCCGCGCCCGTATCCTCGCCAGCGCTTTGAGCGGGGAAACCCCAGCCGCCTGGTCATGCGTCGTCCACTCCGCTGCGACCGCCGACCCAGTTGGCCTGGCCGAAGCGGCCAAACAGGCCTACGGCAGCGAAATCACCGCCTTCGAAAGCACTCCGGCTGACCCCGACGGGAAAGCGGCCAAACTTCAATTCGACGGGACGACAGAACAAGCCGCCTGGTCGGCCGCCGCCTTCGCCCAAAGCTGGGCCGCCGCCAAAGGCGTCCAGTCCGTCCAGGTCGGCGACCGGCTGTGGACAGCCGCCGCCGACGGCTATGCCCCC
>JAIRXC010000016.1 GCA_031268515.1 Propionibacteriaceae bacterium
TTCTGCCACCGTCCGTAACGCCGATACTAGATTTTCGCTGTCACGCAGTTGGACAGCGCCATTAGAAGTGAACAGGTCGGCGTAGTAACCCCGGAACTCAACCCCTGCTATCGCCCGCCACGCCGACCTATGGCCATGCTGGTCCTCAAGTACCGCTGTCGCCGTCTGGCAAGCTGTGATCAACGCTTCCGCGTCATCACCGGAAAACGGCACATCCTCGCCGATGCCTTCCAACGCTTCCGTCACGATGATCCCCTTTAGCTTCCCTGGCTGGTTTTCTGGCTCCACTCGGTCACAAGGCCGCCGGCTGGCGTCTTGTGATCGCGAGTCCGCCACGCCTTGTCGGGACAGGCGCTGACGGCCGCAGATGGCGTCCTTGCGGCCACGCGGCCGCCACACCGTGATGGCGCGTAAATGATTCTTTTGACACTGCTTTGATGTTGGCGTGCGTCCGCCCCAGCGCCATAACGCTGCTGTGGCCCCCGTAATGGGTTTCGGGTTCCGCCGCCGGCGGTGGAAATGTTCTGCGCGACCCGGTCCGGCTGGCCCCGCGATTCCTTTAACCATCCAGCCGTTTCACCTGAAACTGTTTTCACCTCCAGCCAAACTAAACCCCGGAACCGTTCCGCCAACGGGCCGTCCCAAACGGTCGGGCCGGACGAAGCCCGGTCCTGGCTGTCCGGTTGGCCGGTCTGACCGGCGGAGCCGCTGCTGAGAGGCCGCGGCGGACGGATAGCCGGTTTGGTTTGACAGCTTGGCAATATGCGAGATGGCATCGGGGGACCTCCAAGGGGAAAGATTACAACAACAACTACCGCCGTTGACGCGGCACGCTAGCACCAGACCGTAAGAGTTCACAAACCACCGGTGAAACCCAACACGAAACACTTGCAAACCGGCAGCCGACAGACACGGCATGTCCGCCACCGCCAGACAGCCTGTGAGACGTCCATGCGGGCGCGATAAGTCCGGCACTTCGATGATTCCGGGGCCGTCGCCGCTCTAAACGCCCACGCGGGAGCGAGGAGTCTGGAGTCCAGGGGCCGGCCGCCGAGCGTGATGTCGTGGCGCTCACGCGGACGCAAGACCATCAGACAACGACATCGTAGAGATTGACCACGACCTTGAGACGACCCTGCGGGCGCAAGACTGCATAGCGGCCTGTCTCTGAAATAGTTGAACAGCTCAGCCGCGTTTGGCCTTTTCAATGAAGGAGTCGGCGGCAGCGGTCCGCAAACGGCCGGAGGGCGCCGAAGCAATCCCGTTTCGGGATCGAGGCAGAGGGGCCACCAAGAACGGCCGGGGCGCCTGGCCGCCTTTGCCGGCCGTCAAGCGTCAGAGCTGGACTCTCGCTCGCTTGCTTCGACCGGAAGCGGACTTTCGGCTCCATCAGAGGCGAACTCACCTAGCCGCGGGCTCTCGGGACCGGCAGCCGCCGGCCGCAAAGGCAAAACTAGGGAGAAGGTCGACCCGGCGCCGGGACGGGAGGTCACAGCGATCCGGCCGCCGTGGGCCAAGGCGGTGTGTTTGGCGATGGCCAGGCCGAGGCCGGTGCCGCTGACACGCAAAGAGCGGGCCTCGTCGGTCCGATAGAAACGCTCGAAAACACGTTCCTGGTCGGCCGCCGCGATGCCGATGCCCTGGTCGATGACGCTGACGACGACCTCGCCCTCGGCGGGGTCCGCCCGCGCCGTCACGGTGATCCGAGAGCCGGACGGCGAATAGTCGATGGCGTTGGCGATCAGGTTCTCGACCGCCGTCGTGAGAGCGGACCGGTCCCCTGTCACTGTCACGCGGGCGCGTTTCTTATGTTTGACCTTGACCTTGCGCCGGACCGAAGCTTCGAGGAGACGCCCGATGGCCCTGTCCACCACGGCGTCGATCTCGACTTGCCCAGCCTGCGCCGCTTCACCGCCCTTCTCAATCCGCGACAAGGCGGACATGTCTTCGGTCAGCCGTTGCAGCCGCTCGGCCACACCCTCAAGACGGCGGGCGAAGTGGCGGACGGCGGCCGGGTCGTCGCCGCTGGCGGCAAGAGCCTGGGCGATAAGGCTGACAGCGGTCACAGGAGTCCTCAGCTCATGGCCGAAGTTAGCCACGAAATCACGGCGCACCTCCTGTCCGCGCACCTCCTCGGTCCGGTCGGTCAGCACGACCAGGACCCAGCGGCGCCCGAGAGGGGCGGCGTGTGCGACGACGTGCTGGAGAGAACCGAGGCTGTCGAGGCTGTAGGGACGGGTGATCCCCTGGCCAGAGCGCCAAGCCTCGTCGGCCAGACCAGCCAGTTCGGGGTGGGTCAGGTTTTGGCCGTCGCCGAGCGGCAAACGGGCGGCCAACGGGGAGGCGTAGACGATGGAGTGGACAGTCCCGGCGGCAGGCCCCGAAACGAAGTCCGCGGCAGCCCCCAGGCGGTGGCGGGCCGCCGGCGAGCGGGGCGCCGTGACGAGGGAGAAACCGCCGAAGGCCGTGAGAGCGGCGATGGCGTCGGCGGGGACCGGGCGAACGCGGCGGCGCAACCAGCGCCACAGGAGAAACCCAACAATGGCAACGCTTTCGACGCTAGCGATGCCGACGAGCAGTGTTTCTAGCATCGGGCGTCATCCTACGCCACAGTCCGGCCGCCGCCGCTTCACCCCGTCTCCTACGGCGAAGCGCCACAGTCTTCCTAAAACCGAAAGCTGTTCACAGTTCTCTGCAAGGAATAGTATTGCCATGAGCCAACGCCAATCGCGCCTGTCTGCCGACGAGAGGCCAGCCGTCGCGAAACTCGGCTCCGAGGGCAAGCCTCCACCGGCCAGCGCTACGGCGGCGCCGCTCGTGGCGCGCCCAGAACGCCATGGCCAACCCGTTTTGGACAAGGACTCGGAAAGAAGGCCGGACAAGCCCGCCAAGCGAAAAGCGGCGCCGCCAGAAGAGACAGACCCCTAAGATGCCGACATGGTCAAGCTGCCGAGCACAGCGTTGCTGACGGATGAATATGAGCTGACGATGGTCCGCGCCGCCCTCCGATCCGGCTTGGCCGCCCGCTCCTCCGTCTTCGAGTTGTTCGCCCGCCGGCTGCCGCCCGGACGGCGTTACGGCGTCGTGGCCGGCGTCGGCCGCGCCCTTGAAGCCATCGCCGGCTTCCGCTTCGGCGATGAGGAACTCTCATTTCTTGAAAAACGCGGCCTGCTTGATGACGCCACGGCTGAATTCCTCGCCTCCTACCGCTTCTCCGGCTCCGCCTGGGGTTACGGCGAAGGCGATCTTTATTTCCCTGGCTCACCGGTCCTGACCGTCAAGGCCAGTTTCGCCGAGGCGGTCGTCCTTGAAACTGTTTTATTGTCTATCTATAACTTTGATTCGGCTGTCGCTTCGGCCGCCAGCCGCATGACCTTGATGGCCGAAGACCGGCCCTGCATCGAGATGGGCGCCCGCCGAGCCCACGAACAGGCCGCTGTGGCCGCCGCCCGCGCCGCCTACATCGCCGGTTTCGCCGCCACCTCCGACCTCGAAGCCGGCCGCCGCTACGGCATCCCGACCACCGGCACCGCCGCCCACTCCTTCACCCTCCTCCACGACTGCGAAGAAGCGGCCTTCCGCTCCCAGATCGCCTCGATGGGCGAAAACACCACTCTCCTTGTCGACACCTACGACATCGAGACGGCCGTTCGGACCGGCGTTAGGCTGACCGGCGGGCGTCTCGGAGCCGTCCGCATCGACTCGGGCGACCTGACCGCGACGGCCCGCGAAGTCCGCGCCCTGCTCGACGACCTCGGCGCCAAACAGACCCGCATCATCGTGACGAGCGACTTAGACGAGTGGCAGATCGCGGCCCTCGCGGGAGCGCCCGTCAACGGCTACGGTGTCGGGACTCAACTTGTCACCGGCTCGGGCCACCCGACTTGCTCCTTCGTCTACAAACTCGTCGCCCGGGCCGACTCCCTAGAACCCGACGCCCCGCTCTTGCCCGTAGGCAAGAAATCAACTCAGAAATCAACCTTGGGGGGGCAGAAATACGCCCTCCGCCGCCGAGACGCCAAACGCCTTGCCGAAGCCGAGTTGGTCGGGGTCGGCGCGGCGCCGGCGAGCGGCGACTATGACCGTCCCCTCCTGCGAGAACTCATCCGCGACGGCGAGATCTTGGGGGCCGAACCCTTGGACGCCGCCCGCGCCCGGCACGAGCAGGCCCGAGCCGAGTTGCCCCGCGACGGTTTCAAGATGTCACGCGGCGAACCGGTCATCCCGACCTATTTCCTCGCCGACGGCGCCGTTTTGCCCAGCCCCTACGGACGCTGACCCGGCAAAGCCCCAAACTCAGGGACGTCAGCCAGACCGAACCGACAAGACCTCGAACCGCAAAGGAGACCGCCTGTGAACAGCGCGCTCATCGTCGTAGACGTCCAGGTTGATTTCTGTGAAGGCGGCGCCCTCGCCGTGGCCGGCGGCCAGGCGACAGCCGCCGCCGTGACCGCCTACGCCCAAACCGACCATGGCTACAGCCTCATTGTCGCCACCCGGGACGCCCACATCGACCCCGGCGCCCACTTCAGCGCTGCTCCCGACTACGCCGACTCGTGGCCGCCTCACTGCGTCGTCGGCAGCCCCGGACAAGCCTTCCACCCTGACCTGGCGTTGCCCCGTCTGGACGCCGTTTTCGACAAGGGTAATTACGCGGCGGCCTATTCAGGTTTCGAGGGCCGGACGGCCGACGGCTTGAGCTTGGACGAGTTCTTGGGCCGCCATGGCGTCACGGCTGTGGACATCGTCGGGATCG
>JAIRXC010000048.1 GCA_031268515.1 Propionibacteriaceae bacterium
TGCAGGCTCTGCAGATAGCCGCCGTATTCGCGCAGGCCCTGGCTTTCGGGGATGTGCAAGGAGGTGAACAGGAGGCGTTCGCCAGGCCAGGCGAGGGCGGCGGCGACGACGGCTTCGCGGACTTCGGCCGGATCAGTCGGATAGATTGAGAACAACATTGCTACTCCTTGGTCGCAGTGTGGTCTAAGTGGGGGATGTGGTTTCAGATTGCCCTGCGGCGGAGCTGTCGCGGCCCGTAGGCAATTGGCTTTATTTCGGCCGCTGAAGCTGGATACGGTGGGCGGCGCTGACGGCGGCGCCGCCCACAGCGGGTTTCGAGTCCGCGGTTTAAGCCAGGCGTTCGACCATTTTCTCCTTGAAACCGAAGAAGAAGGTGAGGACGAAGCCCATGATGTAGGAGACCAGCAGGCCGCCGACGTACCAAAGCCACTGGCCGTTGCTGATCAGGCCGGTCAGCAAGAGGCCGGACACTCCCATTCCCGTGGCGCCGAAACCGCCGGTGATTTGCATGCCTAACGCCACGAACGCGCCGCCGAAGCCCGCGCCGGCGCAGGCGGTGATAAAGGGGTAGAGCAGAGGCAAAGAGACGCCGTAGATCAGCGGCTCTCCAATGCCGAGGAAGCCGATCGGCAGAGCCGACTTGATGATCTTCTTAAGCCGGTCGTTCTTCGTCTTAGCCCACACGGCGAGCGCCATGCCGACCTGTCCGGCGCCGGCCATGGCGAGGACCGGCAGCAGCTGGGTGTAGCCGACATCGGCGATGAGCTGGGCGTGGATCGGCGTCAGCCCCTGGTGTATGCCGAGCATGACCAACGGGAGGAAGAACGAGGCCAGCAGGAAGCCGCCGAAGACGCCGCCTTTCTCCAGGGCGAAGTCGATCAGGAGCCAGTTGATCCCCTTCATGACCAGCGCGGAGACCGGCATGATGACGAGAATGCAGACAACGGCGCCGATTATCAGCGTCACGAATGGCACCACGAACAAATCCAATGCGGCTGGCACCCGTTTGCGCACCCATTTTTCGATCACGGTGAAGAGCCAGGCTGTCGCGATGACGCCGATGATGCCGCCCAGAGCCGGGCTGATAGCGCCGAACACGGGGATGTTCAGGAGCTTGGCTTCAGATGAGCCGTCGGCCGCGGCCGCGATCCCGGCCAGGGCCGGCATATAGGGCACGGCGCCGGCGACCAGGCCCATGATGGGGGAGCCGCCGAATTCCTTCGCTGTGTTGTGCCCGGTGATGAGGTTCAAGGCGCCGCCTAGGATTCCCCCTAGGCCCGCCAAAGCGAGGAACCACGGATTTGCTGTGACGTCTCCGTCGATCATCTTCCAGATGTTGACGATGGCGGACACCAGGCCGCAGGCGATGAAGCCGGGGATGATCGGGATGAAAATGTTGCCGATATGCCTGAACAGGCCTTGAATGGGCGTCGTTTGGCGGGCCTTGACTTTCCCACGCGTCTCGGCCGCCACGTCGCGCACCTTGACTTGGCCGTCGGCGTCCACTTCGGCCCCCGGTTTGATGCCGCTGACCGTCGCGAAAGCGTCACGCAGCCGGGTGGCGTGGCCCGGTCCGACCACGATCTGCAGTTGTTCTCCTGGCACTGCTCCTAGGACGCCGTCAAGCTTCTTGATCGCGTTGACGTCTGCCGCCGCCTGATCTGCCAGGTCCAGTCGGAGACGGGTCATGCAGTTGGTGAAGGCGGTGACATTGCCAGCGCCGCCCGAGAGCTCCAGAATCTCTTCGCTGAGCTTCTTGTAGTCCATGCTGTCCTTCCTTACGAGTTGGTATGGGTTGCTATGGGTTGCTGGGGTGGGGGACGATGGCTTCGCGGACGAATCCTCCGGCTTGCCGGAGGCGTTCTCTGGCCGCCTCCGCGTCGACTGCGGCCAAGAGCATGACGATGGCCGTCTTGGCCTGGTTGTCTGAATCCGCCAAGGCTTGGCTGGCTGTCGCCTGTGAGCAGCCAGTGGCAGCGCGGACGATGCCGATAGCGCGGGCGACGAGTTTCTCGTTGGTGGGCTTCAAATCAACCATGAGGTTGCCGAAGACTTTGCCGAGCCGCACCATGGAAGCGGTCGAGATCATGTTGAGGACCAGTTTCTGGCTGGTCCCGGCCTTCAAGCGGGTCGAACCGGTCAGGACCTCGGGGCCATTGTCGATTTCAATGGCGATGTCGGCGTGGGCGCTGATTTCAGAGCCGGGGTTGCAGGCCACGGAGATGGCGACAGCCCCGAGGGAACGAGCGTAATCAAGGCCGCCGATCACGTAGGGGGTGCGTCCGGAGGCGGCCAGGCCGACCACGGCGTCCTGGCTGGCCAATCCGATCCGGGAGAGGTCTTTGACCGCGAGGCTGGGGGAGTCTTCCGCGCCCTCGGCCGCCCGCCCAAAGGCGCTGTCGCCGCCGGCCATCAGCCCCAAGACCATTTCCGGCGACGTGCCGAAGGTGGGAGGGCATTCGACCGCGTCGAGCACGCCGAGGCGGCCAGAGGTCCCCGCCCCCATGTACACCAGTCGTCCGCCGGCCTTAAGGGCCGCTGAAACGGCCGTGACGGCATCAGCGATCTGTGGCAGCGCCGCCCCGACCGCCGGCGCGATCTTGGCGTCTTCTTGGTTCATGACTCGGAGCAGATCGGCGACGCTCATAGAGTCCAGGTCGGTGGTGGCCGGGTTCCGAACCTCCGTCGCCAGCTGGTCGAGATCAATCAAGGCAGTTCCCTCCTTTGGGACTTAGACGGCCGCTCTGGAAGAAAATTACACCGAGATTGGAGAATATGGAAGAGAGTTTCGTAGGCTGTGTGCCAAGCTTGTTCTGACAGGCTCCGCGCGGCGCGAAACCGAGACGGCTGTAGGGGAGACAACGGCGTGGCAGGCCAAGACGTGATATCCGAGATCGAACGCGCGGTCGCTGGCGCCAACTCGGCGAACGCCCGCGTCGGGCTGGTCTTCCTCGATGACATCGACGCCGCGCTCCGCCTGACCGTCGCCGGACTCGCCGCCCAGGCGGGCGTCTCCCAAGCCACTGTGGTGCGTTTCTCCCAGTCCCTGGGATACGCGGGCCTACGGGACCTGCGCATGGACCTCGCCCGCGAGGCTTCGAGGCGCGCCGTGGAATTGGAACGCGCCAACATCGCCGAAGGCCGGCTCAACACTTCAGACTCGGCTGCGACCATGATCGCCAAAGTCGCCCACCACGAGGCCACGTCGATCCAGCGCACCGCGCGGGAGGTCGACCCCGAGGACATCGACAAGGTCGCCCAGGCCATCGCCGGCGCCCGCCGTGTCGTCTCCTTCGGCCTGGGGGCCAGCGCGCTCGCCGCCTCGGACCTGGCGCAAAAGCTGCAGCGGATCGGCTTGGACTGCCTGTTCACGCAGGACAGCCACCTCCAGTTGGTCCACGCCGCGATGGCCCCGCAAGGGTCAGTCGCGGTGGGCTTTTCCTTTTCGGGGCAAACCTTCGAGGTGCACCGGGCGTTGGAGCTGGCCAGCGCCCGGGGGGCGTTCACCGTCGCCGTCACCGGAGCCCGCAGCTCACCCGTGGCGAAAGCAGCCGACACCGTGCTGCTGGCCAACGCCCGCGAGTCGCCTTTGCGGGTGGCGGCCCTGGCCAGCCGGATGGTCCAACTGGCCATAGTCGACTTCATTTTCGTGCGGGTCGCCCAGCTTTGCCAGGCAGACATCGACGCCGCTGTGGAAGCGTCGAAAGAAGCGGTCCGCCCCCAGAAACTTGACTCGCGCCGAGAAGGCCAAAACTAACGAGACGAAGGCCTTCCGCCGCGGCTTGAGCGGTATCGACGGGCAGCCCTCTGGGGCGGGGCCGGTAAGGTGGCGTCCGTGTCCGCCCGTATCACCCCGAGCATCCTCAACGCCGACTTCGCCCGGCTCGGGGCGGAGATCGCCCGCTTGCCTTCGGCTGACGCCATCCACGTCGATGTCATGGACAACCACTTCGTGCCGAACCTGACAATCGGCTTGCCGGTCGTCGAAGCGCTACAGCGGTCTGCTGACGTGCCCCTCGACGTCCACCTCATGATCGAAGCCCCGGACCGCTGGGCGCCAAGTTACGCGGAGGCCGGAGCCGAGTCCGTCAGTTTCCACATCGAAGCGGCCAAGGCCCCCATCCGGCTGGCCCGCGAATTGAGGCGGCTGGGGGCTCGGGCCGCCGCCGCCTTGAACCCGGCCACCCCGGTCGAAGCCCTCGACCCGCTGTTAGGTGAACTCGACGCCGTCTTGCTCATGACCGTCGAACCTGGTTTCGGCGGCCAGGGTTTCTTGGAATCTG
>JAIRXC010000057.1 GCA_031268515.1 Propionibacteriaceae bacterium
CGAGTTGGAGCAAGCGGACGTGACGGCTCTGGGCCGCCTTCTCTACGCCTGCCTGACGGCCCTGTGGCCCGGCTCGGAGCCGACAGGGCTGCCCGAGGCGCCGCTCGGAGCTTTCGGCTACGCCTCGCCCCGGCGTATCCAACCTGCCGCTTCCGCCGCCCTCGACCGTCTGGCCGACCAGATTTTGGCCGCGACCCCGCGGGCCGGCCATCCCCGCCTCGCCACCGCCGCCCAGGTCTTGACGGCCCTCAGCCAGACGCTCGGGGCCGCCAACCCGACCGCCGACCTGGCTCACCGGGTCCTCGTGACCGGCCCGATCCAGGCGTCCCGCCCCGCCCTCGGAGCCGGCGCCGCCATCCAACCCGTCATCGTCCCCGCTCTGGGAACCGCCACGGGCTCCGGCGCCAAGGCGGCGGACACAGCCGCTTCGAGGTCCGACGCCGCCAGCCGCAACCAGCCAGACCACACGGCCGCAACCGGCCGGGCCGCGGCCGCTTCGGACGCTGGCCGGCCGGCCGCCGAGCCGCCAGACTCGGCCGGCCCCCACCGCCACGCGGCCACCGGCCAGGCGGGCTTGACCGCCGCCGGGCGGACCGCAGCCGGGCCGCTGGCTTCCGGACGGGCAACCGGCTGTCCAACCACCACCGGCCGGCCAGCTGCCGAACAGGCCGCGGCCGTTTCGGACTCTTCCCACTCAAACGCCGCCGCCTCGACCTCTTCCGGCGCCGGTTCTTCCAAGTCAGGCGCGGCCCGACCAGGCGGCGGCCGGACAACCGCCGGTCAGGCGACGGCGGCCGCCCCGGCTGGTTTGGCCCGCTTCGGTTCCGGCGGCGCCCGCCGCGTCGGCCTTATCGTCCTGGCCGTCATCGTCGCCTTGGCGGTGGTCGCCGCCATCATCGCCAACTTGAGCCGCGGCGCCGGCGATGACAACGATGACAGCGACAACTCCACCGAGCCCAGCCAGTCCGCTGCCGCGCTGACCCCCGTCGCGGTCCAGACCATCCGCAGTTTCAACCCCGTAGGCGGCGGCGAGGAGAACGAGATCCTTGTGGGACAAGCTATCGACGGTAACCTGGCAACCGATTGGCACACGGTGGTCTATGGCAATTCCCCGGATTTCGGCGGCCTCGGCCTCGGCGGCGTCGGCCTTGTCGTCGACTTCGGCGGCCCTGTCGCGATCCGTCAGGCCAAACTCCAACTCACCAACTCGCCTTCCCCTGTCATGCTCCTCGTCCCGCTGGCGGCCGATCTGACCGAGCCTCCGTTCGACTCGATCACCGCTTGGACTCCGGTGGCCCAAGACTCCACCCAGCCGCCGGCGGCCTACGACCCGGCTGGCCCGGCCCCCAGCACCGTCGTCATCGACTGCGACACGACCACGCGTTTCCTGCTCGTCTATTTCCACGACAAGTTGCCGTATCTCAACGCCACGCAATACCAAACGGGCATCTCGGAGATGTCCTTCTACGGCTGAGCCAGCCGCAGCCGGCTCCGGCCGAGACGCCCGGAGGGTTTCCCTTCGCCCCGTGCCCGCCGGGACAGTTCTGCCTGGCTTGGCGGGCCGGCGCCGTGGCTGCCGGGACAGCTCCTCTCTCCACGGCCGGCGGAGCGCTCCGCGGCGGTGTTGGCGGCCGGGGCCTTCACTCAACCCTCACGGGCTCCCCCGCTTTGGTTAAGATCCCGTCAAGAAATCTCCTCGAAGCCTTCACCGCCTTGCCTCACACCTCCCATTCCCACCTAAACTTCCTTCTCGGAGGAGACCCCCGGGCGATATGGCTTAGGCCACGCCCGGGGTAGTCCTCCAAAGGAGAAGTGTCGCGCTTCTGTGGGGGTTCATTGCGCCAAGTCGCTCTCGCCTACGGCTGGGCCGACTCCTGGTCGGCGGCTCCGCCGCTGTTTGCCAGGCAGTCTTCTTTCCCGCCGTCCGACGGGCTGTTGCCTTTCTTCGCTGAGCCGCTGCCTTTCCTACCGTCCGCAAGACCGCTCCTCTTGCTCCCTCTCCAACGGACCGCCTTTTCCACTTCGCCGGCCGCGGCTGGAGCGGCTTCGCGATGAGCCTGAAGCGGCTTGCCCCCGCGAGCAGACGTGAGCTGTTGCCGTGGCGCGGCCGCCTTCTTCTTTGCTCGGCTTTGTCCGCCGCCGCCCTCTTGGCCTGCTTTCTCCCCGGCGCTGGCTTCCCCTACCGCTTGTGGGCTGCCCTCGCCTTGATGACTCCGGTTGCGACCTGGGGGGCTTGGCCCCTCTGCCGCGACACCGCCCACCGTCTGAAACGCCGCCAGGCGGCCCCCGACGGCCTGTCTGTCCTCACCCTCGCCGCCTCATTCCTCAGCGCCCTCTACGCCCTTGTCGCCACCGCCGCCGGCCGCGCCGCCAGGCCGCCGGCCCCTTGGCGGCTGCGGCCCGGCAATGACAGCAGCGTGTTCGTCTACCTCCTCGCCGCTGTCGCCGTCATCACCGTCGCCACGCTGGCCCGCCATGACATCGAGAGCCGCCTCGGCGTCCAACCGCGGCCCGCCGGGACCATCACCGCCGATTCGCCCACGCCCCCGGATTCCTCTGACCTGGCTGACCCGGCTGCCTCGAATCCAGTTGACGCCGCCGCCTCAGGCTTTGCCGCCGCCGACCAGGCCGACCGTATCGCCGCCCCTCTGGCTGCCGCTGCCATCAGCGTCGCCGCCGTCGCCTTCACCGGCTGGTTCATAGCCGGCGGACCGGTCAGCGCCGCCTGGAGCGCCGCCGTCGCCGTCCTCATCGTCGCCTGTCCGGCGGCCCTCACTTTGGCGGCGCCTCTCGCCTACGCCGTCGGGTGGCGGCGGGCTGCCCCACTCGGGCTCAGGGTCTCCAGCCCGGCGACGCTCGCTTTGGCCGGACGAGTCGACACAGTCGTCCTCGACCGTTCCGGCGCCTTGACCACCGGCCATCTCGACCTCACCGGCGTCTACCCCCTAGAGGGCCTTGACGAGGCTGCCCTTCTGCGCGTCGGCGGCGCCTTGGCCAGCCAAGCCTCCACTCCCCTCGCCCGAGCCGTCACCCAGGCCGCCTTGGCCCGCGGCCTCGTCCTGCCGCGCGCCACCGAGGTCGTCTCCATCCGCAACCGCGGCGTCAGCGCGACGGTCGAAGACCATCAAGCCTACGTCGGCCGTCTGCCCTGGGCCGCCGCCCAAACCACTCAGCCCATAACACCGGCCTTGGCGGAGTGTTATGCCGACGCCGTCGCCCGCGGCCGTACCGCGATCGCCTTCGTCTGGGATGGGCGTTTCCAAGGCATCGTCGAAATCGGCAACCCGCTTAGGCCGACTAGCGCTGCGGCGGTGGCGGCGTTCCGGCGCCTCGGCCTGGACTTGATGATCGTGACGCGGGCCGACCAGGCGACCGCCCGCTACACAGCCGAGTTGTTGGGTGTGAGCGAGTTCGCGGCCGAGCTGACGGACACCTGCAAAGCCGACATCGTCCGCAAACGGCAGGCGGCGGGCCGTATCGTCGCCATGGTTTCAGATGGGGTCGACAGCGCCCCCGCCCTCGCTCAAGCCGACCTCGCCATCACCCTCGCCAACCCGGCGGCCGCAGCCTCCGGCGCAGGCCTGGCGCTCCTGCGCGACGACCTCTTGGCGGCGGCTGACGCGATCCGCTTGGCCCGCCGGACGGCCGTCTGCGCCCGCGGCAACCTCACCTGGGCCGTCGCCTGCCACATAGCCATCTTGCCCGCCGCCTTTGGCCTTGTCAGCCCCGTCCTAGCCGCCGCTGTCGCGGCCTTGACAGTGGCTGGAACCATCGTCAATTCCCTACGCTTGCGCGCTTTCCGGGCCTCCGGCCACCCTAAGGCGCCCCAGACGGCCACAGCCTGATTTCCCGGGAGTTCGGCCGCCGGCGACCGCGGGGATAGTTGATTTCGTCGATTTGATGAGGGGTTAGAGGTCTCCGGGTCAAGCCGATCTGCTGGGTGCTGGCTGAGCACGGCGTCAAGATCGCCGCGCGGACCGGCCGGGGATTTTAGCGCCGCCCTCGCCTCAGCCAACGCCGCCAGTCGTGGGTTTCCGGTCGATGACCGATAAACTGGCACTCCTGCGGGTGCCAGAGGCCGCGCCGGACACGGGAAAAAGGGAAATGACTGCAGTCCGCACTCCAGACCGTCAAATACGCGCCGTCTTCGACGACCAGACGATCACCGTCTGCCAACCCTACTCCCCGGCGGCGTTCCAACCGTTCTCCGGGCGTCAACCCAACCTCCCAGACGAAATGGTTTTGAATGCTTTTTGGCGTTGGCGGTGGAGTTGGCGTCAAACAGGGTTTTCCGTCGTCTCACCGTATTGTTGAATGACAGACCTGATGATTTTGCGCAGTTCACCGGGGCCATAGTATGGTTTGCCGTTGCCAGGCGCGTACAGCGCAAGGGCCTCTGCAAGCTCAGAAAATCTTTTGTCGTCAGGGTGCCGGTTGATGATGACCGTCTCGAGTTCAGAGGCCGTCGACTGTGATTCATCGCCGTCGAGTATGAGGTTGGCGATATCCAGGAAGCGTCCAAAAGTCATTTCGGAACCATTGCTGTCACGACAGGCTGTGGGGCGCCCGTGCCGCTGACCACCGACCAAGCGTGTCCCTGACTGGCCTCAACCGTGTCGCACACAAAATCATAGTTTATCCCCATTGGGTGGTCAAGTATATCATCAACCCGGCCGAGAGTTGCCGCCGGAGACCTTGCGCGCAAACTCTACAGCCTCTCTTGTTAAGGCGTCTGGATCTGTGCCAGTTGACTCGAACCGGCGCCCACAGCCATCGACCGCGACCATGCGATACACCCCGACGGATTGTTCGTCAACGCGGAACTTCCAACCGGGGACTCCGACTCGACCTGGCATACGCCTACCCGACCTCTCTCAGCACCCCGTGCTCCAACAGCGTCCTTAAAGGAACAGGGGCCACGTATTGAGTTCCGAGTCCCATTTGGCCGATAGCCGGGGCGGCCAATGGCTTGACTACCTCATTTGAGTTGACACTGCCTGCTTCTCCCTCGTCAGGCTTAATCCGCGAGAGCATGCTCATCCAAGCCCGCAGGTAAATCCTCTGCTGGCACGAGATTTTTGGATAAAACCCGGATGCCACGCAGGACGCTCGCCGGCACCAGCACATCCTCATTCACGATCGCCCAGGCCAGAGTGCACATGCCCTCGGCTGGTTCTCCGTGGTCGGCGAAGTCAAAAGCTTCTGCTATCCCTGCCGCTGAAACGTAGAGGGTTATTCATAATGGAGTTTAGAGATTTCGGGACACGCCGTCTGGGAGATTGATGGAGACGGCCGGCCGCGAGAAAATAAATTATGCCTAAAATACTTCCGGCGACCGACCGCAG
>JAIRXC010000066.1 GCA_031268515.1 Propionibacteriaceae bacterium
TTCGCCACGGCCGGCATTCTCGCAGCTGCGATGCCTCCGAGCATCTGACTTGGCCCCCAAGCCGGCGGCCAAGGAACCCGGCCGGCTTCAGCGAGGCCGTGACAAGGCGACGGCGCGCGCCCGGTCGGCCAGGGAATCGTCAAGGGGAAGAGGGGCGAAAGAACCATAACGCCGGACAGCGGCCAACCGGATCAGCTCGTCGGCCAGACGCGGGTTCTTCGGCAGGATCGGACCGTGGAGGTAAGAGCCGAAGACGTTGCCCGTCCTGGCCCCCTCAGTCTTGTCCCGACCGTTGTTGCCAGCCCCCCGGACGACCCGCGCCAAGGGAGCCTGGCCGCCGGCCAACTCGGTCAAGCCGCTGTGGTTTTCGTAGCCGACGAGGCGATAACCGTCCCAGTCGGCCACAACGTTGCCGACGAGGCGACGGGAGCCGCCGACGGTCACGGCGTCGAACAAGCCGATGCCGGCGATGACATCGCCTTGGCTCGTCCGGAAATGGTGGCCGAACAATTGGTAGAGGCCGCAGATCATGAGCATCGGCAAACCATCGTCAGCCAGCTCTTTGAGAAGCGGCCCCAAGGCCGTCAGGTCGTCGACGACCCGGCTTTGCCCGGAATCTTGGCCGCCGCCGCCCAAAATGACGTCGGCGTGCCGTGGGAAAGGCTGCCCCGGTTCGTAAAAAATTTGGTCGACGGCAAAGCCATGGCGTTCAGCCCGCCGCGTCAACGACTCCAGGTTGCCCCGGTCGCCGTAGATGTTCATTTCTTGGGGATAGAGCATGGCGACAGCCAGCCGTTTTGTCATGGCGTCCCCTCGGCGGCTTGTTTGAGCAGACGGCGTATGGCCAGCATGGCGGTGTAGCTGGCGTAAATCTGTTTGGGTTGGCCCGGGGTTTTCGCCAAGAAATCCCGGAGAGCGGCCCCGAGATCCGGTTCGACAGCTTCGACGGGGATCTGCTGGCAATCCAGGCGAAGAGCCATGTCATAGGCCCTGACGCCGCTGACCTGGGCGACGGCGGGCAAGACAGAAAAGTCGACGTCCCACAGCCAGCTCATGTCGCGGCCGTCCGCGTAGGCGTCATTGACAGCGATCATGACGGCGGCCTCTCGGCTGGCTTGGCTGCCCAAAACGACGCGAAAACCGCTCGGGTTTTTGACGAGCAAAAGCTCGGTCAGGGCGCCGTCGACCGTGAAAAGCTCGCCCCGGCCGAACGCGGGCTCGACAGCGGCAAGAGCCCGCAAAGCCTGGTCCGCCTCAAAACGGCCAGGCAACAGTTGGCCGGCCAAGGCCAAAGCCGCGGCGGCGTTGAAAGCGTTGTGGGCGCCGGGGAGGCTGAGGCGGGCCGTCCCGAGGTTGAAAGCCGCCCAGCCGGGGCCGAGGTCTTCGAGGACGACAGCGGCGACGGGCCGGTCCGTCGGGACGGCGGCGGCCGCCAGGGCCGGCCGGCCGTAAAGTTCGGCGTCACTTGGAAACAATGCGGCCACCTTGTCGGAGTAACCGAAATAGACCGGTTGACGGGTCGGCAGGGAGGCCACCAAGGGGTCCTCGCGATTGAGGACGACGGGCCCGACAGTGCGGGCCGCGATGGCGCCGAGATAGCGGGCGGTCGTGTCGATCTCACCGAAACGGTCCAGTTGGTCGCGCAAGACATTGAGGAGTAGGGCAGCCGTCGGGGCCACCTTGTCGACAAATCGGACGGCGTGGGCCTCGTCGAGTTCGAGGACGGCGATGTCGCAGTCGAGGCGGCCTTTTTTCATCTGCTCGATGGCGGCCGAGATGACACCGCGCGTGAAATTGCTGCCGCTGGGGTTGGTGAAAACCTTGAGGCCGGCCGCCCGCAGCAATTCCACAACGATTTTCGTCGTCGTCGTTTTTCCGTTGGTGCCGGAGACGACGGCGACTCCCAAAGGCAATTGGCGCATGATTTTCGGAAGGAAATCAGGATCAAGCCGTTCGGCGGCCAAACCTGGCAAAGCCGAAGCGTGGCCGCCGGCTAAGCGGGTCAGCCGGGCAATTGCTTTGCCAAACCAGACGGTCAGGCGAACGGATCTCATCGCGCGGATGCTACCACGGGCCATCGGCCGCCCCCGAGCATGAGAACAGACCCGGCCTCAGGCCCAAGCCGGCAGACCGTCGGCCGCCACCCGCCCTTGCGGCTCGAAGCCAGGCGTGAATCCTCTGGCAAAGCTCTTCGGCCGGCCGTCTGCCACCGCGGTCCAAGAGTCAGGCAGTCGCTTCCGAGGCCGCGGCGGCACGCCGGACCTCGTCCATGTCGAGGCCGCGGACCGCCTCGATGACCTGGTCGAGTTGCCGGGCGGTCAGCGCCCCCGGCTCGGCGAAGACGAGGAGCCCCTCGCGGAAAGCCATGAGAGTCGGAATGGAGGAGATCTGGCAGGCGGCCGCCAGCTCCTGCTCCGCCTCGGTGTCCACCGTCCCGAAAACAAGGTCGAGATGCTGCTCGGAGGCGGCGTCGAAGACAGGCCGGAAAGACCGGCAAGGCGGGCACCAAGCGGCCCAGAAGTCCAGCAGGACGATCCCGCCGGCCGTCACCGTCGTCTCGAAATCCGCCATAGTGATCTCTCGTGTCGCCATGGCGCGCCACAGTACCCGCCGGGCTGACGGAGGGCAATCGGCCGAGCCAGCTCACCGTGGCTGCCGGCGCAGAGCGGCAGAGCGAGCCGTCGGCTCAACCGAAAGAAACACCAGTCAGGCCAGCCGCGGGAGGCGGCGGCGACTTGCCAAGCACCTGGCCTTCGTCTCTGAGCGGCCTCCAGATCCACCCACTCGGCCGCCGTCGGCGCAGGCGGCTGCGCTGACGGCGAAAAGACTCACCCGGCCGGCTGGCATAGCCGCAAGGGCAGTCCGGCGCCGCACGAGCGGCCCCCGAAACCAGAAGATCTCGGCCCTGGCCGCGCCCTCGCTTACTCTAGCCCGGCGAAGGCGCTATTCGACGACAATCCTCAAACGCCCAATCAGATCGAGTATTTTCTGTTTCGCCAGCGCCGGCGATTCTTCCCGCACGATGATGTAGCCAAGCCGGTCGTCTGAACTCTTCGGAGCTACGACCTCGGCGCCGATTTCAACGCCAACCGACGCTCGGATTATCGACTCATCACGTAGGACGTCTTCAAGACCGTCAAGTGATTTTAAAATACCGGCGCGTTCAGCGCAGATGAAACCAACGGCGCAACCCGCCGCAGTTTTCGCCTCCAGCTCCGGCGGCAAGCCCAAGGCGTTCAAGATGGCGGCCCGGAAGACGTTGACGCCAGACGCCGCTGGCATCAGATCGGACGAGATGTTGTCACCACCCGGACGGCCATTGACTTCGATGATCCTCGGCCCGTCTCGAGTCCACTTGAGTTCCACGTGAGCCGGGCCGTCAACCAATCCCACGGCTGCCAGCGCCAGCGACGCAAGCTCGATCATCGCTTGTTTTCGGTCCGGCAGGACCGAGGTCGGAAACACATGCGCCAGTTCAACGAAATACGGCAAGGGCGACGTCATCTTCTCTGTCACTTCGGCAAAGACGACCACCCCCTTCGAGACGAAAATCTCAACGCTGAACTCGGGACCGTCAAGATATTCTTCGATGAGATACTCCGATTTGACGCCAAACCCCATGTAGCTGGTCGTGAATTCAGTCATCACCGGGAACGCCGCAGCGAGCCGCTCACTGTCACTGATAAAGAAAACATTCTGACTGCTCGCCGTGTTAGCCGGTTTGAAAACGACCGGGTAGCCGATGCCGCTGGCGGCGGCTGTCGCCTCCTCTAACGTAGTCACCGTCCTGAACTCAGCGCTCGGCACACCGCGCTCGCGAAACCTGATCCGAGCCAAGTCTTTATTGCGCACCAGGGACGCTGTTTCCAGGCTCATCCCTCCCAGACCAAGCCGTTCGGCGGCTTCAGCCGTCACCGCCAACGCGTAGTCAGTCGCTGAAATCAGCGCGTTGACAGCCGAATGACCGCTGCCCTTGATGGCCTCATAGATTGAGCGGCTATCACGAATATCGGCAATCACAATGTCGTCGTAGCAGCCTTCATAGCCGTAGCGGGCCGGGTTGTCCCGATCTGAAACGACAACGACCACCTGGCAGCCCAGACGTTTGGCCTCTTTGACGAAACCAACGCCGAAGAAACTTGGCTCCACAAGGCAGACGACCGCCCCGCTCAATTCCATCAGATCTCCCTACCCATTAGTCGCAGCAGTTCTCGCCATAAAACGGCCATTGATGATGAAGACGCAGCCGCCGACGCCCATCATCACAGCCATGACCCAGAACCCGACACCCGCGCCCAAGCGGTCAAGATAGGAGCTGACCGACAACGACAGAACACACTGGCAGACCAGTGAAATCCCCAGCCACACCGCCATCGCCCGGCCCATGTATTCCTTCGACACCCGGCTCATGATCAATGAGTTCATCAAAATCCTCAAGGCCGAGTTCGCCAGCCCCAGCAAGAGACAGCAAAGATAGAGTCCCATCACCTCAGAATTGAAACTCAAGGCGACCAGGTCCGTCGTCGCCAGGACGAAAAAGGCCACAATCAACTTCTTGCTGTCAAACCTGGCCGCAATCCCCGCGACGAGGAGGCCCGCGAGCAGCCCGCCGACACCATAAGACATGTCGCCGAGGCCGAACACCACACTGTCCCGTCCGAGGCTGCGGCTGACGTGGACCGGCAGGACCACATTGAATATCATGGTCACAACCAGCGGTACGATCGAGACAATGCCGACAACCAGTATCGCCGCATTCCTGCGCAAGAAGCGAAACCCTTCCCTCATCATCGTCAGATAGGGCTCTCGCCCGCTCTCAGCCAACTCGGACTGGAATTTAATCACCCGCACACAGATCGCGCCCGCGACGAACATGGCGGCGTTGGCTGACAGGATAACCGCGAAGTCCCAGTATTTATAGACAAAGCCAGACGCGGCCCCGGCCATGAACATGCCGACCTGCAGGCTGACCTCCAGGAATGAATTCCCTTCCACGTATTTCGCCTCGTCGACGATCTCTTGGAGAAGGCTGCGCGACGCGGCCATGTAGATCGTCCAGCCGGCGCCGTTGACGATCGCGAAAGCGTACAAGAGAAACATCTGAAAACCAAAGGCCATCAGCAGTCCCGCCAACGCCACCGCGAAAACTGCCCGCGTGATATGCACGACGAATATCACAGTCTTCCTGTTGAAGCGATCCGTTATCACCCCTGATACCAGAGACGCCACGAATCCGGCCAGCACGTTGACGGCCAGCAAGGCCCCCACGTAACGACTTTCACCGGTTTCCATCAAGACATACCAATTAGCGCCAATGGTCGCCAGCCCGACACCGAAACCAGAAATCACATCCGAGGCCAGGAAGCGCCTGAAGGAGGAATCTCTTAGGACCATAACAGCCATGCCTGCCACCCTTGCCGATCATAGTGTCGTGGCAGGATGTCAGTCCGTCCACAGGAAAACCCAGACCCGCTCGAGTCTCATCGCGCGAGCCACCGTCTTTCAGCCATCGATCATCAGGCGCGCAGGACTGGGCTGATTCGCCTACGGAAGCCTTGGCTTTGCCTACGGAAGCCTTAGCGCGCGAGTTGCTCCCCCGCCGCCCGTCTGCCTCTGCCCTTCTGTCTTCAGCCGAGGCTCTTGATCTGCGAGCAATCTGCGGAAGACAGTTACCTCGCGGTCAAACTACCCGCGCAGCATAGGCGTAGCTGCATGCCCTCGTCAAAGCCGTTGTCAGGACGCCTTGGACAGGGCCCGGTTGGCGGGTTCACAGCGCCGCGAACCGAGAGGCGGGGGCGGGAGCTCCCAGCCGTGTCAACCGGCGACGATGACGCGCTACCCAGCGCCGAAAACCGTGTCTGATGGCATCTTCGCCTCGTCGGCCGCCGGCGCGGCCTCGCCGCCAGGCTTGTGAGACTCCAACCCCAAGGGCCAGCGCACTGGCGGGAATGTTGTAGACTGCTCGCGTCTAAAAGGCGGGTCCAATCCCGTCGGGGCGTCATGGCCGCCAAGCCGGAGCGCCCTTAGACGCCGATGGCAGCGCCCGCTGCCTGTGAATGTCCTTCGCCGCCACCGGCCCGAAGCTGAGAGCAGTTATCATTTCCATCTCTTCCCTTGCCGATGCCAGGCCGCGGACACTGTCGCGTTTTGCGCCGCCCCTGCCCTGGCCGGCTGCACGGCGCCGCTTAGGCGGCAGCCAACCTATCCGCGTCTGTTACGGCGCGGCGACCAACCTGTCCACGTCCGAACGGACGTGGTGACCGGACGCGCACAGGCACGGCCGGACGACATGCAAGAAAAGAAAGAAGACACGATGGCCACTGGCACCGTGAAATGGTTCAACGCGGACAAAGGATTCGGCTTCATAGCCCCCGACGACGGATCGCCTGATGTGTTCGCCCACTTCAGCGCGATTGAGTCCCGCGGCTTCCGCACCTTGATGGAGAACCAGCGGGTCGAGTTCGACGTTACCCGCGGCCCGAAGGGCCTCCAAGCCGAACGCATCCGTCTGATCTGACGGCTTTCCCCTCAACAGGCCGCCGGGCGTCCGACCACGTGTCGGGCGTCCGGCGGTTTCGCATTGCTCTTTCGCATTGCCTTGCCTGCCGGTGACATCCCATCGCCGCCGAGCCAACCCCCGCGTGGCTAGCTGGAGTTTTCACCACCTCTGAGGCGGCGCTTCCAGGCCACGGCAAGAACATCCGGGCCGCGAACCCGACGCGTTCCTCTTTCCGAAGCGGCGCCGCTTTCCCGGACCCGCCGCAGAGGCTGTCCACCTCCAAACAACGGCGGGCCAAGATCAAGCCGCTTCCCCAACTTCACGGCAGAGGCGTCGCGACGAGTTGCGCGAAACCCCAGACCGTCGCCGCCAAAGAGCCGCCGAGGATGGCAGCCACCCCGCCCAGAGCCAAAGCCAAGCCGCGACGAGTCAGTTCCCAGGCGGCTTCACCAGCTCCAACGCCAAATCCCGCTCCCGCCAACCGGACAGTTTCGGGGCGTGCCAGAGCGCCGGCCGCCGCCTTCACAGCCCGGCTGGTGGCAGGCGGCGGCTCTTGCCCCAGACCGGGCAACGGCTCCTGGCCTAAGCCGGGCAGCAACCGCAGCCTGGCCGGCCGCTCCCATGGCCTAGTGCTTTCCCCGCCCCACGCCAACACGCTCATGACAGGCCTCCCTCATGGTCGAACCTATGTTCGATGAGGCATGTCTACTCCGGTCGGCTTTTAAAATCAAACGCCTGTTCGAATAGTGGACCGTGTCGGCTCCCCGTCCGCCTCAAAGACGCGGACGGCGCACGACGAGCGTGCGGGCGGCGATGTCGGGGAGAGTCTGACGGCGAGGATGCCACAAGACCATGACGACGCTGAAGACCGCTAATAAGATGAGTTGCCCACTGACCATGACGAGGGCCCAGGCCAGGGCGCGCCAGACGGAGGCGAACCAACCTAGGCGGGCCGCCCCGACCTCTGGCGGCACGGTCTTGCCGGGGCCCATCTCAAGCTGGCTGGCCGGCGGCGCGGGGACGACTCGGAGGCGGAGGACGCGCTGGCCGGGGGTGGCGCCCCAGAAGCCGAGGAAAACGGCGCCGTAGAGGGCGGACGCTCCCATCATGGCGTAGACGAGTTGGTTGCTGAGGCTCTGCAGCTCCGCTGGGATCGCGGGGACTGCGCCGGGGTTGGCCAAAACTTCGGCGATCCACTCGCCGTAGGCGGTCTTGAGCCGGTCCGTGAAGCCGCTCGCCAGGAGAGACAAGATGACAGCCAAGAGAAAAGTTTCGATGGCGTAATCGATGACGGCGGCCCCGACCCGCGACCACCAACCAGCCAGCGGCGTCCAGCGGACGGAAACCTCAAGGCTGCGGTCAGCGGCTTTCTCGCCTCGGCCCACGGCTGGCGGCGCGGGCGGGCGGGGGTTGTCCGGGGCAGCCTTAGGGACAGGGATCGCAGGCAGGACCTCGACCCGATGACGCAGCCGTTGGGTCCAGCGGCCGCCGTCCCAATAGCGCTCGCGGCCGGCGTCGGCCGGATCGGGATACCAGCCGCGTGGCGGCAAAGGGACAGCATTCACGCCCCTTAGTCTGCCGGATCGTTCCAGAGAAAACCGCTGGCGCTGCGCCCACGCCGCCTCCAAACTGCGACCAGCGACGTGGCCCAGCGGCGCTCAGTTGGCGCTGGGCCCGCCGGCTCCGGTTTTGCCCTGGCAAGGGAGAGTGCCATGATCCGAGTTGCGCTGCGCCCACGCCGCCGGCCTTGCCGCCGGCCAGCGGGACTGGCAGACGGCCGCATTAGACTGGCCCTTGTGACGACTTCCGAACCGGGCCCGCGGCTCGCCCCAGGGTCCCAAACCGTGCTTGACCGGCCACCCGTCTTGAGCGACGACGGCGACCACGAGCGCTATTCCCATTTCGTCGATAAGGACAAGCTGACTGAGGCCATGGTCATGGGAACGCCTGTCGTGGCGCTCTGCGGCAAGATCTGGGTGCCAAGCCGCGATCCTGAAAAATATCCCGTCTGCCCTGAGTGCAAGGAGATCTGGGAGGCGATGCCAAACGACGCCTAGACGGCCCACGCCTAGCGCCAAAGCCAGTTCGCGCCTGCGCGAAACGGGCTCCCAGACAAGGCCCTGCCCTAAAGCGTAGGCGCTGCCGGTTTGCGCACGGCGGGGAATCGAGTCTCAGACAAGTTCAAACAGCCGAGCTGGCCTAAGCCAGTTTGCGCCCTGTGCGGAACGTGGTCACGGTCTCGGCCGGCCCTGTCAACACCTTGTCGAAAATCGCGCCCGGCCCGGAACGGGGCACGGCTGGAGGCAGTGGACCAGTTCAGGCGCCTTGTCGAAAATCGCGCCCGGCCCGGAACGAAGTCTCAGACGAGGGCAGCTAGCTCTCAGACGAGACCGGCAAACAGAGCGAAGGGCAGGCCGGGCGCGGGCCAAACGTCAACCGGCGGCCGGGACCGCCGCCTCGAACCAATAGCCGCCCGGCGCGAACAGTCCCTCCACCGTCTCGCTAAGCAATCCCAATTGTGCTAGGAGGTCGAGAGCGGTGTAGCGGGAACGCAGGGTCTGGGCCTGGAAATACTTGAGTTTGAAGTCCTCCGGCGAGACCCCGATCTGGCTCGGGTGGCTGACAGCGCCGACGCGGGCCAACCCGTCGGCCATAGCGGCGGCCGGCCGGACCTGGACGGCGATCCGCTCACGGGCGGCGGGCCAGGCCGCCTTGACTTTCTCCAACCACAAACCGGCCTCAGACTTGGGCACCTGCTTGGCGGCAGACTGCGCCAGCGCGTCGGTTTGGACGGCCGGCAGCATCTGAAGAGACCGGACCCGGGCCGCGTCCGCCGCCGGCGTCGGCCACGACTCCACACGGGCCTTGACGTCGAAGTCGGCCAGGTCGAGTTCGAGCAGTTTCTCGTAGAGCGCGCACATCGCCACCGCTCCCAGCCCGACCTTGAAACCGTGGCTGAGCGGCGGCTCCCAACCGCGGCCGTAGCCTTCCATCTCCCACTGGTGGGAAAAATAATGGCCGGCGCCAGAGGCGGGGCGGGAACTGCGGAGGATCTGCATCCCAAGGCCCGACAAGACAAGAGCCTCGGCCAGCTGGCCGAGCGCGCCGATCTCACCGCGGGCCAAGGCCGCTGGGTCGCAGAGAGCGCCCTGGACGGGGTCGTGGACGAGTTCCCAGACGACCGGGTCGATGGGGTCGAGTCCGAGGGCGTCTGCCAGTATCCAGTCCGCCCCCGCCGTCACCTTCTCGGCCAAGTCGCCGTAGCCCGCCGCGGTCATACGGCTGGGCGCGGCCGCCATCAGGTCGAGCGGGACGACGACGGCCCGAGGCGCCGGGCAAGGAACGGAACGTTTGACGCCGCCGACGGCGATCGAGGCCCCGAAGGATGTGTAGCCGTCGACGGAGGCGGCCGTGCAGACGTTGAGGTAGGAACGGCCGACCTCATGGCTGGCCAGCTTGACGATGTCGTTGAGGGAACCCGCGGCGATCGAGCAGGCCACGGCCGACGTGTCAGCCAGGCGAGTCCGGAGGTCACGGACGCGGCCGTCGTCGGCGGACAACGCCGGCTGGCCTGGGTAGATGATCGGCCGGTCCATGGCGACGCCCTCGGCCCGCAGCGACGCGGCGACAGCTCGGCCGGCCACTGCCCAGGTGTTGGAATCCGCCACGACGACAGCCCGCTGAAATGGGAAGTTGCGGGCGAAAACGCCCCCGGTCCTCGGCACGACGTGGGAACCGACGAGGATGTCCCGGGTCTGGTCCGTCAACGCCAAGGCGCTCTTGATCCGGTTCATGGGCGCCTTTTCAGAGGACCTTAGACAAGAATAATTGAGTACGAGGGTGCTGGGGGGCGGCTAAAACTTCCCGCGGGTCGCCCTCTTCGACCACCTGGCCGTCATCCATGAAAATGAGCCGGGTCCCAACCTCGCGGGCGAAACCCATCTCGTGCGTCACCACCATCATCGTCATGCCGGACTCGGCCAGATCGCGCATGACCTGGAGGACTTCCCCGACCAGTTCGGGGTCGAGGGCGCTGGTCGGTTCGTCGAACAACATCATGTCCGGGTTCATAGCCAGTGAGCGGGCGATGGCGACGCGCTGCTGCTGGCCGCCCGACAGCTGGCTGGGATGGGCGTCGATCTTGTCAGACAAGCCGACCCGTTCGAGCATGGACCGCCCGACCGCCGCAGCCTCCTCCTTGTCCCGGCCTAAGACATTTTCTTGGGCGATCGTCGTATTGCGCAGGACCGTCATGTGGGGGAACAAGTTGAACTGCTGGAAGACCATGCCGATGCGGGTCCGGACCCGGTCCAAGTTGACGTCGGGGTCGAGGACGTCGATGCCTTCGATGAGGATGCGGCCCCTGGTCGGCCACTCCAACAAGTTGACCGACCGCAGCAAGGTTGACTTGCCGGAGCCAGACGGCCCGATGACGCAGACCACCTCGCCGCGGCGGACCTTCAAGTCGATGCCCTTGAGGACGTGGTGGTCCCCGAAAAACTTGTGCAAGCCGATGGTTTGGATAGGCGGCGCGGCCGGGTCCGGGGTGTCGCGCGGGTGGAGGCGGCCTGGGCTCATTTTTTCACCGCCATCTTCTTCTCCAGCAAGGAAACGAGATACGTCAACGGGATGGTCACGACGAGGTAGCAGACGGCCACCACGATGAGCGGGGTGGCGCTGGCGTACGTCGTCATGCCGTCACGCCCGAAGGTCGTCAACTCACGCTCGGTGGAGGCCAAACCGGCGATGAACAGCAAGGCCGAATCCTTCAGGAGCATGACAAATTCGTTCGTCAGGGGCGGGATGACGACCCGCAGCCCCTGGGGCAAGATGATGTGGACCATGGTCGACAAGTGGGTCATGCCAAGCGAACGGGCCGCTTCGCGTTGGCCCTTCGGAATCGCCTCGATGCCCGAACGGATGACCTCGGCGTTGTAAGCCGAGGTCACGAGGATGAGGCCGAACAGCCCGGCCCCCATGGACCCGCCCGGCAGATGGTAGCCGAAGGCGATGGGGATCATGAAGGCGCACATGAAGATCGTCAACAAAGCCGGCAGCCCGCGGAACAACTCGATGAAGCCGACGGCGAACCAGCGGGCCGGACCCTTGGCCATCTTCATGAGGGCGAGGATGATGGCGAAGACAGTGCCGACGACGAAGGCGACGAGGGTGTAGAGCAAGGTGTTGCGGAGGGCGATGACTATGACGTTGGGCCAGATCTGAGCCAGGACCTCGAGGTTGAAGAACTGGCGTCCGACCCGCCGCCAGTCGGCCAGCGCCACGGCCAGGATCAAAACGACCGCGACGACCGCGAAAGAGGAGGCCCGGGCGACCCGCCGCCGGACCGTCGGGCGGATGTCGCTGAGCGAAAAACGCCTGCCCCCTCGCCCCTGGCCCGGCTCCGGGCCGGTCTGGCCCGAAGCGAGGCGGGGCGCTGAGAAAGCCGGTTCGTCCATGGTTGGAGTTTTCAGTAGTCCTTGACGCTGAGGTACTTGTCATAGAGCGCGTCGTACGTCCCGTCCGTCCGCAGCGCCGCCAACTGGGTGTTGACGTCCGCGAGCAGCTCGGTCCGCTCGCCCTTGGCAAAAGCGAAACCGTATTGTTCGTCGGTCTCGTACTTTTCCACTAGGACATAGTTGGGATCGGCGGTCGCGTGATCGTAGTTGACCGGCAGGTCTTGGAGGATGGCGTCGATCTGGCCGGCCTGGAGCGCGAGCCAGAGTTCCCCGTCCGACGGGAATTCGACCAAGGTGGCCGACGCCGGAGCGTGAGCCTGCGCGTAGCTGCGGCCCGTCGTGCCTTGCTGGACGCCGATCCGCGCGTCCTCCAAGTCGGCCAGCTGCGTGGCTCCGGAGGCCTTGGTGACGAGCAAAGACTGCAGGGAGTCGACGTAGGGATCGGAAAAATCAATATTCGCCTTGCGGGCTTCTGTGATCGTGATGGCCGAAGCGCCCATGTCGCAATCCCCCGTCACTAACACGGTGCCGGATTGGAGAGCGTCGAAATCAACGTCTTTGACGGCCAATTCGAGGTCGAGCCGTTCGGCCACAGCGCCGGCCAGATCGATGTCGAAGCCCGAATAGCCGGTCGGCGACGACGGGTCTTCGATCTCAAAAGGCGGATAGGGAATGTCGGCGCAGACGGTCAGTTTGCCATCGACGGCGGTGTAAGCGCCGCTGGAGGTGCTCGAACAGCCGGCCACAGCGAGCGTGGCGACGGCCACGGCGGCCAAGCCGCGGATGATGCGAAGTGCCATGGGTTTCTCCCTCAGTCCGGTCCACAAGTCGGTCTTACGAGTCAGACGGCCCAAAGGGCCGCCGCGAAGTTAACCCTAAAGGTATTTCAGCCGTGTGACGACCGGGGTCCGCTTCCGCCGGCCGCGGCGCCGGCGGAAGCCGGCCCCGCCGCAAGCCAGGGCGAACTCACTGCGGACTTGCAAGATCAGTAGCGGTAATAATCGGGTTTATAAGGGCCGGCCGGCGGGACCCCGAGATAAGCCGCCTGTTTCGCCGTCAGCTCCGTCAAAGAGACGCCGAGGGCGGGCAGATGGAAACGGGCCACCTGCTCGTCGAGCGCCTTGGGCAAGACGTGGACGCCGACCGGGTAGGCCTCTGGCCGGGTTTGCAACTCGATTTGCGCGAGGATTTGGTTAGTGAATGACGTCGACATGACGAAGCTCGGGTGGCCTGTGGCGTTGCCGAGATTGAGAAGGCGGCCCTCCGACAAAACGATGACGACGTGGCCGTCCGGGAAACGCCAGGCGTCGACTTGGGGTTTGACCGGTTCCCGTCGGATTCCAGGCCAGGCCGCCAAGCCAGCCATGTCCAGCTCATTGTCGAAATGGCCAATATTGCCAAGGATGGCTTGGTGTTTGAGGCGGGCCATCTGAGCTGCCGTCACGACCTCGCAGCAACCCGTCGCCGTGATGACAATGTCGGCCCGGTCGGCCACCTCGTCCAGGCGGCGGACCTCAAAGCCGTCCATCGCCGCTTGGAGGGCGCAAATCGGGTCGATCTCAGTGACGACGACACGGGCGCCTTGGCCACGCAGGGCCTCCGCGCAGCCTTTGCCGACGTCGCCGTAGCCACAGACAACGGCTAACTTGCCACCGATCAGCTGGTCGGTGGCGCGGTTGAGGCCGTCGATCAGAGAGTGCCGACAACCATACGTATTGTCAAACTTGGACTTCGTGACCGCGTCGTTGACGTTGATGGCGGGGAACAGCAAGGCGCCGGCGGCGGCGCGGGCGTAGAGGCGGTGGACGCCCGTCGTCGTCTCCTCGCTGACGCCGCCAAGACCGGCCGCCAAGGCGGTGAAATCAAGCGGCCCGCCGGGGGCCGCCGGGTCGAGGCAGGCGGCCAGACGGCTGGCGATGGCGACCTCTTCGGCCGCGGCGCCGGGTCCGGCGGCGGGGACAGTCCCCGCCTGCTGGGCCGCTGCCCCCTCGTGGATGAACAAGGTGGCGTCGCCACCGTCGTCCAAGATCGCGGTCGGACCGGCCCCCGGCCAACGGAAAATCTGCTCCGTGCAGCGCCAGTAGTCGTCCAAGGACTCCCCCTTCCAGGCGAAGACGGGCACGCCACGGGGATTCTCGGGAGTCCCGGCCGGGCCGACGACGACGGCCGCGGCGGCGTGGTCCTGAGTCGAGAAAACGTTGCAGCTAGCCCAACGGACCTCAGCCCCTAAAGCGACAAGAGTTTCTATAAGTACGGCGGTTTGGATTGTCATGTGCAAAGAGCCGGCGATCCGGGCGCCGGCCAGGGGACGGCTGGGGCCGTAGAGCTCGCGCATGGCCATGAGGCCGGGCATCTCGTGCTCGGCCAAGCCGATCTCCAAGCGGCCAAAGGCGGCGAGGCCGAGGTCGGCCACGCGGAAGTCAAAAGGACGGTCCATGAGCCGCTAGCCTACGTCCCCGGGCGGCGGCCGGCGGCATCCCGGCCAGCGCGCAACCGAGCTAGACGACAGGCGACGGCGGCGCTTTCGGCCGTTGCCATCGGGCCAGGTGTGCCATATGCCACGTTCGCGGAAGACGGCCTCGGCCTGAGCAGCCCGCTCGTGGACTCCATCAACACGTTGCCCAAGGCGTCGCCGACAGTCTCGGCCGAACCGGTGGTCCCGGCGCCAGCTAGGGCCCCGGCGAACGCCAACACCGTGCGCTGGTTCTCCGGGCCGCCGGGCCGCCGGGCCGCCGGGCCGCGAAAAATAATAGTTGCTTATTGGCCTCCTCGCGCGCCAGCTGAGACGAGATTCGCGCCCTCTGCCGCGGGGCTCGGCAATCAGCCGGCCGGCGTGTCCAAGGCGGCGGCCAGGTGCGTCAGAGCGAGGTCGTAGCCGCCCAGGCCAAGGCCGACGATGACGCCCTCCGCCTGGGCGGAAATGACCGAATGGCGGCGGAAATCCTCGCGGGCGTAAATGTTCGAGATGTGGACCTCGACCAGGTGGGCCACCTCGCGGGCCGCGTCCGCGACGGCGATCGAATAATGCGACCAAGCCCCTGGATTGAGGACGACGGGCCAACCGAAGTCAGCGGCCTCATGCAGCCAGCCGACCAGTTCGGCTTCCGAGTCGGTTTGGCGGACCTCCACGTCGATGCCCAAGCCGTAGCCCGTTTCGACCAGGTGATGGACCAACTCAGCGTGGCTGGCGGCGCCGTAGACGCCAACCTCCCGCCGGCCCAACCGACCCAGGTTGACGCCGTTGAGGACTAAAATACGAGTTGCCATAAGTGCCTCCTTGGGCTGTTTTTCAGACCGGGCCGCCGGCTTTGGCGCCGTCCCAGATGTCGGGTTCGAGGAAAATCGGCCCGACCATGGGCTCAGCGGCCCGGATGGCGGTCTCGGCTTCGTCAATGGCGCGGGCCAAGCGGACCGCGTCGAGTTCGGGAGCGGCCGTGATCTTGGCCGCGACCAAAACGGACTCGGGGCCGATGTGGAGGGTCTTGAGATAGACGAGGCCGCTGATGTCAGGCACGCCGACGATGGCCCGGGCGATCGCGGCCGCCTGCTCGGGTCGGGCCGATTCACCGACCAGCAGCGACTTGATCTCGACAGCCAAGACGATTGCGACGGCCACCAAGAGCAAACCGATGAGGCCCGACCCGATGACATCCCCGTAGCCGGAACCGGTCGCCAGACTGACCGAGACGCCAACCAGAGCGAAAACCAATCCGAGCAAGGCCGCCATGTCTTCTAAAAGCACGACTGGCAGTTCCGGGGCCCGCGACTGGCGTATGAAAGCGGCCAAAGACAAGTTGCCCCGGGCCGGTTTGGCCTCCGCCAAGGCGGTCCGCAAACTGAATGATTCGGCCGCGATGGCCCCTACTAAAACGACCAGCGAAACCCACCAAAAACGAGATTCCAGCAGCTCGTCAGGGTGGCCGGCGCGGACTTCTTGGAACTTGCGGAAGGCTTCGTAGAGAGCGAATAGGCCACCCATCGAAAACAATATGACAGCAACCAGAAAAGCGGAGATGTAACGGTCGCGGCCATAACCGAAGGGGTGCAGCTCATCAGCTTGCCGCTGGGCCGACTTGCGGCCGAGCAACATGAGAATCTGATTGGCCGAATCCGCCGTCGAGTGGATGGCCTCGGCCAACAAGGAGGCCGCCCCCGTCAACAGCCAGGCGATGAATTTCATCGCGGCGATGGCGAGATTGGCGGACATCGCCGCCACAATGGCTTTGGCGCCCCCGGGTTTGCTCACCCGCCCATTTTGGCACGTCTCCGGGCCAAGGCTGACTTCTTAGAGCCGACGGCGAAACGCCTCTAAACCAGGCCCAGAGCCAGGTAGGCGGCCGCAAAGCGGCCGTGTTGGAGGAGGCAGGCGTAGCGCTCGAGGGCCGCGCCTTGGTCGTAGCGCAAACGGGCGACCCGGACGCCGTGGGCCTCAGCCAACGCCTCCAACACGCCGCCTTCCGTCGGGCCGGGGCAACAGTCGTCAAGGCAGACGAAGCAATAAGCCGGATCGGCCGGCGGGTCTTCAAAAGGGTCCGCGAAGACATCTGGCGGGGCGCAGCCGGCCAGGACCGGCCGCAGCTCGGCGGCGTCAGCGGCCAAGGCGGCCCGGCCGCTGGCCTGGCGTATGGCCTCGGCGACGCGGCGAGAGGCGCGGGCCGCCAGAACCGTGCCTCCCCAGACGAGGGGGATCGAATCGGCCAGGCAAACCGTCGTGTTCTTAGCTGGGTTGAGGCCGAGGAGGACGTGGGGGGAACAGTTTTCGGCCACCGCGTCGAGGCTGTCGGCCACCCGCTCGGGCGTGATGGCCGGCGCCAAACCCAAACCGGCCAGGCCGGCCAAAGCGATGACAGCGTTGACGAAGGGGTCGGCTGTAGCGGTGGAGACAGCCACGGCCGAGCGGCCGACCGCGTGCTCGGCGACCTGGCCGGGCCGAGGCGTCAGCACGAAAGCGAAAGCTCCGCGGCGGATGGCGTCGGCTGTGGTGGCGTTGACGTCGTGGCCTTCGCCGCCGACGATGACGACAAGGTCAAGGGCGCCGACCCAAGCTGGCAGGCCGGAAGCCGCCCACGCCACCAGCGGCACCGGGCTGACAGGTTCGGCGACGGCGCGGATGAGACGGGCCTCCGGGCCGACAGCCACGACAGCCCGCGGCGTCATGCCGCCGACAGCCGAACCAAGGGCTCCAAGGTCAGCCGAACCAAGGGCCCGCCGCAACCTGGCGCCAGCCAAGGCGAGATGGCGCAGCGGCTCGGCCGCCTCGCCGCAGACGATCCGCGGATCGTCAAGCCGGCCGTCGTCAAACTGGCGCATGGGCGGACCGTCTCTTAGTCGGTCTCGAGCCGAGGGTCGACTAGGTCCGCCAAGCCGATGGACACGGAGCCTTCTTCCCTCTCCGACGGGGCCGAAACGGCCGGCCGGGCCTCCTCGGTCAACATGATCGGGATATTGTCTTTGATGGGGAAGGCGAGCCCGCAGGACAAGCCGACACAGACAATCTCCTCGGCCTCATAGTCGATCGAGACGTTCGAATGGCACTGCGGACAGGCCAAGATTTCCAACAAGGCGGGATCGAGCTCGACGGTCATTGGGCCTCCTCGGCGATGAGTGTCAGCACGGCGTCGCGCAACCGTGCCATCTGGTCTGCGCTGACGGCCTCGACGTTAAGACGCAGCAATGGTTCCGTGTTAGAGGGGCGCAGATTGAACCACCAACCGTCCCCTGTCAGCTTGAGGCCGTCGCCCCAACAAACCTCGCCTTGGCCCGTGAAAGCCTGAGCGGCCTTGGCCATCACAGTGTCGGCGTCTGCCACAACAGAGTTGATCTCGCCCGAGGCGGCGTAGCGGTCATAGCGCGCCGTCAACTCCGACAGGGGACGGTCTTGCCGCCCCAACTGGGCCAAGACGTGCAGCCCGGCCAACATGCCAGTGTCGGCGCCCCAGAAATCGCGGAAATAATAATGGGCCGAATGCTCACCGCCGAAGACGGCTTGGTTCTCAGCCATGGCGGCTTTCATGTAGGTGTGGCCGACCCGCGATTCGACAATGCGGCCGCCGTGTTCAGCCACCACCTCGCGCACGGCGTTTGAGGTGATCGTGTTGACGACGATGGCGGCGCCAGGCTGGCGGGCCAACTCGGCCGTGGCGATGAGGGCGGCGACCGTCGAGGGAGAAACAGTTCGGCCGCGCTCGTCGATGACGAAGCAGCGGTCGGCGTCGCCGTCGAAGACCAAGGCCAGGTCGGCCCCCTCCTGCTGGACGGCCCGCTGGGCGTCGACAAGGTTTTCGGGCACGAGCGGATTGGGCTCATGGTTGGGGAAGCGGCCGTCGAGGTCGAGGTAGAGGCCGACGATGTCGAGGCCGAGCGGGCCGAGCACGGCGGGAGCCGTGTGGCCGGCCATGCCGTTGCCGGCGTCGACAACCACCTTGAGACGGCGCACGCCTTGCCACGGGACCAGCGCGTGAAGGCAGGCGGCATAGTCGTCGAGAAAATCACGTTCCGTCACTCGGCCGGCTGTCCGGGTGCCGGCCGGGAGCCGTTCGCCCTTGTCGTAGGCGGTGGCGAGGGCCGCCAGCTCGGCCAGGAAAACCGGCGAGACCGGTTGGGCGCCACGGCGGCAGAACTTGACCCCGTTGTAGGAAGCTGGATTGTGGCTAGCGGTGAACTGGACGCCGGGGACAGCTAGCAGGCCCGAGGCGAACCAGAGTTGGTCGGTCGAAGCCAGGCCGGCTTTGACGACGTGGATCCCTTGGGCGGCCAAGCCCTCGACAAAGGCGGCTTCCAAGCGGGGGCCAGAGTCCCGCATGTCGTGGGCGACAACGGCCATCTCTTCGGCGCCAAGCAATTGCCCGTAGGCCAAACCGAGGGACCGCGCGCCCTGCTCGTCCCACTCCAGACAAACGCCGTCAGCCGGCTCAGTGATGCCGCGGATGTCGTTGGCTTTGAAGATCTGAGGGGCTAGCACCAGGCCAGCCTAGAGCACCTTGGCCGTCGAAGCTTCGGCGGCTGAGCTAAGTCCTGTCCTCGCGGCGACTCAAGGATCACCGCCGCAGAGCAAAGGTCCGGCGGGGTTTTCATGGCGTCCCGCCGGCCGCCCGCTTCGCCCCGCGGCAGCCCCTCAGCGCCAGCTGAGGAGGAGGAATCAGACCATGCTCGCGCTGACAGCCGCAGCCAAGTTGCTCCAGGTCAGCTGACCCGGCTCTGGCCGCGCTGGCGTTCGGCGTCGGCGACGACTCTGAGGTGGCGGCGTTCAGCCAAGGTGACGATGGTCGACGGCAACTCCGGCGGCGGAGCCGGGGCTGCCGGCGCTGTCGGAGCCAAGCCGGCGGCGGCTCTGATGGCGTCGGCTAATTCCCGCAGGTCTTGGCCGGGGACAGGAGGTCCAGGCTCGTCGAGGGGCAAACGGACGAGTTGCCAGCCGCGCGGCACGGTGACGCTTTCGCAGTGGACGGGGCACAGGTCCAAGCCAGCGGACACGCGGTCCGGCGCGAGGGGGCCGAGCACCGCGGTCGAATCGGCGTAGTCGAAGGTCAGCGTCGCCTTGGCCCGCGCCGAGCAGCCTTGCCGACGACAGGATCGGATGGTCACGGCGGCAGCGTATCGGCGCGGCCAGCCGCCGTGGCCGAGGGCGCGCCGTGTCGCCCGATTGGCCGCCGCAGACACACCACGCCAGTTGATTGCCTTCGGCTCCAGAGCCGAGTCCCCGCGGAAAGACCCGCTGAACACGGCGGCCAACGCAGCCGAGGCGAGGTGAAACGCCCGCACGGAAAAGCCTGGACTGCTCCCACTACAGTGGCCTGCGTGTCTTCCCGTGACCGGCACCGCCGTGGTTTCCATGGAATGCTCGCCCCGCCGCGCTCCCTGGCCGGGGCGCGTCTGCGCGCCCAGCGGCCCAGCTTGGCCAGCGACTTCTTCCTCGACTGCGTGACGACGGCGGTCGACGACATCGCCCATCACTGCCCTGACGCGCTCACCCACGTCGACATCGGCGTCGAGGAGGTGCCGGACGTGACCGGCTTGTGGTCGCGCCGTGTCCCCTTGGCCACCGCCCACGACGGCGGCCCCGGCCGAGCGGCCCAGATCGTCGTTTACCGCCGTCCCATCGAGTTGCGCTGCTCCGACCGCTCCCAGATTCAACAATTAATATTTACGTCAATGGTCGAGCAGCTGAGCCAGGTGACGGGCATCCCGCTCGACTCCCTCGACCCCGAACACCACCGCGAGGACGACGGGTACTGAGTTCCGTCAAAACTTTGGGTAGGGCGCCCGGCCAAAGGCCGAGCCGTCGCCGCGGCGCCAGCTAGGGCCGCCGACGATCTCCCCTGGCGCGGTCAGCCGAGGGCCGGGTCATAACCGAGGGCGACGCTGAGCCCGACCGCGCCGCCGGAACCGAGGGGCGCGATGGCCAAACCGGCCGTGTCGCCCACCTGGGAGACGATGAGAGCGGCGCGCAGGCCGGAACCGCCCGGAGTGATGAGATACGAACCGTCAGAGGCCTCCAAGGGGATCGCCTGGCTGCCAGGAGTGACGACGGTCTCGACGGAGCCGAGGTATTGGCCGTCGGCGCCGCGCTGGTCCAGAGTCAAGGCGACCGGGTCCAGACCAGGATTGGTGACAGCCAAGACAGCCCCGGGCACGGCAGGCAAGACCAGGCCGCCAGCCAAAGCCGGCTGGGCGCCGACGCCAGCCATGTCGGAACCGGTCGCCACGAGAGTGGCCGTGACGGGCTGGTCGGAGCGCACCTCCAGACCGGTCAAACCGCCGGACAAAGCCTGGGTGAGTTCGACACGGGTGGAAGTCTGGCTTGCCACGGTCACCTCGTCGGCAGTGGAGTCGGCGGCCAGCGGCAAGGCGGGGCCAGCCCCTAAGCCAAACAATTCAACATGCGCGCGGCTAGAACCGTGGTTGGTTATGAAGAGATACCGCTGGCCCTCGCTTGGCATCACGGCAGGCAAGACGAGATCCGTGTCCGGAGCCGTCGCGGCGGCCCGCCAGTCCTGCCCCAGTTCCCCCTGGCTGCGCAAGGTCCCGACGACACGGCCGCGGTCAGAGTGCAAGGCGACCGAAAAAGGCGACTCTTGCATGACCCCGAAGGCGGCGAAGGAAACCAGGCGGGTCGAATAACGCTGGATCTCGATCTGGCGCAAACCGGCCGCCTCAATCGGCCCGGTCTCGCCGATGAGGGAGACATTGACGATGGACTCGGTCGAGTCAGTATTGGTTAGAACAAGCACACTTTGCTGAACGTCGTTGGACCAGACGCCGTCCCACCAAGCCGTCGCGACCGGAGAACCGCAGACCTGGGCGACAAGTTTACTATCTTGGACGGCGACGCTGACGGCCCCGAGGCTCTGATCGCCTGAAAATACGATTGGGGCAGCCGGATCAGCCGCTTCGAAAGCGGCAACCGGCTCTCCGAAGTCGCCGCCGAGGACGGCCGAGCGCAACTCGCTTTCCGCCGCCGCGGAAACTTTGGTCTGGCCGAAGGCGGAATCACCGACAGGACAGCCAAGCAGCCGCGACCCCTCGATGACGAAGGCGGGATTGGGGACAGCGCGGGCGGGGGCGAGGACCGCCGTCGTCAAGACGGCGGCCGTCACAACGGCAACAATAATAGTGGCCCACATTTTGAGGCGGGCCGCGCCAGCCGGCTCGGGCGGTCCACCCGCCCGGCCTGGCTGGTTTGAGGCGCCGTGACTGGCCAGGCGGTCTCCGGGAGAATCCGCAGAGCGGGGGCCGAAGTGGTCGTCGCGGCCTCCCGGACCGCTCAGCCGGCGGCTCACGCGGACTCCTGGATGTCAGCCCGCCGAGGCGAGCGGTTGGAAGGACGGGCGTGGGCGCTCGGCAGGGCGAACAAGACCATGAGGAAGGCGAGTCCGAGTTGGACCAGCCGCCACCCCCGTAAAGCCAAAGGCCGGGTCACGTCAACGAGGCCCGTGGTCTGGCCAAGAGCGTAAGTGGCGCGCCAGTCAACCGATTCAATGGCCTGCAGCCGAACGCCGCCCACGGTGACGACGACGGCAGGATCAGGCGGCTGGCTCAAGACGAGGCGCGAGTCAGGGCCGATCTCCGCGATGGCGTCGCCAGGCCGCAAAGACACGCCCAAACCCTCGGGGCCTACGATCTGGGTCCGGGTCGGTTGCTCGGACAACTCCCAGACCATAGAGGCTCCATTGTCAGAACGAATGCCGCGGCCAAGGCCGGTCGAGGCTTCCAAAACACCAACCGTGTCGGCGCTGGCCCGGCGGACGAGGATGTAGCGGACGCCCATCTGGCGCAGGCTCACGGTCATGTCCTCGTCGTAGCGGCCGGCCGCGATCTGGGCGACGATCCGCTGAGCGGTCTGCCAGGCCTCCGGCGAGGCCAGCGCCCCCGTCCGCATCTCGCCTTCGGCCCAGGTCGGACGGCCGCCGGAACGCAAAGACCAGGCCACCTTGTCGTCGCCTTGGTCGATGACAAGGCTGCTGGCGCCGTATTCGACCTCGTTGACCCGGAGGTAGTAGGGGATGTCGGGGTTGTCGCCGCGCTCGACTTGGCCGAGTCCGTCCGCTGCCCACCAAGCCACTCCGAAGGCCGTGCCGACGGCGATGAGCAAGGAGACAACCCCGATGAGGGTCTGGGCCAAGCCGAAATCCTGGCTGGCCAGTTGGGAGCCCTCGTCAAGCCACGTCGCGACGAGGGCGAGGAGGAAGGCGAAGGCGATGAGGAGCCAAGGGGCCGCCTCAGGCATGACCCGGCTCGTGTCGATGGCGGCCGTAGAACGAGACAAGGCAACCCCGCAGGTCAAAAAGACGAGCGCCGCAACCGCGTGCAAAGCCAGTTGCGGACTCCGGATCACGGCGGTCAAAGCGGCCAGCCAAAGGCAGCCGAAAAAAACCGCGCTGATCCACAAGGGCGGCAATCCCCCGGCTCCGGCCCGGCCCAAGAGCAGTTCCCAAGCAGCGGTCGTCGTCGTGTCGCCGAGCAGGGGGGACGGGCCCGTCAGGAAGCGGCCGGGCGTGTCGAT
>JAIRXC010000081.1 GCA_031268515.1 Propionibacteriaceae bacterium
GCAGCGGGATCGGGCGCCGGGGGCCCGGCTGCGTAAGCCGTGGTTTTGGGGTTGGACTCGTCTCGGCGCAGTTCTTTGAGCAGGCCGACGACCGACTGGGCCAGGTCGCCGCAGTCAAGCCGGCTGGTCCAAGGCGAGCGGCCGTGGTTTGGCAGGTCGGCCAGCAAGCTGGCGTCAGGCAGGAGGCGGCGGGCGATGCCGGCCCAGTTGCGTCCCTGGCCGAACAAGCCGTGGCAGAAGACGTAGAGGATCGGCCCTTCGCCGACTAGCTGGCGGTGAAGCGACGGTCTGTCCGCCGGCGAGAAGCCTGTCCCGGGCGGGGCCAGACTGCCAGCGGGCGGCGCCGCGGCGGTCATGGCCGTCTAGCCCAGCAGGCCGTATGCCAGTGACGGCGGTCAGCCAGGCCGCTGGGGTCGGCGGAACCGAGCGGCGCCGTGTCCGCCCAGACGACGACATGAGCCGTGCCGGCCCGCAAAACGACGCCACAGCCGGGGCAGCGGTAGTCCTTGAGAGCCTGGCTGCCCGGCATCGTCCGGACTATCCAGCGCCCATCCGCCTTGGTCTGGAAGCTGGCGTGGCTGGAGCTAAGGGGCCGTGGGGGAGCGAGGTGTTTGGAGACGCGCCGAGCCATAAGCGGCAGTGTAACGCCGTCTCCCACGTCCGGTTCAGGCTATTGCGGCCTCCATTAGGCTGGCCGGATGCGTCTTGTCATCGCCCGCTGCCAAGTTGATTACGCCGGCCGGCTGGCGGCTCACCTGCCGCTCGCCTCCCGGCTCATCCTCATCAAGGCCGACGGCTCCGTCCAAATCCACGCCGACGACCGCTCCTGCAAACCCCTCAATTGGATGAGCGCCCCCTGTGTTTGGCAGACCGCCCTGCCCGATCCGGCCAGTGGGTTGCCCGCCGAAGTCTTCGAGGTTTGGCACGTCCGCGGCGGCGGCGGCGACACGCTCCAGATCGCCATCGCGGAGATCGTCGGGGAGCTTGACTGCGACCTCGGCGTCGAACCAGGACTCCAAAAAGACGGCGTGGAAAAACATCTGCAAGAACTCTTGGCCGCCAACCCGGCCGCCATCCGGCCCGATTTGCGGCTGGTGCAGCGGGAATACGCCACCGCGATCGGCCCTGTCGACCTCCTCTGCCGGGCGGGCGACGGGGCTTACGTGGCTGTCGAGATCAAACGCCGAGGTGAGATTGACGGGGTCGAACAACTGACCCGCTACGTTGACCTGATGCGTCGCGACCCCCTCTTGGGGGAGGTCCTAGGGATGTTCGTGGCTCAGCGGATCAAACCTCAGGCCAAGGTGCTGGCCGAGGACCGCGGGCTGGCCTGCGTCACGGTCGACTATGACGTCTTGCGCGGTTTCGACAACAAGGAAGACCGCCTGTTCTAGGCTGCCGTCCGCCTGTCCCAAGGTTGCCTAGACAGCTTCAGACCGCCGCTGGCCGCGGGCTCGCTGGCGCGGCGGGGACGGGCGCGGGAGCGGGGGTAGGAGCAGGGGTAGGAGATGGCACGGGCGCTGGCGCCGGCGTGGCTTTGGCAGGAGCGTTCTCCGCGTATTTCGGCCGCGCCGCCGCCCGCCCCTCAGCCTCGTCAAGGGCGCTGAACGTGATCTCGGGCAACTCGCCCCAGTTCTCTTCGGGGAACTGGGTGGCGGCGGCGGCGCCGATGCCGAAGAGCGTGCCGAGTTGCTGTGTGATAGCCCGTTTGCGCTGCTGTAGGGCGCTGATGTCGGCTTGGAGCTTGGTCTTGCGGCGGATCGCCTCGGTGCTGACGTGCTCTTGCAGGTCCGTGATCTCGCGGCGGGCGGCCGCCAGAAGCTGCTCGGTTTCGGTTTGGCCCTCGGCCCGGATGCGCTCGGCTTCGTCCAAGGCTTCCTTGCGGACCTTGGCCGCGTGGTTGGTTTCTTCGAGCAGCTTGGCCGAGGCGGCTTCCTGACGGCTGGCGATCTCGGCCAGGACAGCCGTCCTGGTTTGACTGGCCTCGCTGACTGACTTGTGGGCCTCGGCCACGAGGCTGTCACGTTCGGTTTGGGCGGCCAGCTTGGTCTCCGTGCCGGCTTTCTCGGCGGCGTGGCGGATGCGTTCGGCCTCCTGTTTGGCGGCCTCCACGATGGTGGCGGCTTCCCGGTCGGCGGCGGCTTTGCGGGCTTCGGCGTTCTTTTGGGCGGACTGGACAGCGGCCTCGGCTTCGGACCGGGCCCGTTCCAAGAGGGCCTGGAGCTCGGCGGTTTGCTTCTCGCGCTCGGAGCGGAGGTTCGCCAGCGTCGTCTTCTTGAGGGCGTCGACCTCGGACTGGCCGGTCGAGCGGATGTCGGACACGACCGAGCGGGCTTCGTCAGTGATGCGCTGGGCTTCGAATGAGGCCTCTGCGACGATTTCGTCGGCCTTGGCCTGAGAGGCCTGGAGGATCTGAGCGGCGTGGCCCGAGAGCTTGTCCACGTCGATGGTCTTGGTTTCGGCCTCGACGGGACGAGCCGCCACTTCGGCGGCCTGGGCCTGGAGCACCTCGATGGCATGGCGGAGGTCCACGGCTTGCTTTTCGAGCTTGCGGACGTAGACGTCGACGGCGCTGCGGTCGTAGCCGCGCATCTGCGTCGGGAAAGTCCCCGCGGCGCTCGCGTTGTCCTCGAACAAGTCTTCGAAGATGCTTAGGCCGTCGTCTTTGCTTTCGTTGCTGCTCATGTGGTTTTCTCCCTGGCGTCAGCTAGGTGGTTCGGCGTCTCAGCCGCCGGGGTTCCCGGACCGGCCAAAACGGCGCGAGGCTGCTGGGGGGAAGTATAGGTCGTGGATCGATTCTGCCCCATGGCCCGAGACAGGTTGAGGGTTTGCCGGCTGGCGGGGTCCGCGCTTGGGGGGAGCGGGAAGGAAAGCGTCGGGCGAGAAGCCTTCCGCCCGACGCTTGGGCGGCTGTGGAGAGGAGGGGGATTTAGTGGCTTGCGGCCGGTTCGACGATCTCAAGGAGGATGCCGCCGGTGTCTTTGGGGTGGGCGAATTGGATGCGTGAGCCGCCCGTGCCGATGCGAGGGGCTTCGTAGAGGAGGCGGACGCCGCGCTCCCGCAGGACGGCGCTGGCCTGGTCGATGTCGGCGACCCGGTAGCAAACCTGCTGGATGCCGGGGCCCTTCTTTTCAATGAACTTGCCGATTGTGGATTCGGGGCTGAGAGGGGCGAGGAGTTGGACCTGGGCGCTCTCGGGCAGCTGCGCGCCGGTTCCCAGCATGGCTTCTTCGACGCCTTGCTCGGTGTTCGTCTCCCGGTGCAGGAGGCGAAATCCCAGCACCTCGGTGTGGAAGGCGATGGCGGCGTCAAGGTCGGGGACGGCATAGCCGACATGGTCGATGCACGTGAAAATGTCGCTGTGATCCATGGGCCTTAGTTTTCCACATTGCCGTCGGCCCGCCGCCCGGCGGGCGGCGTTTCTAGAAGATGGCGGCCCTGAGGCTCTGAACCAGGCCGATCGGCGTAGGCGCCGGCCTGGCGGTTCCTGGCGTCTTTGAGGTTCTGAGGCTGGGGCCAATGGCGGCAGCGGGCGGCGCGTCGACTTGGCGGACCGCGGCCTGGGTCAAGTGGTTCCGGACCCGGATGGCTTGCGGCAGCGGGCGCGTCGCGTCGGCGCGGCGGCCTGGGGGCTCCAGTGGCAGACGGCCCTTGCGGACGGCTGTGGCGCCTTCCACAGCGGCCGCCTTGAGGTCTTCCCCGCCAAACCGTGTTCGCGGCACGACGGCGCGCCGCCGCCTTGGCCTGTGCCCCGTCCGGCAGGATGGGACGCGGACACGGGGATTGGAGTGACAAGATGCCGGGCTGGCTGCGTAAGGGGATTGCGCTGTTCATTGCCGCTTTCGCCCTTTTTTACATTTTCACACGCCCGGAGGACGCTGCCGCGGCAGTCAAGGGTTTCTTCGGCGCTTTCGACCCCATCGTCAAGTTTTTCCAGTCCCTCATCCCGTGACCCATGGTTGAGCGGCCGAGCCTGCTTGCTCCCGCGGTCGAGCGCTACCTCCTCACCGACGAAGGCGAGGAAATCATCGATGAGGTCTTGAAGCACCCGGTCACCGCCGTCTTGCCGGTCGCGGCCGTCGTGGCCGGGGCCGCCGTCATGGTCGCCGCTGGCGCCGTCGGCTGGTGGCCGGCCATGCTGCTTGGCTTTGGGCTCGCCTTGAGCGGCCTCTACCGCTACCACTCCCGCTACATGGACCGCTTCGTCATCACGAACATGCGGGTCTTCCGGGTCCGCGGAGTTTTCTTCCGCCAAGTCGCGACGATGCCGCTGGCCCGCATCCTCGACATCAACGTCCGCCAGCCTCTCCTTGGGATGCTGCTCGACTACGGCCACTTCACCTTCGAGTCGGCCGCCGACGACCAAGGGCTGCGCGACATCACCTACGTCAGCCATCCCCGTCAACGCGACCTGACGATCCAGCGTGTCATCCAGCGTTCCGGCATACGCGCGGTCGCGAGCAGCGACGGAACGTAATGTCCATTGTTTTATCATGTGGGCGTCAGTTCAGCCCCTTGGCTCGGGGCTGCGAAGCCGGCTTGTGAAGGTCCGTGTGGCTGAGTCTGTAGGAGGGCGGCCACCCTCCGGGCTGTTCGGGCCGGAGGTTTCCATAATCCCGCGAAACCGGACTCAGCCCATGCCACGGCGCTTAGGCCAAAGGCTCGGGTTTGGCCCAGGCCCGACGTAGTCAGGCTGGTGGAACTGACGGCGGCGTCTGGCCTGTGCCTGCGCGGCCGGGCTTGGCTTCCGGCGCTTTGATGGGGGATGCTAACGCCGTGGATGAGACCGCCGCCGCGCCGCCAACCGATCCCGCCTGCCCCGCCGGTCTGCCACCCGAGACGGGGCACGCCGGCATCGACGCCGCCTTGGCGGCGGTCGCCGATCTGGACCGTGCCGACTTGGCCGAACATCTGCCCCGGCTGACGGAGGCGCACGCCGCCGTCCGGGCGGCCCTGGACAGTTGACCCCAAGGCTGGCCGAAAGTCTTGCCGCCTCGCTTCGAGCCGTCATCGCAGGGAGCTTTCAACGGCAGGGCCGGACGGCCGGACAGCGTTTCGCCGCGTCGTCGCGGGGACCGCAAGCTTCTCGCAATGAAACGAGGTTTATTTGTCGGAGCTTGGGCTGCAAGGGCGTTTGACCCGGCTTGACCGCGCGCTTGTCGACCGGGGGTTGGCCCGTTCCCGGGGGCAGGCGGCTGAACTTGTCGCCGCCGGCCGGGTCAACGTCAACGGGAAGCCGGCTGCCAAGGCGTCGTTTCCCGTGACGGCGGCCGACCGTGTCGAAGCGGCGGCCGACTCGTCGGTTTCCCGCGCCGCCTACAAACTCCGCTGCGCCCTGGACGATTCCAGGACGGCGGTCCCGGCCTGCGCCCTCGACGCGGGGGCTTCGACGGGCGGCTTCACCCAGGTGCTTTTGGAGCGGGGCGCGAAACGGGTTTGGGCGGTCGACGTGGGCCACGGCCAACTCTCCTCCGTCCTGGCCGCCGACCCCCGGGTCGTCAACCGCGAGGGCCTCAACCTCCGCGACCTCACAGCAGCCGATGTCGGCGGCCAGCTTGTCGGCCTAGCCGTGGCCGACGTTTCTTTCATCTCTTTGACGTTGCTGCTTGAGCCGCTGCTCTCCGTCGTGAGCCCTTGTGG
>JAIRXC010000042.1 GCA_031268515.1 Propionibacteriaceae bacterium
GTTTTCGCAGTTTAAAAAATAATTCAGATTTTTCAACCCCGTCAAACAACCACAATCTCCTTGCCATGACTGATTTGCCTATCTATTTTGCCTGTCGGCGGCGCCTCGGCGGTCAAAACCCCAGGCGGTTGAGGGACTTCGGATTGGACTGCCACTCCTTGAGCACCTTGACACGCAGGTCGAGGTGGACCGGGACCCCGAGCAGGCGGGCGATCTGTTGGCGGGCAGACGAGCCGATCTCTTTCAACCGGCTGGCGCCGGCCCCCAAGACAATGGGCTTTTGAGAATCCCGTTCGACGATCAGCGAAGCGTAGACGTCGAGGAGCGGCCGGTCTGCGGCCCGCCCCGCGCGCAGGCCCATCTCCTCGACCGTCACGGCGATGGAGTGGGGCAACTCGTCGCGGACGAGCCCCAAGGCGGCCTCGCGGATCAGCTCGGCCACGAGGACCTCGTCCGGCTCGTCGGTTGCGGCGCCATCGGGGTAATAGCTGGGCCCGGGCGGCAAGAGCGAAGCCAAGACAGCGGCGGCCTCTTCGACCTGGACGCCGGCCAAAGCGGAAACCGGCACGATGTGCGCCCACTCAAAGCCCAGGTCCGCGCCCAGCTTGTTGACCGCGACGAGGTGTTCGAGCAACCGGTCCGGAGCCGTCAAGTCGATTTTCGTGACGAAGGCGACGAGGCTGGGACGGTGGGGCAACCGGGCCAATTCGCCGGCCAGATAACGGTCGCCCGGTCCGATCCGCTCATCGGCGGGCAAGCAGCAGGCGACCACGTCGACAGCGGACCAAGCCTCCCGGACGACGGCGTTGAGACGTTCGCCGAGAAGGCTGCGGGGCTTGTGGAGGCCCGGCGTGTCGATGAGGACGAGTTGGGCGCCGGGACGGTTGACGATGCCGCGGACAGTGTGCCGGGTCGTTTGCGGACGGTCCGAGGCGATGGCGATCTTCTGGCCGACTAGGGCGTTGACGAGGGTCGATTTGCCTGCGTTGGGCCGGCCCACGACAACCGCAAAACCCGACCGGAAAACCTGGCCGCCGGCCGGGCCGGCCGACTGGGCAGCCGCTCCAACGCGCTCCCCCAAGCGATTCCCGGCGGCGCCTTGGCCGCTGCGGCTTTCCAAGTCTTGGCGGCGCTCCCGGGCCGCCTGATCAGCGCGCCCCGTCAAGCGGTTCCCGCCGGCGCCTTGCCCGGTTCCGTCGGAACCCTTGCCGGCCCCGCCGGCCTGCCGCCTGGTTTCATCAGAGCCCTTGCGAGCCCCGCCGGCTTGCCGCCCAGCCCCGCCGGAATCTTTGCGGACCACGCCAGCCTTGCCCCCGTGCCTGCGGGCGCCTGGGCGAGGGCCGGACGCCCTCTGCCCCCGCCTCACGCTTCGCCTCCTTCGGCCACCGGGCTGGCGGGGCTGGCCGCCTCGGGAACGCGCCGGACGACGACCGTGGCGATCTGATGGCGCCGGCCCATGAGCTGGTCGGCCGTCAATTCGAGGCCGCGCCAAAACGCCTGCGCCCCCGGCAACGGCACCTGGTTGAGCTGCTTGGCCAAGATGCCGCCCACCGAGTCGACGTCATCGTCGTCCAACTCCAAGCCGAAGAGGTCGCCGAGGTCGTCCAGAGAAAGCCGGGAGACGACCTTGAAGACCCCGCCGCCCAAGTCGACAACCGGAGGGAGTTCGTCGTCGAACTCGTCCACGATCTCCCCGACGATCTCTTCGAGGATGTCCTCGATGGTGGCGAGCCCGGCCGTGCCGCCGAACTCATCGACCACGACGACGAGGTGGCTGCGGTCAGCTTGCATCTCACGCAAGAGGTCGTCGGCGGGCTTCGAGTCAGGACACCACGTGACCGGCCGGACGATCGAGGCGACGGCCTCGTTCGACTGAGCTTCGGCGTGGTCGAAAACCCGCTGGACGATGTCCTTGAGGTAGGCGATGCCGACGATGTCGTCAAGGCCGCCGGCCCCGACGACAGGGATCCTTGAGAAACCTGACTTAAGAGCGAGGGACAAGGCTTGGCGAAGAGTCTTCGCCTGCTCGATGTAGACGATCTCCGGCCTGGGCACCATGACCTCGCGCACGAGAGTGTCGCCTAAATCAACGACCGAATGGATCATCTTGCGTTCATCGGCCTCGATCTCGTTCGAGGCCTCAGCCAAGTCGACGTACGCCCGCAGTTCGTCTTCCGTCGCAAAGGGCCCCTCAGGATAGCCGCGGCCCGGCGTGATGGCGTTGCCGACGGCGATGAGGGCTTTGGTCAAAAAGCCCACGGCGGCGGTCAAGAAACGGACCAGTCCGGCCGTCTTGAGGGCGACCGCCGAGGCGTGCTGGCGGCCCAAGGTCCTAGCTCCGACCCCTGTGACGACGAAGCCGACAATGGCCGCGCTGGCGCCGGCGGCGACCGCCCGACCGGCCAGCGAGGCGACCGGGTGGCAAAGGTCGAAGAACACGAAAACGACGCCGACATCGCCTACGCGGCTGAGGAAGCGAGCCGTCGCGATGGCCAAGCCAGGATCGGCGGCGACCTCGGCCAAGCGGGCCGCGCCCTTGCGCTCATCGGCTTGGAGCCGGCCGGCCCGGCCCTGGGTCATCTGCTCGAAGGCTTCGTGGACGGCCTCGAAGAAACCACCCCAGGCCAAGGCGGCGACAAGGCCGGCGAGATCGAGGATGAGACGCGTCACCGGACCCGTTTCCGTTTCCGCCGCTCGGTTCCCCAGGCGGCGACGAGGGCGTCGTTGAGGTCGAACATCGTCTTCTTCTCGGCTGCTTCGGCGTGGTCGAAGCCGAGAAGGTGGAGCAGCCCGTGGATCAAGAGGTACTCAGCCTCGGCGGCCGGCGTGCGGCCGAACTCGGCGGCCTGGCGGGCCGTCACGGCCGGGCAAAGGACGATGTCCCCGAGCAACCCGAGCGGCGGTTCTTCGCCGGGGGCGGGCAGCCGTAACTCGTCCATGGGAAAGCTCAAAACGTCAGTCGGGCCGGGTTCTTCCATGAAACGCTCGTGGTAGTTCGCCATGGTCGCCTCGTCGACCAAGAGGATCGACAACTCTGCTTCCGGGTGGATGTGGAGTTGGCCGAGGGCGAAGCGGGCCAAGGCGGCCAAGCCGTCCTCGTCGGCCGGCAAACCGGATTCGTTCACAATGTCGATCATCGGCGGGCCCCCTGAGCCAAAGCGGCCTCGTAACGGTCGTAGGCGGCCGTGATCTGGCCGACCAGGCGGTGGCGGACGACATCGCGGTTCGTCATGTGGCAAAAACTGACGTCATCGAGGCGGTCGAGGATGCCCTGCACCTCGCGTAGGCCTGATTTCATGCCTGTGGGAAGGTCAGTTTGCGTGATGTCGCCTGTCACGACCATGGTCGAACCGAAGCCGAGCCGCGTCAAAAACATCTTCATCTGTTCCATGGACGTGTTTTGGGCCTCGTCCAAGATGATGAAAGCCTCATTGAGGCTGCGGCCGCGCATGTAGGCGAGGGGGGCCACCTCGATCGTCCCCGCCGTCATGAGCCGGGGCACGGACTCCGGGTCGACCATGTCGTGGAGGGCGTCGTAGAGGGGGCGGAGGTAGGGGTCGATTTTCTCGCTCAAGGCGCCGGGGAGGAAGCCGAGCCGCTCGCCGGCCTCAATGGCCGGACGAGTCATGATGATCCGGTTGACACGCTTGGCTTGGAGAGCCTGGACAGCCTTAGCTACGGCAAGATACGTTTTGCCAGTGCCGGCCGGGCCGATGCCGAAGACAATGGTGTGGGAGTCGATGGCGTCGACGTAGCGTTTCTGGTTGAGCGTCTTGGGCCGGACCGTCTTGCCCCGGTTCGAGAGGATCGAAGCGGTCAAGACAGAAGCCGCGCCAACCTGGCCGGCGGCCGCCATGTCCACGACCCGCTCGACGTCGGCGGCCGTCAGGCCCTGGCCGGTCCGGACGACGGCGATCAGCTCGCCCAGGACGGTTTGGCCCACAGCGACGGCGGCCGGCGGCCCCGTCAAAGTGACCTCGTTGCCGCGGACGTGGATGTCGGCGCCGAGGCGGCTTTCCATGACGCGGAGGAACTCGTCGCCAGGGCCGAGAACACTGACCATCGGCACGGAACTGGGCACGGCCAAGCGCTTGGCCGCGCTCTGGGGTTCGGCGGGCATTGGCGTTTCAGCCGGCAAGGCGGCGGTCGTGGTCAGGAGTCCTCACTAATATCGTTTTCGCAAGAGCGGGGGTAGTCAAAATAGGCACGGCGCCATTTAGAGACGGCGCCATTCTAACGGCCCCGGCCTAATCCGCCGACGGGCAGCGGAACTTAAGCCGCGAAAGCGGCAGCGCGGCTCAGCCTTCGTCTTCGAGATCGTCGTTGTCAGGGTCGATGATGTGCATGGCGGCTTCCTCGGCGCTGGCGCCGCCGCCGTCGATGCCCACGTCTGCGGCCAACGTGTCCGAAGCCGCGTCGGCGACAGCGATGAGCCGGCCGGCCCGACGGCCGCCGACATGCTCGACTTGGCCCGGTTCGGGCCGCCAGACAGGCGCTTCTTGCGTGCTCTCCGGGACCTCGGCGGCGACCTGGCGGTCAATCGACTCGCCCTGGCGCATCTCGGCCGCCGTGTTGCCGTAGGTCTCCAGCACCGACCAGGTGTCAGGAGCGATGTAGCCCTCGTCGAGGACGTCTTCGACCCCCCGGTCGATCAGCGTCGCGTCGGCCTGGAGTTGGTCGAGCTGTTCCGAGGCGTCTGGCGTGTAGGGGTTGTCGGTCATATGCCGATCCTGCCACACGAAGGCGCCGCCGGCCAGCCCCGCGGGCAGCATTCGCGCCCTAGCTTCCCAGCCCCGCCCCCGCCAGCGCGAAGCCGAGGCCGGCCAGAGGCAGCAGATACCATTCGGGGCGTGTCCGCCGTCCCACCCGCCGCCAGCCGCCCGGAGGAGGCGCCGCGCCCGGCCGGCCGGCACGCCGACCTCCTCGTCGCGGCCTTCTGCGGTTTCCTCCTCGTCGCCAACGTCGCGGCCACAAAGCTCATCGCGGTCGGCCCCAGCTGGGCGCCCGGCGGCGTTCCCCTCCTCCCCCTGGTCTTCGACGGCGGCGCGGCCGTCTTCCCCCTCACCTACATCCTGGGCGACGTGCTGGCGGAGGTCTACGGCTTCCGCCAGGCCCGTCGGGCCATCGTCGCCGGCTTCGTCCTCAGCGCCGCCGCCGCCGCGGCCTTCGCCCTCGTCGACGCCGCCCCGCCGGCTGAAGGCTGGGAGATGACAGCCGCCTGGCACGCCGTGCTCGGCTTCGTGCCTAGGATCGTCGCCGCCTCCTTGGCCGGCTACATCGTCGGACAGCTTCTCAACGCCCGCGTCCTCGTCGCCTTGCGGGACCGGGCCCGGCCGGGGTCGCTTTGGTTCCGGCTGCTCGGATCGACGGCCGCAGGCGGGGCCGCTGACACAGTCTTGTTTTGCTCCATAGCGTTCGGCGGCGTCGTCGGGGCAGCCACGCTCACCAACTACATCGTTGTCGGCTACGTCTACAAACTGGCCGTTGAAGCGGTCCTGTTGCCCGCGACGACGCTGGTCATACGGGCCGTGCGGCGAGCCGAAGCGGACCCAGCTAAAAGAACTTAGGCCTGGGCCTTAGGCGTTGCCCGCGCGGCGGCGGCCAGCTAGGTAGCGGCCGAGGAACTCGGCTTCAAAGGCCTCGAACTGGCCTTGGCTGATCGCGGCGCGGATGGCGTCGACCAGGCGCACCGTAAAACGAAGATTGTGGATGGTGGCAAGGCTGTAGAAGAGCAATTCCTTCGAGCGGGCCAGGTGGTGGAGATAGGCCCGGGTGTGAAAACGGCAGGTGAGGCAGTCGCAACCCTCCTCCAACGGAGCAAATGCACGCTTGCTGGCGAGGGTGTCGACGTTGTAGCGGCCGTCGGCTGTGTAGATGGCGCCGTTACGGGCTGTCCGGCTCGGGTCGACGCAGTCGAAAGTGTCGGCTCCCGCCTTGACGCCGGCGAACAGGTCCTCCGGAGCGCCGATGCCGAGGAGGTGGCGGGGTTTGCCGACGGGCAGCTCCGCGACAGCCCAACGGCAGATCTGACCCAAACTCTGCTTTTCGATGGCGCCGCCGATGCCATAACCGTCGAAGCCGATGCCGCAAGCCTCGGCCTCCCGCAGGCCACGCGCCGACTGACGGCGGAGGTCCTCGAATTGGGCGCCTTGGACAACGCCGAACAGGGCTTGGTAGGGCTTGGCCGCCCGTTCCCGCGTCAGACGGGCGTGCTCGGCCAGGCAGCGGACCGCCCAGGCCTGGGTGCGGGCGACGGAGCGCTCCTGGTAGGCCCGCGTGTTCATGAGGGTCGTGCACTCGTCGAAGGCGAACATGATGTCGGCGCCGAGCTGGTGTTGGATGGCGGCAGAGGCCTCGGGGGTGAAACGGTGGCTCGAGCCGTCGCGGTGCGACCGGAAGGTGACGCCGTCGTCGTCCACCCGGGCCAAGCGGTCCTTGCCCGCCGCTATGACGTCGTCGGCGGCCAGGCCGGCCGTGTCCATGGCGAGGACCTTCTTGAAGCCGGCTCCCAAGCTGAGGACCTGGAAACCGCCGGAATCGGTGTACGAAGGACCGTTCCAGCCCATGAAACGAGCCAGTCCGCCGGCTTCATCCACAAGGTCGGGGCCGGGCTGGAGGTAGAGGTGATAGGCGTTGCCGAGCACGGCCTGGGCGCCGAGCTCCGCCACGTCACGCGGCAGCATCCCTTTGACGCTGGCTTGAGTGCCGACGACGATGAAAGCCGGCGTGGCGATGTCACCGTGGGGAGTGTGGATGACCCCGGTCCGACCGGGTTGGCCGGGGATCGAGGCGCCGGGGACAAAAGAGAACTCCGCCTGTCGGGCGGCGAGCGAGCCGGCCGCGGCGTCCGAAGTCCTCGGGCGGCCGCCGTCGGCCGCGGCGTCTGGCCCCGAGACGGCCGGCGGGCCGCCGGCCGCAGAAGCGGAAGGCGAAACGGCGGACGAGCCCGGCGGGGCCTTGGGAAAAGCGGTCACGAGGCCTCCTTGAGCCGGGCGGCGGTCTGGGCGGCCAGAAGACGAAGCTGGGCCAAGGCGGCCGCCCCGGCCGTCGAGGTCCTCAAAACAGTCGGGCCTAGGCAATAAGCCTGGGCGCCGACGGCCAGGAAAGCGTCGAGTTCCGCCGGCGTCAAGCCGCCTTCCGGTCCGATGACGCAAACGAGCGGCTTGGCCGGGTCGACGGCGAGGCTGCCAAGGGGCGTCTTCGCCGCCTCGTGGAAGACCGCCCGTTGGCCCGCCGTCTTTAAGAGTTCGGCCACCTGACGGGTTGTCGCCACCTCGTCCACGACGGGGACCGTCAGCCGGCGCGACTGCTTGGCCGCCTCGCGGGCGGCCGCCTGCCAACCGGCGCGGGCCTTCTCGCCTCGTTCCCCTTCCCAACGGACGGTCGAACGGGCAGCCTGCCAAGGAACGACAGCGTCAACGCCCAACTCGGTCATGAGGTCGACGGCCAGCGGGCCGCGGTCCTTCTTCGGGAGGGCTTGGACAACCGTGACAAAGGGGGCCGGCGGCTCCGCCGTCAACAACTCAGCCACCTCGATGACGACCCGGTCGGGGGCCACAGCGAGAGCCGGGCCGCGGACGCCTTGTCCAGACCCGTCGGCCACCGTGACGACCTCGCCGACCCTAATCCGCCGGACCACCGCCGCGTGACGGGCTTCGCCGCCCGTCAAGGCCACGGCCGCGCCGACGGAAACACCGGCGGGCAGAACCGCCAAAAAGAAACCGTCGCTCACGACGGCTGCCTCTGCCGCAATGCCGTCACCCGCCGAAAGCTTCCTTGAGACGGCTGAAGACCCCGCCCTTGGCCAGCTTCGGAGTCAGCTGCGGGGTTTGCTCACCTCGTAATTCGGCCAGCTTCTCCAACAGTTCAATTTGTTGTTCGTCCAGGTCGGCCGGCGTCCGCACGATGATCGTGATGCCAAGGTCGCCACGGCCACGGCCGCGCAGCTTCGGCACGCCCTTGCCGCGGGCGACGACCCTCGTGCCCGTCTGGGCGCCGCGGGCGATCTCAACCTCGACCGAGCAGTCGGCGGGGTCGGCCGCCTCGCGCTCGGCGTCAAGGGTCGGCATGTCGATGACGGCGCCCAAGGCGGCCGCCGTCATCGGGATCTCGAGCGTCGCCTCAAGGTCGTCGCCGCGGCGCGTGAAGAGGTCATGCTCTTTGACGGCCAACTCGACGTAAAGGTCGCCGGCCGGACCGCCGCCGGGGCCGACGTCGCCTTGGGCCTCCAACCGTATGCGGTTGCCGGTGGTGACGCCGGGGGGCGCCTTGACGGTGACCGTGCGGGAGGCGCGGACACGGCCTTCGCCGTAGCAATCCGGGCAAGGGTGCGCGATGACAGTGCCGAAACCGCGGCAAGCCGGGCAGGGCGACGAGGTGCGGATGTCGCCGATGAAGGAACGCTGGACCTGGGTGATCTCGCCGCGGCCGCGGCACTGGGCGCAGGCCGCCGGCGGCGAGCCGTCAGCCGAACCGGAGCCGGAGCAGCCCGAGCAGACGACGGCCGAATCGACCTTGAGCTGGCGCGTCGTCCCGAAAGCCGCCTCGACCAGCGTGAGGCGGACCCGTTCGAGCCGATCCTGGCCGCGGCTGACCCGGGAACGGGGGCCGCGGGCGGCCGCGCCGGCGCCGAACATCGCGTCGACGATGGTGGAGAAGTCGAAGCCGCCGGCGAAACCCGGCCCGAAACCGCCGCCCAACCCCCCCTGCAAAGGGTCGCCGCCACGGTCGTAAAGGTCGCGCTTGGCCGGGTCGGACAAGACCGCGTAGGCCTCGCCGATCTCCTTGAAGCGCTCGGCGGCCCCAGGTTCGTTGGCGACGTCCGGGTGATATTTCATGGCCAGCTTGCGGTAGGCCTTCTTGATGTCTTCCGGGCTGGCGCCGCGGGCGACGCCGAGCGTCGAATAATAGTCAGAACTCATGTCATCCTTCGGCCAGGATCTGGCTGACGTAGCGGGCGACGGCTCGGACAGAGGCCATCGTGGAGGGATAGTCCATGCGGGTGGGTCCGACGACGCCGAGGCCGGCCAAGACCGACTCGGGAGCGCCGTAGCCGGAAGCCACGACCGAGGCCTGTGAGAGGTTGGCGTGTTCGTTTTCCAGGCCGATCCGCACCGTCACCTCGTGGGTCGCCTCGCCCAAGAGCCGTAACAAAACAACCTGCTCTTCAAGGGCTTCGAGGACGGGTTTGACGGCGGTCTCGAACTGGTCTGCGAAACTGGCCAGGTTGCCGACCCCGCCGACGACGACGCGGGACGTCGGCTCCGCCGTGACAAGGCTGGCCACAACCGCCACAAGGGCGGCGGCCAAAGCCTGGAGGCGCGGCTCGACGGCCTCCGGCAAACGCCCTAGCGAGGCGGCGGCCTGGCTCAAGGACAACCCGGCGACGACGTCGCCGAGGCGGTCGCGGACCGCGTCCAGGTCGGCGTCGTCGTATTCGCCCAGATCGATTTGGTGTTGGCGGACAGCGCCGGCTGCGGTGATGAGCACGACAAGGCCGCGGGCGCCCTGGAGGCGGATGAGGTCGACCCGGCGGATGGCGGCGCAGTCCGCGACTGGGTATTGGACGATGGCGACCTGGCTCGTCACCTGGGCGAGCAAGCGGACCGTCCGCAAGATGATGTCATCGAGGTCGACCGCCTGGGCGAGGAACGTCGTGATGGCCCGGCGCTCGGCGGCGGACAAGGGTTTGACCTGGGCCAGGCGGTCCACAAAGAGGCGATAGCCCTTGTCGGTCGGTATCCGGCCGGCCGACGTGTGGGGCTGGGTGATGTAGCCTTCCTCCTCCAGCGCGGCCATGTCGTTGCGGACCGTGGCGGGCGAGACGTTGAGGCGGTGCCGCTCGACCAAGGCGCGCGAGCCGACTGGTTCGCGGTTGCGGACATAGTCGGAGACGATCGCCCGCAAAACAGCGAGTTTGCGATCATCCAACATTGTCTTGAGTCTCCTGGCACTCTTGGCTTAGGAGTGCCAGTCTACCGCGGCTTAGGGCCGGCGCCGTTCCCATCGAGGTGCGCCGCCACCTGGCTCCACAAAACCAGCCCGTCAGGCCCCCGGAACTGGGGCGCGGCGTCAGGCGGGTCAGGCCGGACCGCCACGTCGAGCTCATGCCAGGTGCCGTGGGCGAGGACCTGCTCGACCGGGTTGAGTTCCCGGATGGCGAGGCCGGCCACATGGTCCGGCTGGCGGCGGGCGAAATCGGTGTAGGTCTTGGGGTCGTGTTGGCCGTCGTCGCCGATCAGCCACCAGCGGATGCGGGGGAAGTCGCGGGCCAGCGAGCGGAGACAGTCTTGCTTGTGCTTGAGTCCGGAACGGAACCAGCCTGTGTTGGTCGGCCCCCAGTCGGTCAGGAGCATGGGGCCGGCGGGGAAACCGTGGCGGAGGGCGAAGCGTTCCACGAAGGGCAGGGTCGTCCACGAGCCGGTGGAAATGTAGAAAACCGGGGCGCCGGGGTGGCGGCGTAGGAGGTCTTTGTAGAAGTGGGCCATGCCGGCGACAGGCAGGCGGGCCGACTCGGCCACGACAAAAGAGTTCCAAGCGGCGATGAGGGGCCGGGGCAGGTGGGTCGCGATGATCGTGTCGTCGATGTCGGAGACGATGCCGCAGGTCACGTCGTCCCCGATGACGCAGACACGGGCGCGGGCCGCCGGCACGTCGGCGGTCTCAATCGTCACGTAATGCCAGCCGGGGGCGAGGCCATGCCCGCTGACGCGGAGGTCGAGGTAGCCGTCGCGATCGGTCACCACGTCGAGGACGCGACAGCCGACACGCAGCCGGGCGCGCCGCTCGACGCAGCCGAGAGAAAAGAAATTACGCCAGCCGCGTTGCTCGCGCGAGGAACCGTCGCGGCGGTCGCGCGGCCAGGTCTTGCCGTCTGGGGCCAAGACGACGCGGGCCAAGACACGGAGCTGGCCGGTGGTGCCGTAGCCGGTGTAGCCGATGACAGAGTCCCGCCAACCGAGCCGGCGGGCGAAAGCCTCAAGGCGGCGGGCGACAGCCCGGTCGACACGGGCGGCGATGAAAGGCCGGCTTGTCTCCCGCTCTTCGGGTTCCGCCGTAGCTGGCGGCTCCGACGAGTTCGCCCGACCCGGCTCAGCGGGCAAACCCGCCGCCGGTTTGACCGCCGGCTCCGACGAGCCTGACCGGCCCGCCTCAGCTGGCGGACCCGCCGGCGGTTGGCCCAGCGCGCCTGGGGCCGCCCCGTCGCGCCTAGGCACGGCGCGGCCAAGACGCTTGCCGGGGCGGACAGACATGACCTGAACGATAGCGCCGCGGCCAGCCTGGGCGCCGCTGGCAACGCCGAGACTTCAGCGACGCGCCGGCCGGCTTCGGCTTCGGCTTCGGCCCCAGCTTCGTCGCGGTACCCTGGCGGGCGGCATCTCGCAAAAGAACCCGCAGTCAAGGAGTCCGACCACAACCATGGCAGCCAAACCCATCGGCCTCGACGTCGAATCCGAAGAGCGGATCCTCGACACCGAAGTCGCCCAGGAGATGGAGGCGTCGTTCCTCGAGTACGCCTACTCGGTCATCTACGCCCGCGCACTGCCCGACGCCCGCGACGGCCTCAAACCGGTCCAGCGCCGCATCCTCTACTCGATGGACGAGATGGGCATCCGCCCCGACAAGCCCCACGTCAAATGCGCCCGCGTGGTCGGCCAGGTCATGGGCGTCCTCCACCCGCACGGCGACACCGCCATCTACGACGCCCTCGTGCGCGTCGCCCAACCCTGGGCCATGCGCCTGCCCCTGATCGACGGACACGGCAATTTTGGTTCCCTCGACGCCGGTCCGGCCGCCATGCGCTACACCGAATGCCGGATGGGTCCGGCGGCCCTCGCCATGACGAGCGACCTCGACTCGGACACCGTCGACTTCCGGCCCAACTACGACGGCAAAGAGTCCGAGCCGGTCGTCTTGCCGGCCGCCTTCCCCAACCTCCTCGTGAACGGGGCCAGCGGCATCGCCGTCGGCATGGCCACCAACATGGCCCCTCACAACCTGGTCGAAGTCGTCGCCGGCCTTAAATACCTCTTGGCGAACCCGGACGCCACGTTGGACGAGCTGATCCGCCTCATCCCCGGCCCCGACCTGCCGGCCGGCGGCAAGATCGTCGGCCTCGACGGCATCCGCGACGCCTACGCGACCGGCCGGGGCGCCTTCCGAGTCCGCGCTTTGGCCCGGATCGAACAGGTGACGCCGCGCCGCAAGGGCATCGTCGTGACGGAACTGCCCTACCTGATCGGGCCGGAAAAGATCATGGAGCAGATCAAGGCCCTGGTCGAAAAGAAGCAGCTCCAAGGCATCGCCGACGTCAAAGACTTGACCGACCTCAACCACGGGACGCGCCTCGTCATCGAGGTCAAGAACGGCATCAACGCCGAAGCCTTGTTGGAAACTTTGTACGCGAAGACGAAACTCGAAGATTCTTTCTCCATCAACGCTGTCGCCCTTGTCGACGGCCAGCCGCGGACCTTGTCGTTGCCCGAGCTGCTCCAGATCTACCTCGGCCACCGGCTTGAGGTGACCTTGCGCCGGGCCCGTTTCCAGTTGGCCCAGGCCTCCGACCGGCTCCACCTGGTCGAAGGCCTGTTGCTGGCCATCGTCGACATCGACGATGTCATCGCCATCATCCGCTCCTCCGAGGACGCCGCCGAGGCGCGGACCCGGCTGACCGAGGCTTTCAACCTGACCGACGTCCAGGCCGTCTACATCCTCGACATGCAGTTGCGCCGGCTGACCAAACTGTCCGCCATCGAATTGGGGCAAGAGCGGGACGAGCTGGCCAGCCGCATCGCCGGCCTGACCGCGGTCATCGAGTCGCCGGAGCGGCTGCGCCAGGTCGTGGCCACGGATCTTGACGAGGTCGTCCGGCGCTTCGGGACGCCGCGCCGGACGGTCCTGCTGTCCGGGGAAGGCGCCTCCCCCAAGGCCGCCGCCGGCCCCATCGAGATCCCCGACGGCCCCTGCGTCGTCGCCTTGAGCTCGGCCGGGCTGGCAGCGCGCATCGACACCGCGGAACCCCCTGGCGGCGACGGCCCCCGCGCCGCCCACGACGTCATCGTCAGCTCGGTCCGCACCACCAGCCGCAGCGACCTCGGGGTCCTGACCTCCCGCGGCCGGGTCATCCGCCTCCACGCCATCGACTTGCCGTCGATCCCGCCTGTCAGCGGCGCCGCCAACCTCCAAGGCGGCACGCCGCTGGCCGAACTCGTCGCTTTGGACCACGGCGAGCGGGCGCTTGCCCTCACGACCTTGGCGGACCAGGGTTTCGGTTGGGTTTTCGGCACCCGCCAAGGCATCGTCAAACGGACCAACTTCGAGTTGCTCGGCAAAGACTCCTGGGACCTCATCCGCCTCGACGACGGCGACGAAGTGGTCGGGGCGGCCGAGCTGACAGCCGAGTCAACCGACCTTGTGTTCGTCACCTCGGACGCCCAGTTGCTGCGCTTCCCAGCTGAGAAGGTACGGCCTCAGGGCCGGGCCGGCGGCGGCGTGGCGGGAATCAGCCTCAGCCCCGGCGCACGGGTCATCTTCTTCGGCGCGGCCGACCCCCTGGCCGCCGAGGTCGTCACCGTCGCCGGCTCCTCCGCGGCGCTGCCGGGCACGGAGGCGGGGACGGTCAAGGTGACGCCCTGCGACCTCTACCCAGCCAAGGGCCGCGCGACCGGCGGCGTCCGCTGTCAGCGCCTTCTCAAAGGCGAAGACAACCTGACCCTGGCCTGGGTCGGCCCGGCCCCGGCGGTCGCGGCAGCGGACTCCGGGGCCCCCATCACCTTGCCGACGCCGGATTCGCGCCGCGACATGTCGGGCACGCCCGCGCCAGCGCCGATCGCGGCGGCCGGGACGAGGCAGCTGGCCTGAACAGCCGGGCCGCCCAAGCGAGTACGGCGGCCGAAGCTGCATCCTGCAAGCCCAAACCATCGTGCCCGGGACCGCTCCAGCGAGGACGGCGGCCGAAGCCGCGGACTCACGGCAGGCGGTCAAACTGACGCAGCCTGCCGCGCGCCCAGGCCAATTAAGCAGCCTCAGCCTTCCTGGGCGAAGTCGATGAGCCTTTCCACGTTCGTGACGAAGGCGCGGTCGAGGTCGCGCCATGATTCCACCCGGTTGAGGATGCGCCGCCAGGCTTGGGCGAGGTCGGCTGGGCTCTGCCAAGGCCAGCCCAGGGCCCGGCAAGTGCCCTGCTTGAAGTCGACCCCCCTGGGTATCTCGGGCCAAGCGGGCAGCCCCAAAGAGGCCGGTTCGACGGCCTGCCAGATGTCGATGTGGCGGTGGCCGAGGACGAGGACGTGGCCTCCGTAGGGACCGGCCGCGACCTGGTCGGCGATCCTCGTCTCTTTCGTGCCCGGCTCCAGGTGGTCGACAAGGACGCCGAGGCGGCGGCCTGGCTCCGGCTGGAACTCGGCTATCCGCTCGGGCAGGCAGTCGACGCCGCCGAGCGGCTCGACGACAACGCCAATGTGGCGCAAATCGTCCCCCCAGACCCGTTCGATCAGTTCGGCGTCGTGCTTGCCTTCGACCCAGAGGCGGGAAGCCTGGGCGACTCGGGCCGGCGCGGCCGGACCGGCCAGCGAGCCCGAGCGGGTGTAGGCCGAACCGCGGACGGGCGGGCGGCTAGGCAACCGGAGGCAGACCGGCCGGCCTTCTAAGAGGAAACCCGGGCCGAAGGGAAACGACCGCCGCCGCCGGCGCCGGTCCTCCAAGACGACTAAACCATTGTCCCAGGCGACGACGGCCCCGCAGTAGCCGCTTTGGGCGTCCTCCAAGACAAGGCCGCGGGCGACGTCGAGGGGCGTGGCGGCGAGGCGCGCTGGCCGACGGGCGCCGGGGGCTAGGACATCGGCTGGGTAACGGTCGAACGGCACCTGGGCGACGATACGCAAGCGCCGCGAGAGGACTAGACAAGACACGCCGGAAGAGACCGCCGGCCTGGCCTCCCTTGGAATACAGAAAGCTTTTCTGGCCAAACGGGTTTTTGCGAGATCCAAGGCTCTGCGGCGGGAAGCGGCGACACGGCGCCGTAGGCGGGGAAAGCGCGCCGTAGGCGGGGAAAGCGCCAAGGCCGCGCCTTCGCCGTCATGCTCGCCGCCGAAAGCGCGCCGTCCGTGGGAAAAGCGCGGCGTCCGCGGGGCTTTAAACGACTCGCAGCCAGCGGGTCTGGCCGGCGTAGCGATAGGGCTCCAACTCATCGTCCCAGGGCTGGCCAAGCAGGCGGCGGATGGCGGCAGCCAATTCGTGGGGACGGGACTCGCAGCGGCGTAGGGCCTCATGCAAACGGTTCTCGTCCACGACGATGTCGCCCGACGGGGCGGCCATCGCCTGGAAGAGGCCGAGGCGGGGCGTGAAGCTGAAACGCAGGCCGGCGGTCAGGGCGGTCGGTTCTTCGGTCACTTCGAAGCGGAGGTCGGGGAAGCGCTGCAAAACCGTGGCCAGGCGGGCGGCAAAGCCGGCCGGGGCGCGCCATTCTTGCTCGGCCCGCCAGGCGCCGCGCTCGGCCGGCTGGGGCGTCCACTCCAAGTGGTCCGGGGCGCCGAGAGCAGCGCCGACGGCCCAGCTGACATGCGGGCGCAAAGCAGCTGCGGCGGAGTGGATCAGCACGACACCGCAGGTTTGACTTGTCACGGGGTCCTCCTCGGGTCAGGTTGCCTTCCCCTGCCCCTGCCGTCGGCGGACGCCGCCGCTTATTCTGCCCCCGCGGCCCCCGACTCGCCAAGCCAGCCGGCAAGACCCGCCAGCGCCGCTTAGGACCAGCGCCTAGGCGGGTCAGCCCTCCCGCTCCTTGGCCTCCTGCGGCCGCTGGCAGCAAGGCAAAACCGGCCGGCCCGGAAACGCGCCGCCAAGCCGGGGTTATCGGTGGTTCTTGCGGCCGCCGCCGGGGGCAAGGCAGCGGCCTACGGAGCCTGTCGCCGCCGCTTCGCCCGCCGGAGCTTTGCCCGCCCGGCGGTTTCAGCCTTTGACCGCCCCCGCCGTCACGCCCTTGATGATGTGGCGCTGGCCGGCTAAGTAGAAGGCGATGATCGGGATGATCGACAAGACGAGCATGGCCATGAAGGCGCCCATGTCTTTCTGGCCGTAGCTGCCCGTCAAATACTGCTGGACCGCGATCGGGATCGTCTTGTAGCTGGAGCCGATGACAAGGTTGGGCAGAAGGTAGTCGTTCCAGATCCACATGGCGTTGAGGACGGCGATCGTGATGGCCGTCGGCCGCAGGACGGGGAAGATGACCGAGAAGAAAACCTTCCAAGGCGAGGCTCCGTCGATCATGGCGGCCTCCTCCAGCTCAATCGGGATCGAGCGGATGAAGCCGACGAAGATGAAGACCGACAAGCCAGCTCCGAAACCGGTGTAGAGGAAGACGATGCCGACAGGGTTGTCGAGATGGGTGACGTTGGCGACCTTCGACATCGTGAACATGACCATCTGGAAAGGCACGATCATGGAGAAGACAAACAGATAATAAAGCAGCGAGGTGAACCGGCTCTTGACTCGGGCGATGTACCAAGCCGTCATCGATGTCACCACGACGATGACGATGACCGAGGCCACGGTGATGAAGGCCGAATAGCCGAGGGCCGAAAGGAAACCCGTCCGGACCAGGCCGTCGGAATAGTTCGCGATTCCCACCGAATTGTCGGCGTTCGGCCAAGCAAAAGGCGTGTTCGTGATGAAGAGGTTCGACTTGAACGAATTCACGAGGACCAAGACAAGCGGCACCAGATAGATGACCGAAACAACTAACAGACCCCAGAAAGCAACGATACGAAAAACTTTGCCGGTGCGTTCCATCAGCCTTCCACCTCCTTGCTCCGGGTGAACCGCAGCTGTAGATAGGCGACGACCGCCACGATCACGAAGAAGACGACGGCCTTAGCCTGGCCGACGCCCTCGGAATTCATTTGGGTGTAAAAGGTCTTGTAGATGTCGAGGGCCAGCCCGGCCGTCTGGTTGAGCGGCGCCCCATTCGTCAAGGCCAGGTTCTGGTCGAACATCTTGAAACCGTTGGACATCGTCAAGAAGGCGCAGATGGTGATGGAGGGGGCCAGCATCGGGACTGTCACCTTGAACAGCCGCGCCCAAAAACCAGCCCCGTCGATGGCGGCCGCCTCGACCACGTCGCCGGGGATGTTCTGGATGCCGGCGATGTAGATGATCATCATGTAGCCGATCATCTGCCAGTTGTAGAGGATGATGAGGCCCCAGAAGCCGTAGGCTCCGTCGTAAGTGATGTCCTGCTGGAAAAGCCGGCCCAAGACGCCGTTGATGAGCAACTGCCAGACGTAACCGAGGACGATGCCGCCGATGAGGTTGGGCAGGAAGAAGACAGCCCGGAAGACATTCGTCCCCTTGACCGCCTTGGTCAAGACCATGGCCAAAGCGAAGGCCAAGACGTTGACCGTGACGATGGACACAACGGTGAAGCGGACCGTGAACCACAGAGCCTGAAGAAAGTTGCCATTGAGGGTGAAGGCTTTGACGTAGTTGTCGAAGCCGACCCAACTGGCGTCGGTCACCGTGTGGAACTTCGTGAAGGAAAGAAACAGGCCGAGGGCGAAGGGGACGACAAAGGCCAACACGAAGGCCAGAGTCGTCGGCAGCGCGAAAACCGGAAACCATTTCTTGATGTACTTGGATACTCGCATCAGACCTCGCTTGTCAGTCGCAGGGCGCGGGCGGGCGGGACCTTGCACGGCCCCGCCCGCCCGTAGCCTCAAAACGGCGTCGCCGCCTTGAGGCTACACTCCGGTCAGCCGGCCGCCGCCACCTGGGCCTTCCAATTCTCGATCACCGAGTCGACCACCTGCTGCCATTCCGCCTTGCCCTGGGCGTACTGGAGCAACATGCCGCCGAAATCATTCTTGAACTGCTGGCTCGGGAAGACCGTGAAAACCCACGGCACCGTCGTGACGTCTTTGGCCATCCAGTTTGACACCTCGACGGCCAGCGGGTCCGAAGGGCCCTCGCCGGCGGCGAAAGTGTCGAAGGGGGTGATGAAGCCGAGATCCTCGGTGACGTACTTCTTGCCGGTGTCGGAAGAGAACAGCCAGTAGAGGAAGTCGAGCGAGGCTTGCTGCTTCTCGGGTGAAACCTTGGAGTTGACGGCGAAATAATTCTCCGTGCCGATGCACAGCCCTTGGGACTTGTCGTCGCTGACACCGGTGTAAAGAGGCAGGAAGTGGACGTCTTCGGCCTTGACCGTGTTGCCGGCCACGTCGGAGATCTGACCCCAACCCCAGTTGCCATTTTGGACCATGGCGGATTGCCCGAGGGCGAATTCAGCCATCGCGTCGTCGACCGTCTTGGCGCCTAGCTGGCCCTTTTCCGTCGTCGAGTTGTCGAGGTAGAGGTCGAACAGGTTCCGGTAGTTCTTGTTGTAGGAGAAGGAGACTTCGGCCGGAGTGCCCTGCGACAGGTCAATCTCGTCGTCGGTGAACTCATAGTAGAAAGGCACGTCGGCCAGGTGGGTCTGCCAGCGCCAATCCTCGCCCGGCTTCAACGAGGTGGCCGAGAAGGCGCCTTGGATGCCAAGGTCGTCCTTGTGCGCCGTCATGTCCTCGACGACGGCTTTGAGGAGATCGAAAGAGGTGATCTCGGCCGCCGACTTGATGGAGACCTTCTTGTCGGGGAGGGCGAAATACTTCGTCATGATGGCGTCGTTGTAGATGATGCCGTAGCCCTCGACGACGTAGGGGATGGCGTAGACGCCGCCGTCAGCGGCGATGGCCATCGACTGATCGACCATGTGCTGGTAGAGCTGGGAATCCTTGACGTCGGCCGTGTAGTCCTTCCAGGTGGCGTAGCCGACCGGGCCGTTGACCTGGAAGATGGTCGGAGCGTCGGCCTTGGCGATCTCGGAGCGAAGCTGCTGCTCATAGGTGCCGCTGGCGGCAGACTCGACTCGGACCTTGACGCCGGTCTCGGCCGTGTAGGCCTCGGCGATCTCCGCGTAAACCGTCGCAACCTCTGGCTTGAAGTTAAGGAAATAGACGGAATTGTCGGAAGAACCGCTCTCCCCACCGCCGCCGCCGCAGGCAGCCAGCCCGGTCACAGCCAAGGCCGCCGCCAAAGCGGTGGCCAGGGTCCTCATGCGCATGAAAACTCCTTCGTCAAATGATCTGGAAAACGATGCCGCCGAAGCGGCTGGGGCGGCGCTCCGACGTGGCGCGCCCGCCTCGCTGACCATTAAACCGCTGGACCGCCCCTAAAGCTAGCGTCCAGCCAGCAAAATTGCTGTCACAGTTTCGTAACGAAAACAGCCCGGGCAATCATGGTATTTCCACCTTCAGCGGCCGGCGCCTCTGCGGACCGCCTGCCCACCGGCGAGCGCAGCGGACCGGCCAGCGGCCAAGAGAGAGAACGGCCGGCCAGGCCACCGCCAATTAGGCGGCGGCCAAAGGCTATGAGACTGGCAGCTCGTAGCCGAAGACCTGAGCCAAGAAACGCTCGCTGCGTTCGTGCTGGTCTTGGATCGTGGCCGCCAAGCGGAAGCCATGGCCCTCGCCCGGGTAGAGGACGAGGACCGCCGGCCGGCCTTTGGCCTCGACGGCGGCGGCCAAGGCGACAGACTGTTCTGGCGGCACCACCTTGTCTTCCTGGCCCTGGAAGAGGATCAAAGGGCGGTCGAGGCTGTCGAGGTGGCAGATCGGGGAACGGTCACGGTAAGTCTGACGGCCAGCCGGGTAGGGGGCGACGAGGCCGTCTAAGTAGCGGGCCTCGAACTTGCAACCTTCTTGAGCCATGGCTTCAAGGTCGCCGATGCCGTAAAGGCTGATCCCCGCCGCGAAGACATCCGTGAAGCAAAGAGCGGCCAAGGCGGTGTAACCGCCGGCGGAACCGCCCTGGATGGCGAGCCGGGCCGGGTCGGCCAAGCCGGCGGCCGCCAAAGCGACAGCCCCGTCGGCGCAGTCGCGGACGTCGACGAGGCCCCAACGGCCCTTGAGGCGCTCGCGGTAGGCCCGGCCGTAGCCGGCCGAACCGCCGTAGTTGACGCAGAGCAGGCCGAGGCCGCGCGATGTCCAAAACAAGCGTTTATAGGAGAACTCGGGGGCGGCGTAGGCGGTCGGACCGCCGTGGCATAAGACGACAAGGGGCGGCAGTTGGCCGGCCGGAGCAACGCAATTAGGGTTGGTCGGAGGGTAGAACCAAGCGTGGACGGGGCCGTCCGGACCTGTCCAATCGAAGGCCTGGGGCCGGGACAGAAAACCCGGGTCGAGGTCCCCGGCGCCACCGCTGACGACCTCGCTGACCTGGCCGGCGGCCCAATCGACGGCCGCCAAGGCGGCCGGGCGGTCAAAGAAGCCGAGACGGACAAGGGAACGCGGGAAACCCGGGGTCGCCTCGGCGGCAGCCAGATCGAGGCCGAAGTCTTCCAGGCGCCCATCTAAGCGCAAGCGGCCCAGGCGGGCGCGGCCGCCGTCCAGCCAAGAACAACCGATCGAACCGTCAGGCAGGAGGGCGTAAGGCGGCGGGCCGAGGACCCAGGGCGGATCGCAAAAGTCGTACGGCAAGGCTGGCGGCGCGGAAAGTCGGACACCGTCCCAGCGGGCGAAGTTCCAGTGCCCGGAAATGTCCGTCAAGAAAACGAGGCTGCCATCCGGAGCCCAGCTGGGGTGGAGGACGGAGACACCAGGGCCGCCGGCCACGAGGCGGGCGGGACCGCCGTCGAGGCTGCCCAGACACAGCCGCGTCGAGTCCCAGGGCATGTCCGGCTGGTCCCATTCGACCCAAGCCGTCCGGCCGTCTGGAGCGATCTGGGGCGGGTGGTAGAAGTCGGCCCCAAAGGCCAGCCGCCGGCCGCCGCCGAGATTGTCAGAGTCGAGGTCAAGGACAACCAGGGAGTCGATGTCGCCGGTCGGCGAACTTTCCTCGCGCACGCAGGCCACTTCGCGCCGGCCGGGCGCAAAGGCAAAACCAGCGTAACGGAAAGCGCCCCCCGGCGCGATGGCACGGGCCGGGCCGGACCCTTCGAGGCAGAAAACCTGGCCGCTGGAATAGTCGGTGTAAACGACGATCCCGGCCGCTGCCGCCGCGGCGCCGCCGCCGTAGCTGTGGACCGAACTGCGGACGTTGTGATCCGGCGTCAGGTCGGCCGTGGCCTCGTGCCGGCTCCGGATCAAGGTCGTCCGGCCCTTCTGAGCGGGGTCGGAACGCAGCCAATAAAGATCGCCGCCGTCGCACCAGCCGCCGGACAACCCGACGGCTGCGGCCGCCGTCAAATCGGCGCCGATAGGCGAAGGCCAAGATCCGTAAGGAATGACAGCTGCCATGGCGGCAGCGTAACGGACGGCGGCCGCGGCAGCGCCCAGCAACGCCGCCACAGCTCGAGTTGGCCGCAGCCTGGCGCGCCCTTGAGAACTAACTCCTCAGAGCTCGGGGACGGGAACCGGACGGGCGCCGAAGACCGCCGTGCCGATCCGGACACAGGTCGAGCCGCAGGCGACAGCCAGTTCGAAGTCCTGGCTCATCCCCATGGACAGTTCGGGCCAGCCGCCGCCGTCGCGTTCGCGCAACCGCTCGCGCCAAGCGGACAGCAAGGAGAAGCAGGCAGCGACGGGTTCAGGATCCGGGGAAGGCAAGGCGACCGTCATGAGGCCGCGCGGGCGGAGGCGGTCGAAGGCGGCGAGCTGGGCTGTGAAACGAGGCAAGTCGGCCGGCGGCAAGCCGAACTTCGACGTCTCGGCGGAGGTGTTGACCTCGATCAAAACGTCGAGGCGGCGGTCTTGGCGTTCGCACTGGTTTTGCAAGGCGGCCGCCAGGCGGAGGGAATCGAGAGACTGGAGCTCGTCCGCCCAGGCAACCGCGTCGCGCGCTTTGTTGGTCTGAAGGTGGCCGACAAGAGTCCATGACAGGTCCGCCGACCCGGCCAGCGCGGCCGCCTTGGCGGCCATCTCCTGGACCCGGTTCTCGCCGAAACGGCGACAGCCAGCCGCCACCGCCTCTTCCAGGGCGGCGACCGGTTGGGTCTTGCTGATCGGCAAGACCCGCACCTGACGGCTATCACGGCCAGCCCGCGCGCAAGCGGCGGCGACGCGCTCCTCGACCGCCCGCAAACGCTCCGCCAAGGCGCCGCTCACGGCAACCCGCCCAGGCCGGCAAGGCCAAAACCTGGCGAAACCCCGGCGGCGCGGGCGCAGGCCGGCCCGCTCACGGCCACCGCGCGCCCAAAGAGATGATCCCGGCCGCGGCGGCGACGGCCAAGACGACGGCGTAGCCGACGAAGCGCTCGGTGACCTCCTGCTCGACCCTTTCATAGCCGACAGAACGGGAAATATTGCTGTAGACATCGCGCAGCTGGTCGAGCGACTCAGCGGAATAGGCTTTGCCGCCAGACAGCTTGGCGACGCGGGCCAACTCATCCCGGTCGACGGGGACGGGCTGGGAAAAGCCACGATCCTCGATGACGCCATAAGGCGTTCCAAAGGCGATGGTCGATATAGGCAATCCAAGCATCCCGGCTTGTTCGGCCGCCGGGCCCGAGGTCCGGCCCATCGTCGTGGCCCCGTCGCTTAGCAAGACGATGGCCGCCGGCAGCGGGTCATCCGGAGAATCGGGGTCGGGCGGAATCAGGACGCGGGCGTCCAAAGCGGCGTAGATGGCATCCCCGATAGCCGTCGCCGGGGCCAGCTTGAGGGCGTCGATGGCGGCGTTGACCTGGTCTCGGTTCTCGGTTGGCGAAACCAGCAGCGTCGCCGTGCCGGCGAACGAGATAAGGCAGACGTTGAAGCCGGCCGGCAACTCGGCCACGAACTCCTTGGCCGCCGTCTGAGCCGCGTCCAACCGGGTGGGCGAGACATCCTCGGCCGCCATCGAACGGGAGACATCGATGACAAGGAAGATCGTCGCCCGCTGGCGCGGCACTTCGACGTAGCCGTTCGGCATGGCCCAGGCCAGCGCCAACGAGCCGAGCGACAAGACAGCAGCGACAACGGAAATGTGCCTGATCCAAGTCCGGCGGCGGGGAAAGAGGACATCGAGGTTCGTCGTTTGACGCCGCCTGCTCCGGCGCCGCCAAAGCAACAGGCCGTAAACCCCAAGCAGAACCGGCAGCGCCCACAGCGCCCACAGCCGCTCCGGCCGCATGAACCCCAGCTCGAAGACCGTCATCGCCAGCGCGCCCCCATCATGACGGCCCCGACCGCGGCGACGAAAGCGAAAGCCAAACCAAGCCCCGCCGCCGTGGCGGTGACCTCCTTGTCGACCTCGACGTAGCCGATCTCGGAGCCGACCTTCTGGCAGGCGTCGGCCAAGCGGGAAGCGTCGTCGGCCGCGTAAGCCTGGCCGCCCGTCAGCGCCGCCAGGTCCGAGAAGAAACTAAAGTCGGGAGGCACGGGGTAGCGGACATCATCGATGTCGACGTAGCCATTGTCGGTGCCGAAAACGAGGGCGTAGATGGGGACACCTCGGTCTCCCATTTCCTTGGCCGCCTGGCGCGGCGATTTGTCCGGGTTGGTCGTGCCGGCGGCGTCCGACAACATGACGACCAGGCCGGGGGGCGGATCGCCGTCTTCGCCCGCCGGAGCCTGGTCGAGTTCCGCCATGGCCTGTTCAAGGGCTTGGCCGACATCTGTAGACGGCTGAGTTTCCAAAGCCTCGATGGCCCTGACGATGATGTTGTGGTCGGTGACGGGAGGGACGCGGCCGCTGGACGAACCCGACATGGAAACAAGGGCGACGTTGTAGGAAGCGGGCAGCTGGTTGACGAAATCGACAGCCGCCTGTTTGGCCGCCGCCAACCGGCTGGGGGCGACGTCGACGGCCTCCATGGAATACGAGACGTCGAGGACGATGACGATGGTGGCCCGCTCGCGGGGGACCTTGTCGGTCCCGAACGGGCGGGCCCAGGCCAAAGCCAAGGCGACGAGGCTCACGAGAGCCAAACCGACCGTGACATGGCGCAGCCACTGCGACTGAGGGGGGACGACGGCCTGGAGGACGCCCGTGTTCGTGTAACGCATCCCCTGCTTCGATTTGCGGCGGGCCAAGAAGATGTAAGCGGCCAACAGCAACGGCGGCACGGCCAACAGCCAGAGGCGGCCGGGGGCCAGGAAAGAAGGCCAAGCGAAGTCCAAGAAGGTCACCGGGAAACCCCCCGCGGCGGCGCGTGCAACCGCCCGGCCACTCGGCGGTAGGCCAGGACGAAGCGGGCGATGTCTTGGACCCAGTCACGGTCCGTCCGCAACTGGATGTGGCCACAGCCAGAGCGCCTAATGGCGATCCGGATGCGTTCGCGCTGGGCGGCGCTGGCGGCGTTCATACGGAGGCGGGCGGCCTCGTCGGACGTGTTGACGTAACGCTCGAAATCCGACTCCGGGTCGCGGATCAAAATCTCCCCCACGTCGGGGAAGTCGATCTCATGGCGGTCGACCGTCTCGACGCAGATGACCTGGTTGCGGACGGCCAACCGTCTCAGCGAACGCTCCCAGGCCGGCGCGTGGGCGGGATCAAGCTCGGCGTCGCCCGGCGTCAGGAAATCAGACACGACGACCCGCAGGCCGCGGCGGCGCTGGGAGCGGGCCATCTGGGCGACGCCTTGGGGCAGGTCCATGGGGCCCTTGGTCCCGTCCGGGACAATCGGCTCGGCCAACATGGAGCGGAGCAGGCCGTACAAAGCGGTCCGGCCGGAGCGGGCCGGCAGGCGCCTCAGGCCAGCCGGCCGCATTATCAAGCCGCCGAAACGGTCGCCCATCTGCTGGCTCAAAAAACCGACAGTGGCGATGGCGGCGATGCCGAGGTCCCGTTTCGTCACCCCGCCGGTCCCCCAGTTCATGCTCGGCGTGGCGTCAAGCAGGGCCCAAACCTCCAGTTCGCGGTCCGCGACCGTGTCCCGGACGTGCGGGATCGTCGTCCTGGCCGTCACCGCCCAGTCCATCCGCCGGACGTCGTCTTGGCCCGGGTTGTAGACGCGGGCGTCCGAACTGTCCGAACCAGGCCCCGGCAGCAACCCCAGATGATCGCCTTGGAGGAAGCCTTCGAGACGGCGCACGATGGTCAGCTCCAGGCGGCGCAACGCCGCCTCCGGGGCAAGCCGGCTGAGCGGGATCGTGGCCCCGCTCGGCTCCGTGACGACCGAACTGACGGCCGCCGCGGGCGAGGCGAAAGCAGGCTGGGCCATGGCCGTAGGTCAGGCCCCCGGGCCTGGCTGAAGCGGCGCGGCGGCCGCAGGGACCGGCTGGCTGTGCCAGACCGGCGTCGGCGGCGGCACCACCGCCAAGATCCGGTCGACCACCTGGCCGGGGTCGATGTTGTCGGCCACGGCGTCGAAGGTCAAGACGAGGCGGTGCGACATGACGTCACGGGCGACGGCTTGGACGTCGGCGGGCAAGACGTAGTCGCGGCCGTGGATGAGGGCGACGGCGCGGGCGGCGGCGACAAGGCCAAGCGTGGCCCGGCTCGAGCAGCCGATCGAAATGACGTTGGCCAGGTCCGCCAACCCGAAATCACCGGGTTGGCGGGTGGCCAAGACCAAACGGACGACGTATTCGGCCAACAGATTGTGGACGAAGACGTCGGCGGCTTGGTCTTGGAGAGAGAGGATGCGGGCCGGGTCGAGGACCTGGACCGCTTCGGGGGCCTTGACCGACATGCGCCGTAGGATCTCGAATTCTTCGTTGCCGCGGGGGTAGTCGATGTCGACTTTCAGCAGGAAGCGGTCGCGCTGAGCCTCGGGGAGGGGGTAGACACCCTCGGATTCGATGGGGTTCTGGGTCGCGATGACAATGAACGGTTTCTTAGCCGGATAGGTTTTGCCGCCAATCGAGACCTGCTTTTCGGCCATGATCTCCAACATGGCGGACTGGACCTTGGCGGGGGCGCGGTTGATCTCGTCGGCCAAGAGGAAGTTGACGAAAACCGGCCCCAGCTGGATGCCGAAGGTTTCCTTCGAGGCGGAGTAGATGCGGGTGCCGACGATGTCCGAAGGAACCAGGTCGGGGGTGAATTGGATACGTGCGAACTCGCCGCCGACGACAGTCGCGAAGGTCCGCACGGCCAAGGTCTTGGCGGTGCCGGGGACGCCTTCCAACAGGCAATGACCCTTGGCGAGGAGGGCGACCATGAGCTGTTCGACCATGTGCTCTTGGCCGACGATGACGCGTTGGACTTGGGCGATGGCGTCACCTAGCAACTGGGCAGCTTCAGCGGTGGAAAGCGGCGGCGGTTTTTGGACGCTGCCATCGCTTAGCGGCTGGGCGGCTTCAGAAGCCGGCAACGGCGGCAGACCCGCGGCAACCGGCCCGCTGAGAGGTGCTTCGGCCACGCGGCCTCCTCGGCTTGGGGACAGAGATTTGAACGTCCACCAGGGTAGCGGCTTCCACTCAAACTGGTCTAAGAATGACCCCTTGCCCTCTTTGATCCGGCACACTTAGGAAAAGGCCCGCCCGGCTGGGCGGCGCCGTCCCCGGCCGCTTGTCGGCCTCACCTCTGAGAGCGCCCATGACAGATCCCACAGTCCCGGAACCGAGCCGGCCAGAGCCGGCCCCGCCCGGGCTCGGCGAGGCGCCGCCGGCCTATGAACTCAGCCACCTGACAGCGGCCGACCCGCCTAAAGTGGGCGATTTTTGGCTGGACGCCCGTCTGCTGGCGACACCGTCCGGAGTGGCCTACACCGCCCACGAGGAGGGAAGCCCGCCCGTCCTGGTCATTCTGCTCAGCCAGGGCGCGGCCGACGACCCGGCGGCCCGGGACCGGTTAGCCGGGCAAGTCAACCGCATGCACATCGACACGGTGGTAGCCAGGGGCGGGCTCGACCAGGACAGCGGCTCCCTCGCCGGCAAGTACCGTTCCGAAGATGACGACCCCGCCAACGTGGACGGCCGCCCCCAGGCCCCCTGGGTGGCGCTGGCCTTCGACGGCTCCGCGGCCGCCGCCGCCGAAGCGCAGCGGCTGCTAGCCGAAATCGACCTGTCGCGGCTCTCACCGCAGGGCCAGCCGGCCGGCCCCGACTATCGGCTGCATTGGACCGACCGGGACTCCCCCGGCCTCACCCACGTCTGGCCGCTGCCCTGGCCAGGCCGGCGCGAACGCGGCGGACGTTTGACGATCCTGTCCGCTTTCCTCCTGATGCTGGTCTTGGCGGCCGTGGCCATACTCATCGCCATCCTCATCTTCAGCCAGTCGCCGCCGACGCCGCCGACACCGCCGATCCCGAACTCCGACACCGCCTCCAACAGCGGCGGCGGCCAATCCGACGAATCCTCCCCCAATTCGGCTTCGCCAGAACCCAGCGGCTCAGGCTCCTCCGGCCCGCCGCCATCCGAATCCGCCTCGGACTCCCCGCCGCCCTCGGAAAACACCGGTTCTCCCAGCCAGACGCCGTCGGAGACCTCCAGCGGATCGCCTAGCCCGTCCCCCGGCAGCTCCGGCAACGCCTCCCCGCAGCCGAGTTCAGCCGGCGGCGGTTCGCGGCCGCCGCAGCCGCCGATCTGAGGCGGCGGCCGCCGCGAACCAGTAAGCTAGCCGGCAGCTTGCGGCGCAGGGGCGGTAGCTCAGCTGGTCAGAGCAAGGGACTCATAATCCCTCGGTCCCGGGTTCGAGCCCCGGCCGCCCCACTTGAAAGCCAGCCCGCAAACGGTCGGCTCAAGGTCCGTTCCCCTTTCATCCGGGGCAGGCCAGAACCGTCACAGGCTGACGGGCGGCCCGCGGCCAAGCGGCGTGGACCAACTGATGGGCTCGTCGCGGGGACACTTCCAAGATGGCGCCGATGTTTTCAATCCT
>JAIRXC010000104.1 GCA_031268515.1 Propionibacteriaceae bacterium
CAAGACCTCGACGGCACGTTCACGCTGGAATCGAACCCGGACGGGATCGGGACGCGGGCGATCATCCGGATACCGCTGGACTGAGCGGCCCAGCCCGCGGCGCGCCGGTCGGCGGCTGCCGCAAACTCGTTTTGCGGACGTCGCGGTATCAGCCGGCGGCCAGCGCAAACTCATTTTGCGGACGCTGCAATCTCGCCTGGCGAACCGAAGCAGTCTCAGCCAGCGGGTAGCAGATTTGCCGTACGGCCGCTGCAGCCTCCCTGGCAGACCGAAAATGAATACGCCGGAAGGCCCGGTTCGGCGGCCGTGGCATTTGCCACAGGTTCCTGGCCGGCCCTGGCGCCGCCGGGCCGGCGGCTGCAGACGCGGGCCCGCGAAGCGGCGCCGGAGGCGCCAGTCCTGGCGGCAGCGAGCCGTCGGCCAGATGGCGCCAAGGCGAGAATCAGCGCCTTGGGAGTTGCCTTCGGCCGGGGTTGCGGGTCAGAACAGGCCGGGACGAAGGTTAGCTTTGCGGAGCTTACGGAGGCGCCGGCTACGCCTGGTTGCAGGTCGGAACAGCGCCGGGACGAAAGTCAACCATAGTAATTATTGGCTTCTTCGTGGAGGATGCCGGTGAGCTTGGCGACATGATCGTAAATCGCCGTCCGTTCCTCGAAGGAAAGCTCGGCGGTCTCCAGGTCGGAGGTGTCGATGGCGACGTTCGGCTGCGGCTTGCCTGCCTCCGGCAGGGGGCTGCCGGGGATCCACTCGGAGGCTAGTTCTTGGTTGGACCGTTCCAACTCGGGGTCGAAGACCGGGCAGGCCGCCAGCAAGGCGCGCAATTGGTCCTCGGCGATGGTCCGGGGCAGCAGAATCGGTGGCGCATACTCCTGGCCGATCGCCAGCCCCGTGTCTGAGAGCCCCGGATAACCTTGTTCGCGGGCACAACGGGCCCATTCGTTCGAAGCCTCGACGACTTGCATCTGTCCGAGCCTGACCATGTCCTTTGACTCGTACAACTCGCGGTAGACGCGGTCCTGGTCATAGCCGGTGGCGTCAAGGCAGCCGACCCACAGCTCGGTCTGGTCGGCGCCATTGATCCACAACGACGGTTTTTGGCCCCAAGTCGGCAATTCAGACGTATCGATCCCGCGCAGCTCCGTCGTGCTTTCCGTTTCGCCTTCCCGGCTGATCCACAGCGCCGGCACCTTGTCATCGAAAACCACCAGGGCGGACCGGCCCTGGTGAGTCGGTCCGTAGACGGCGGGCAGGCCTGCTTCCTGCAAACAGGCCAGCATGTCGGAGGCTTGATCGGCCAGCGCCGCGAAGCCGGCGCCGGGCTGAGCCAAACCGGTGGCCGCGGCAGTCGGAGCGGGGTCGATCACCGGCAGCCCCGGCTCCTCGGCCTGACAGCCGCCGAGCGCCAGCGCCGCCAGTGCTAACCAGGGCAAGCCCTGGAACTGACAGGCCCGGGCCAGGCGCCGCCGGTCAGTCATGCTGAGCTCCGGCAAACCGGTTGACAGCTGCAGCCACAACGCGGAATCGGGTTAGCGGGATCACTGAAACAGGCCGGTGACTGCCAACTTTTCGTTGCCTTGTGGCCAAGGCGCCGGCACTCATCGGCGCCCCGTCTAGATGCGGCAATGACATTTGAGTGGCTTGCATTGAAGCAGGGTCCTTTCTGAACCTTGGCCGTCCGGGCGCCAACTCCAGAGATGGCGATGACGGGGCAGCGTGACGCCTAGGCCTTCGTGGCTTTGACGGTTTGGACTGCCAGACAGCGATGGCAGCCATGACGCCCGCCGCCAGAACAGCTGTGACACGGTAAAGTCTTAAGTTTCATGATACTTCCTTGAAGCTTCAATTCTTGGAGGCTAGCGTCAAGCATTCCAGAGTCAAGTATTGGCGATTTTAAGCAACGGGATGATTGTCTCTAACATAGCTCTCGGTTGCCTTTGCCGCAAGCCTTCAGCGTGGCTATTGCCGAATTGCCATCTTGGCGATACGTGTGCGCCACGTTCTGCGGCCGGCGAAGGCTCCTGTCACGGCGGCGCTTCGGCCTGGCGGCGGCAATCTCGAAGAGAGCGTCCGAAGAGGAAGCGGCGCCAACGGTGGGCTAAGTCACGGGTTACGCAGGCGCGAACGGGCTTGACGGCGCTTCATGGCCCGCCGCTCGTCTTCGCTAAGGCCGCCCCAGACGCCATGGTCCTGGCCGGCTTCAAGCGCCCAGTGCAGGCACTTGTCGCGGACGACGCAACGGGCGCAGACCTTTTTCGCCTCTTCGATTTGGAGAAGAGCCGGACCCGTGTTGCCAATCGGGAAGAACAGTTCGGGGTCTTCCGTCAGGCAAGCGGCTTGGTGGCGCCAATCCATTTAGGTCAAGCTCCTTTTGGGTCCGTCTTCAGCAGGTCCGGTCATTGCAGGCGCCGAGGCTTACTGGCGCTCAGCGGTCATTCACAGACCTCTAGTCTCGCAACGAACTGCCACTGACGCAAGAGATAAGGGCGAATTGGTCATAAGACCGTCGCCGTCACGTCCGCCTGACCAGCCCCTGGGCCGCCTTGTCAATCAAGGGCCGCCGCCATCAAGGCCCGCTGCTGGGCCTCATGCTCCAGGTGGGAGCCGACCGCCGGCGATGAGGCCGTCGGCCGCGCCACTGGGGTCATCGCCAGGTCGTAATCAGGCAGTTCGGCCTTGACCGCCGCCGGCAGGTGGGCCTCCATGTACCACCAGGCGCCCTGATTGGCCGGCTCGTCTTGGACATAGCGGACGTCCTTGACCGACAGATACGGCTTCAGAGCCTCGGCCAGATGGGCGCCGGGCAGGGGATAGAGGCGCTCCAACGGCAAGATGGCGACCTTTCCGTCGAGCCCCCGGGCGGTCCGGGCGACCGCCAGATCCCAGCGGATCTTGCCCGAGCAGATCAGAACCCGCTCGACCGCCGCCGGGTCTTGGACCGTCGGGTCGGGCAGCGCCTGGCGCCAAGAGCCAGCCGTGAACTCCGCCGGCGTCGAAACGGCTTGGCGGTTTCGCAGCATCGACTTCGGCGTCGCGATGACGACCGGCCGGTGCCAGTTGACGTAGGCGTGGGTGCGCAGGAGGTGGAAGTAGCTAGCTGGCGTGCTCGGCTGGCAGACCGCCAAAGCCCCCTCGGAGCAGAGCTGGAGCCAACGCTCGATCCGAGCCGAGGAATGGTCAGGGCCTTGGCCGTCATAACCGTGCGGCAACAACAAGACGACGCCCGATTTCTGCTGCCACTTGGCGTCGCCGGCCGCGATGAACTCGTCGATGACAGCCTGGGCCGTGTTGGCGAAGTCCCCGAACTGGGCTTCCCAGCAAACCAGCGCCCCCGGTGAGGCGACGGAATAGCCGTATTCGAAGCCGAGGGCGGCGTATTCGCTGAGGAGGGAGTCGTAGATGTCGAAACGGGCCTGGCTGTCGCTTAAATGCTTGAGGGGGACGTAGGCCTCGTTCGTGACCCTGTCGATCACCGCTCCGAAACGCTGGGAGAAGGTGCCCCGGCGGGAATCCTGGCCGGCCAGGCGGACCGGGATCCCTTCAAGGAGGAGCGAACCGAAGGCCAGCAATTCGGCCGTCGCCCAGTCGATGGGGCCGTTGAGGATCGAGGCGGCCCGGCGCTCCAACTGGGACAGCACCTTGGGATGGACGGTGAAACCGTCGGGGAAACGAGTGTGGGCCTCAGCCACGATCTGCATCTGACCGTCCCCGATGGCGGTCGGCCGGTCGCGCAAGAGCTTGTCCGGATAGCTGGGATGGCGCGCGTAGGCCTCCTCGCCGCCGCTCTTCTCGGCGTCGCGGACCTCCGTGAAGACCGCCTCCAAGCGGCTGCGGAAACGGTGGGCCAGCGCCTCGGCGTCCCCGACCGAAATGTCGCCCCGGCCGACCAGGTCGTCTGTGTAGGACTGGCGGACCGTCTTCTTCTGCTGGATGAGGTCGTACATGACCGGCTGCGTGAAACTCGGGTCGTCGCCCTCGTTGTGGCCGCGGCGGCGGTAGCAGAGGAGGTCGATGACGACGTCCTTGTGGAAACGCTCACGGTAGGCGAAAGCGAGCTGGGCCACGCGGACGCAGGCGTCAGGGTCGTCGCCGTTGACATGGAAAACCGGGGCCTGGACGGCCTTCGCGACATCCGTGCAATACGTCGAAGAGCGCGACTCGACCGGGGCGGTCGTGAAGCCGATCTGATTGTTGATGACGATGTGGATGGTGCCGCCGGTCGAATAGCCGCGCAACTGCGACATTTGGAGGACCTCGTAGACGACGCCTTGGCCGGCGAAGGCGGCGTCGCCGTGCAGCAGGATCGGCAAAATCGGGTGGGGATTCGGGTTGTCCGAGCGGTCCTGCTTGGCCCGGGCGATGCCCTCGACCACCGGGTCGACAGTCTCCAGGTGGCTGGGGTTGGCGGCCGCCGAGGTGCGGATCTGGGCGCCGCTGCGGGCGGTGAAGAGGCCATCCGCGCCCAAGTGGTATTTGACGTCGCCGGTTCCCTGCGTCCCCAACGGTTCGATCGACTCGTCGAACTCCTGGAAGATCTGGCCGTAGCTCTTGCCGACGATGTTGGCGAGGACATTGAGGCGGCCGCGGTGCGGCATCCCGACGCAGACCTCCTCCAAGCCGGCGTCGGCCGCCTGCTCGCAGATCTGGTCCACGATGACAATGGCCGATTCGCCGCCTTCCAGCGAAAAACGCTTCTGGCCGACGAACTTCGTCTGGAGGAAGGTTTCGAACAATTCAGCCTCGTTGAGGCGGTCGAGGATGCGCAGATGCTCCTCGTACGAGATCGGCGTCCTTGGCGACTCCAGCCGCTCTTGCGTCCAAAGGCGCTGCTCGGGGTCGGAAATGTGCATGTATTCGACGCCGACGGTGCGGCAATAAGCGTCGCGCAGGAGGTTGAGAGCCTGGCCGAGTGGGAGGTAGCGGGCGGTCTTGCCGCCAAGCGTGCCGACCGGGAACTCGCGGTCGAGGTCCCAAAGGGTCAGGCCGTGGCTGGCCAGCTCCAAATCGGTGTGCGTGCGCAGGCGGTAGGACAGGGGCGAGAGGTCGGCCATGAGGTGGCCGAGGGCGCGGTACGACTCGATCAACTGGATGACGCGGGCCTCTTTCGGCACCGCCGCCTGGCCCGTCTCGTAGATGTCGACGTCCCAACGGACCGGAGCGTAAGGGATGCGCAAAGAGGTGAAAATGCGAGTGTAGAAATCGTGCTGGCCCATCAAGAGCTGCTCCATGTGGCGGAGGAACTCTCCCGACTGGGCGCCTTGGATGACACGGTGGTCGTAGGTCGAAGTCAAGGTCATGATCTTCGAGACGCCCATCTCGCTGAGACGGGCTGGGCTGGCGCCTTGGAAGCCGGGCGCGTAGTCGATCGAGCCAACCCCGAGGATGAGGCCTTGGCCAGGCATCAGCCGGGGAATCGAATGGTTCGTCCCGAGGCCGCCGGGGTTCGTCAAAGAGCAGGTCGTCTGGACGAAGTCGTCGGCGGTCAGCTTGCCGGCCTGGGAGCGTTTGACGACGTCGTTGTAGGCGGCTGTGAACTGGGCGAAGTCAAGGGTTTCGGCCTGGCGGATGTTGGGCACGAGGAGTTGGCGGGTCCCATCGGCCTTGACGACGTCGATGGCGAGGCCGAGGTTGACGCCGGGCGGGCGGACGACGCAAGGCTTGCCGTCGGCGACTTCGTGGTAGACGTTCATGGCGGGGATGGCTTGGAGAGCCTCGACCATGGCGTAAGCGATGATATGTGTGAAAGATATCTTGCCGCCATGGGTTTGCTGGAGGTGGCGGTTGATCTGTTGGCGCAAGTCGATGACGAGCTTCATGGGTATGGAACGGACCGAGGTCGCCGTCGGCAAGGCGAGCGAGGCTTCCATGTTCTGGGCGGTCCGCAGGTCGGCTTTGCGCAAGGGGAGGCGTTCAGGCTCG
>JAIRXC010000029.1 GCA_031268515.1 Propionibacteriaceae bacterium
TTCAGAGGCTATCTGTTGAACCGGCTCGGCGGTGTGACAGATTCAAGAGTCGCGGCTATCGTTATAAGTTCGCTCTTGTTCGGGGCTTGGCATTTTATAAACAGTGGAAGCATTGTCACGGTTATTGTGACGGCAACCATTGGGGCGATCCTGGCTATCTTTAAGACCTACGTCAAGAATTGCAGCATCGTATCCGTCGCCATCGCCCACGGGTTTTATGACGGGTCGCTGGCTTTTTTGAGTTGGCTTTTGCTTTAGCTTGGGCGGAGGCGGTCTGGCTGAACTGGTCGCAGGGTCCAGGTGGCGGCCAGGCTGGCGGTTCCGCGCCATTCCGCTCAGAGGCCGGCCAGTTCTCTGAGCGCCGCGATGTGCGAACGATAAGCGGCCAAGCCGACTGGCGTCAGCCCCAACCAGGTGCGTAGGTGGCCGCCCCTTGGGCTCTTGCTGACCTGGACGTAACCGATCGCCTCAAGCCTGGCGGCGTGCTTGGACAACACCGAGTCCGCCACTTCGAGTCGGTCTTTGAGGGTCGAGAACTCCATGGCCTCGACGCCGGCCAGGACGGCGCAGATCCGCAGCCGCATGGGGGCGTGGATCTCCTCGTCGAACCGGGCCAAGGCCGTGTTCACGGGTTCATCGCGTCTTTTTCAGCTTTGGCAGTGGGGCCCCAGAACCAATCAGCCAAGCTGACGGCCGGCCCGACCACGAAGAAGGCGCCGCCGAGAATGAAGCGCCAGACGCTGTCCTCTAACTTGATTTGAGTCCAGACCACGGCTCCGATGAGGGCCAGGAACAGGACGACCACAATCGCCGAGGTGCCGTTGCGGGCGAAGAACTTGATTTTGACGCCCCGGGTTTGTCGGCGGTAAGAGCTCAAGAGGATGCCGCAGATCACCGCAGCACCGCCAGCGCAATGAAACGATAGAGGGCGGGGAGCGCATAGGCCGCCGCTGTGAGGCCGATAGCGGCGGCCAGCGTCCAGCTCGCCCCACCCGCCTCGGCGATCCGGCCGGGCTGAGCCGTCGGCGGCACGGTCCCACGGGCCAGTCGCTCGGGGCGCCGTACGTCGCCACAGGGGTTGAGCGTGCCATCGAACCGGTCGGACACGCTATAGAATCGCCCGGCTATGGATTCGACCATCACCGTCACTCCGGCCGGACTGCCAGACTTGTTGCTGCACGTGGCGACGGTCCGCCCGGTGTTCGTCTGGGGCGCGCCCGGCATCGGCAAATCCGCCTTGGTGCGCCGCTTCGCCGCCGACCTGGGCCTGCCCTGTCAGACCTTGCTCGGCGCCCAACTGGCCCCGGAGGATTTGATCGGCGTGCCGGAGTTGGTGGCCGGCCCCGACGGTGTGACCCGCTCCCGCTTCGCCCCGCCCGTATCCATCGCTCGGACCGAACCCTTCTGTCTCTTCCTGGACGAGCTCAACGCCTCCTCGCCTGACGTCCAAAAGGCCATGTACTCCCTGGTCTTGGACCACCGCCTGGGCGAGCTCGAGCTGCCGCCGGACTCGGTCGTGGTCGGAGCAGGCAACCGGGCCACCGACTCGGCTTTGGCCCGCCCGATGGCCTCCGCCTTGATCAACCGCATGGTCCACGTCCATCTCAAGGCGGACGCGGCCGACTGGCTGGTCTGGGCGACGCGCGAAGGGCTGCACCCGCTGGTGATCCAATATCTGACCGAGCGCCCGGGCCATCTGTGGTCGCCGGCCCCGAAAGAGCAAAGGCCGTTCTCGACCCCAAGGTCATGGCACATCCTGTCCGACTGCCTGCTGTCGTATCCGGGCGACAGTTGGTCGGACCACACGCTCGAAGTGCTGACCAGCGGTTTGCTGACGCCTCAGCACGGGTCGGCTTTCCGGGCCTGGATCAAAGTGGTGCGCCATCGTTACGCCCTCGAGCCCATCATCAAAGGCGAGGCCGGCTGGCCCGGCGCGCCCGGCGACCGCGACGTGCTTTACTTCCTGGCTGAGAATTTTCGCGAGCGCCTGGTCCACGACTTGCCGGCCAGCAAAGAAGGCGGTTCGGCCGCCGCCAAGCAGTTCGCCCACCGCTCGAAAGCCATGCTGGTGTCCTTGGCCGAAGTCTCGCTCGAAATGGCCCAATTGGTGGTGGCCAGCGGCGCCGACGGCCAATCCGAGCTGCCGGCTTGGTATCTGACCGAGATCGTGCGCGACCTGCCTCGGCTGGTGGCGGCCCGGGACTAGCTCCGCCATGGCCAGATCGAAAACCAAGGCCGACCCGGCCCAAGCCGCTCGGGAAGAGGGCTGGCTCGTCGCCACCCGTCATCCGGTCCTGCGCGATCTGGCCCGCGGCGTCAGGCTGACCCCGGATCCAGCCTTGGGCGCCGAGCCGAACGGTTGGGCCAGGGTGTCGGTGGCGGTCACAGGATGGGGCCCCAGATACGAGGTCCGGCACCATCCGAGCCGCCGGGCCAGCCCTCAGGAGTGGGCCTGGGCGTTCGCCCACTGTTTGCTGCACCTGGGCTTGAACCATGACGACCCCGCCAGCAGCGGCGGCTTGGCCCGCGACCAGGCCCACCAGCTGGCGGCTTGCATGGCCGTCAACCGCCTGCTGGCCGCCTTGCGGGTGGGCCAAGCGCCGTTCCCGCCGCCGGACTATCCGGCGGGCGACGAGACCCAACTGGCCCGGGCCTGGCGCCGGGACGGGGCGCCGGCCGAGGTGGCCGGCGGCGGCGTGGCCGGCTCCGGCCCCGATCTGATCGGCGATCAGGTGGAACGCGACAGTCCGACCGGCCGGCTTCGGGCCAGCGAGTTGGCGACCGGTCTGGCCCGAGCGGTGGCGGCGGCGGTCGACCGGGCCGGCGGCGTCGTCCCCGAGTCGGGGGGCCAGGAGGGCAAACAGCCCTGGGACTTGGCGATGGGTTGGTTCGCTTCCTCGTTTCCTTTGATCGGCGGCCTGGCGGCCGGCTTCCGGATCGTGGCCGACGCCGACCTGAGCCGGCGCAACCAGATTTCGGTGGCGGCGGTCGACCCCGCTCTGGCTGAGATTTACGTCAACCCGTTGGCCGGCCTGAACCCGGCGGAGTGGATCTTCGTGCTGGGGCACGAGATGCTGCACGCCGGGCTGCGCCATGGCTCCCGGGCGCTGGGGCGCCAGCCGTACCTCTGGAATGTGGCGGCCGACTTCGTGGTCAACGGCTGGTTGGTCGAATTGGGGGTCGGCCAACTGCCGTCGGGAGCGTTGCACGACCCGGCCTTGCAAGGGCTGTCAGCCGAGGCGGTCTACGAACGGATCGCCAACGACGCCAGACGGTTCCGGAAGCTGGCCACCCTGCGCGGCGTCTCAGTCTCAGACATCCTGAGCGAGCCGCTGCCGCGTCCGGACGAGCGGTTCGAGGCCATTGATTTAGACGAGTTCTACCGCCGCGCCTTGACCACCGGCTTGGCCTACCACGAGAGTTCCGGGCGGGGTCTGCTGCCGGCTCACCTGGCAGAGGAAATCCGGGTCCTGGACCAGCCTCCGATCGCCTGGGACGTGGCCTTGGCCCGCTGGTTCGAGGCCTACGTCCGCTCGCCGGAGTCGGTGCGCAGCTACGCCAAACCGTCGCGCCGTCAGGCCGGTTCGCCGGGCGTGCCACGGCCCGGCCGCTACTATCCGGAGACGGCCCGGCTGGAATGCGTCTTCGGGGTGGTGCTCGACACCTCGGGCTCGATGTCACGTGAGTTGCTGGGCAAGGCCCTGGGGGCCATCGCCGCCTACGCCCAAGCCAAAGACGTGCCCGCCGCCCGGGTGGTTTTCTGCGACGCCGCCGTCCATGACGCCGGCTTCCTGCCGGTCGAGGACATCGCCGGCCGGGTCAAAGTCCACGGTCGCGGGGGCACCGTGCTGCAACCGGCCATCAACCATCTCGAGCGGGCTCCCGATTTTCCAGCCGACGGGCCCATCCTCATCATCACCGACGGACAGTGCGATCGGCTGACGACAGCTCGTCCGCACGCCTACCTGATCCCCGCGGCCGCCGCCTTGCCCTTCACACCGTCCGGCCCGGTCTTCCGGGTGGTTTGACGCTCTGGCCGCCGCAGCGATCAGCCAACCGGTCCGGTTTGAGCGCAAGCCAGTGGCCGTTCAAGTTCGCGACGCTGACAGGCTGCCTGACCCGGCTGGCGGCGATGCCCTGCCGATCTCTCCGCGACCGCGCCGTCAGGGCGTCCGCCGAGATACTTGCATGTCGCAAGCAAATGTCTATACTAGACGGGTGCGTGAGATTCTGGACCCAGCGGCCGGCGGGGCGGGCGACGCTTCGGCTGACCCGCTGGATGATTTCAGCGACGCCTTCATGCGGATCGTTTTGTTGAGCAAATCCCGCGACTTCCCCGACGGCAACAGCCTCAGCCGCACACAGGGCGCCATCCTCAGCCTGCTCAGCCAGCGCAGCCCGCGGCGCCTGACCTCTCTCGCAGACCTCGCCCAAGGCGACCTGTCGGTCGTCTCCCGCCAGGTGGGAGCGCTGATCGAAAACGGTCTGATCGCCCGGGAGCGCGACCCTAAAGACGGCCGCGCTTGCCTCGTCAGCTTGACGGACAAGGGGGCTGCCGCCTGGTCTGACATCTCCCGCCGGCGGCGCGCGTGGTTCGAGCGGCTCCTCGCGGACGTCGAACCCGCCCGTCTGACCTCGGCCGCCACCGTCCTCAAGACACTCAGCACGGCGTGGGCCGACCTCCTGAAGGCGAACGCCCAAGCGGCGGCCGATAGCGGGTCGACGGCAACCAGTCATCCTCCAGCCCAAACGCCGCCGGCTTTGGCCGAAACCCCGCCGTCGTAGGGCAGCGGCCGGCCTCCGTACCGCCGGTTTGCCCCTCCGCCTCCGTTCTGACCGAATTTCCCAGGGCCTCGCGCCCAATTCCGCAAAGGCAGCCCAAACTCATGACCACTTCGCTTCCCTCAAACGCCGTGCCCGACCCGGACCAGGCGGCGGGCACGGCGGCGGCGCCCCCCTCCTACACACACCGCCAGATCCTCCAAATCCTGTCTGGGCTGCTCGTCGCCATGTTCGTGTCCAACGTCGCCGGCACCATCGTCGGCAACGCCTTGCCCGTCATCACGGCCAAACTCGGCTCAACCCAATCCCAATACACTTGGATTGTCACGGCGACCCTTCTTTCTTCGACCGCCTCGACGCCCATCTGGGGCAAACTGGCCGACCTCTACAACAAGAAGAATCTCCTTCTGATCGGTCTTGGCGTTTTCATCGTCGGCTCGGCCGCCGCCGGGGCCGCCGGCTCAACCGACTTCCTCATCGCCGCCCGGGCCTTCCAAGGCATCGGCCTGGGGGCCATGATGGCGCTCGTCCAAGCGATCATGGGCTCGGTCATCCCGCCTCGCCAGCGCGGCCGCTACATGGCCTACACCGGCGCCACAGTCGCCATCGCCACCGTCGTCGGCCCGCTGGTCGGCGGTTTCATCGTCGACCAGAGCTGGCTCGGCTGGCGTTGGTGCTTCTGGTCTGCCGTCCCCTTCGCGCTCATCGCCATGGCCATCCTCCAGTTGCGGCTGCAAACGCCGACGCTGCGCCGCGGCCCGGCCAAGGTCGATTGGCTTGGCGCCAGCCTCGTCACCGTGGCCGTCTCCGACCTCCTGATCTGGTTGAGCTTCGCCGACAAATCCTTCCCCTACGCCTCCTGGCAGACCGCCGTCATGCTCGGCACGACCGTGATCGCCACCGTCCTCTTCATCCTGGTCGAAGCCAAGGCGGCCCAGCCGATCCTGCCGCTGCCGATCATCTGCCAGCGCACGACCGCTCTTGCCATCTTGGCTTCCATCGCCGTCGGCATTGGCATGTTCGGCTCTTCGGTCTTCCTCGGCCAGTATTACCAAATCGCCCGTGGCTACAGTCCCACCACAGCCGGCTTGATGATGGTCCCCATGATGGCCGGGGTCCTCATCTCGTCGGTTTTCATCGGCCGCTGGGTTTCCCGCCTCGGCCAGTGGAAACCCTTTGTCCTGGCCGGCGCGATCATCTTGACGGTTGGTTTCGGCCTCATGGCGACGATCGGGCACAGCACGCCGCTGTGGCTGATCGGCCTCTACAGCGCGGTCGCCGGCCTCGGCCTTGGCATGACGATGCAAAACCTCGTCCTGGCGGTCCAAAACAATGTTTCGGTACGCGACGTCGGAGCCGCCAGCGCCGCCGTCACCTTCTTCCGCTCCCTCGGCGGCACAATCGGCATTCAGATTCTTGGCACCGTCTACGCCAACCAGGTGACCACGTTGACCCGCACCCGGCTGGCCAGCCTCCAATTGCCGGCCAGCCCCGCCAGCAACGCTTCAGATTCCTTGTCGCTTGACCTCAGCCGGCTGCCCGCCCCGGTGGCCGCCGCTGTCCGTTCTTCCTACGGCGACGCCATCGGTTTGCTCTTCCTCATCGCCGCCGCCGTTTGCGCCTTGTCGATCATCTGCGTCGTCTTCATGCGGCCGACCAAACTGCGCAATTCCTTCAACCTCGACAACGCCGCCTCGGGCCGCTGACAGAGCAAGCAGACGCCGTGGGCGGGGTTCATCTCACCGCCCACGGCGTCTGCCGTTCATACTTTAATTTATCTTTACTCCATCTGCCCTGTCGGCCACGGCCTGAAATCCGGCAGCCCTTTTCCCAACTAGGATCTGTCTTTGAAGTCCCGCCCTTGTCGGGGCGCTTTCCTATTCGGAAAGAGGCAAGACCGCGGATGCGCGCTTCAGTCGTCATCACCACCCATAACCGCCGCTTGATTGTCCCTGACGCGGTCGAGTCCGCTCTGAGCCAGAGCGTCGAAGAGATCGAGGTGATCGTCGTCGATGACGGATCTGCTGACGGCACAGCCGACGAGCTGACACGGCGCTTCGGACACGATCCTCGGCTGCGGATTGTTCGCCGGCCCAACGGCGGCCCGCCCGCCGCCCGCAACACCGGCCTCGACGCCGCCGTCGGACCATATCTCGCCTTGTTGGACAGCGACGACCTTTGGCGACCCGAGCACCTCGCAAGCCAACTTAAAGTGCTGCAAGAAAATCCTGAAGCTGACATGGTCCTTGACAATGGCTTATGCAACACTCCTAGCGGCAAACCCTACCTGCTGTTCGAGCGACCTCAATGGGTGTTCCCGCACACCATCGAGGACATGTGCAAAATTTCCTACCTGCTCCCCAGTTTCAGCGTGTTCCGAACCCCCGTGCTGCGTGAACTCCGCTTCGACGAAAACTTCCGCCTCTGCGACGACACCGAACTCCTGTGGCGGTTCTTAGCCAACGGCCATCACAGCGTGGAGAACGCCCGGACACTGGCCGAATACCGGGTCATCTGCGAACCCGGCGGCCAATCAGCGGCGCAATTGACCTGCGACGAAGACACGATCCTCCTCACCCAATACGACATCTGGAAGCGTTACCGCAGCCAATATCCGCAGGCTCTGGAACGCGGCTCCGCCATGGACCGCGACTTGGCCGAATTGCTGCTGCGCCATGACAGGCCAAAGGAAGCCCGCTGGCACGCGGAACGCCTAGCACAGACGGCGCCCGACGACCCAGACGCCATACGCCTACTCCAACCGACCAGCGCCAAACAATAATTCCAGAATCCTTGACTGAAACAAGACTCATCCGTCATCGATGACAACCAGGCACACGGCCGTATGGCCTGGCTTGAGAAGCGGCGACGACCTCATTCCGCTAAAACGCGCCGACAGCATCTGCCACCCCAAGCAGACTGTTCAGTCCCCCAATTCAGGGCCACGCGTCTTGCAACTCGCGCCACTATTAGACCATGATCTATTGTGTCAGATGCATCAGTGCGAGGGCTGGCCGCCAGTGCCGTTGTCGCCTTTTCGGCGATAGTCGACCCTCTTCCACTCAAGTTGACAGACGTGTGGAATCGATCTGTGATCGATAGTCGTGTAAGGGTTGCGGCCGGGTGGAGACCCTGGTGCGGCCTTCATCTCCGGTGCATCTCCGCGTGCTGCTAGACGGCTGGCATCGAGCGACTGAAGCAGACGGGCGCAGCGCTGCCTCCCGTTCATTGTCAGTCCACACGGCTAGCCTGGTCCCCATGTCGATCCAGCCGGCGCTGTTCTCGGCCACCTCTGGTGCTGTGTCCGCAGTCAGCATGGCGGATGAGGCCAAGGCGCGCGGGGCAGTGTTCACGCGGGATGCGGTGGTCGACTTCATGCTGGACCTGGCCGGTTACACGGCTGATCAGGACCTTTGCGCTCTGAGGCTGCTGGAGCCGTCGTTTGGCGGGGGGCGGTTCGTGAGCGCGGCAGCGAAGCGCCTGGTCGAGGCATGGCGGGTCGGCGGCCGCGTCGGCGGTGATTCGGTCTTGGATCCAGCGATCCGCGCGGTGGAGGTGGACCGGTCGACATTCGAGACGTTTCGAGCGGAGCTTACCGCCCTTCTGTTGGCTGAAGGTCTGCCCGAGTTGTCGGCGCAGCGGATCGCCCGCTCTTGGCTGGTCAACGAGGACTTCTTGGACGGTGGGCTCGACGGGCAGTTCGATGTGGTCGTTGGCAATCCGCCGTACGTCCGCCAGGAGAACCTGGACAGTGTCCTGCTGTCCAGGTATCGCGCGTCGTATTCGACCATGGTGGGCCGAGCGGATCTGTATGTGGCTTTTTTCGAGCGGTCCCTTGGCCTGTTGGCGCAGGGTGGTCGATTGTGTTTCATCTGCTCGGACGCTTGGACCAAGAACGATTACGGACGGGAGCTGCGCCGTTTGGTTTCCAACCGGTTTGCGTTGCGTAGTTATGTGGACATGTACGGAGTGGACGCCTTTGAGTCGGAGGTGGGCGCGTACACGTCGGTCACTGTCATCTCGCGTGGCGAGCAAGGCGCCGTGCTGGCCGCCAGGGCCGAGTCCGCCGATGCCGTACACCTGCGTGAGCTTGAGCGGCAATTCGCTGGAGCAGTATCAGTTGCCCGTGAGGCGCAGGTCGTGAGCGTCGTGCACCCTGGCCAGGGATCCGGGCCGTGGCTGCTGCGCGGCGACCGGCACGTGGACGCCATCGGTGAACTGGAGCGCCGCTGCGAAACCTTGGAGCAGGCGGGATGCAGGGTGGGGATTGGTGTGGCGACCGGTGCGGACGGAGTGTTCGTGCGGCCGTTCGCGGAACTCAACGTGGAAGAGTCACGGCGGTTGCCGTTGGCGGTCAACAAGGACGTGGTGCGGGGCGAGTTGTCGTGGACCGGTAGGGGTGTGTTGAACCCGTGGGCCAGTTCGGGAGGCCTGGTGGACCTAGCCGCGTACCCTCGTCTTGCTGCGGCGCTTGAGCCACATCGCGAGCAACTCGCCCGGCGCCATACAGCCCGGCGGGACGCCGGTCGGCTGTGGTACAAGACCATCGATCGGATCACTCCTTCGCTGACATGGGAGCCGAAGTTGCTGGTGCCGGACATCCGGGGCGACGGAGACTCCATCGCCTACGATCCAGGCGGGTTGTATCCGCACCACAACATATATTTTATCACTGCCGCCGAATGGGACTTGCGCGCGCTCCAGGCTGTGCTGCGGTCCGGGATCGCGAAGCTATTCGTGGAGGCTTATGCAGTGAGGATTGGCGGTGGTTATCTGCGCTTCCAGGCCCAATACCTCCGCCGCATACGGGTGCCTGCGTGGACCACGCTCACTCCGGCCGACCGGCTCTTGCTGTCCGAGGCGGGAGCGGCCGGGGCCAAAGTGGGGTCTACGGCGCTTGAACGGATCTACGGCCTTGACCGAGGCTCGCTCGACTTCATGGAAGGCGAGGGACCCAAGTGAGCCTAGAGATGTCGCTGTTTGAGCCGTACGCGGAGTTGGCGGTGCAGCATTTCTGGGAGAGCCGAGGACTCGCCGTGCAGCGTCAGTCGGAGCGTGGCGCATCTGACCAAGGCGAAAGGGCTGCCGTTACGGCCGGTCGCAACATGGATGGCTTCGCCGATCTGTTCGCCGAGCTCGCCATGGCCAATGGATTACCCGGCGCGGCAGTCCACATCAAGAAGGCTCTTGTGACATTGCCAGGCTATTTCCGTCTCACCAAGACATGGGACCTGGTTGTCATCCACGAAGGCCGGCTGATCGCGGCCGTCGAGTTCAAGAGCCAGATGGGGCCATCTTTCGGCAACAACTTTAACAACCGAGCGGAGGAGGCGATCGGGGCAGCGACAGATTTCTGGACGGCGCACCGAGAAGGCGCTTTCGGAGACCCGCGACCGCCGTTCCTCGGCTGGCTGGTACTGGTTGAGGACTGCTCCGCGTCCCGCAAGCCGGGGAAGCCGATCACTTTGGCGAACTTCAGCGCATTTCCGGAGTTCCAAGAAGCCTCGTACCTGGAACGCTACACGGCATCTTGTGCCGCAAGCTGATGCAAGAACGCCTGTACACCGGCACGGCGGTGGTGGTTTCAAGCAGAGAATCTGGGGGCGGCGGCCGCTATTCGAGTCTGACGGAAGGCACATCGATCATAAGCCTGGCCCTGTCTTTCGCAAGCCGCGTGGCATCCGAATCAATTCGCCGCTGAAAGTTCCTTCCGCCAGATCGCTGTCCGGCTGGCCGCCGCAGAGACCAGGTGGTAGAAAATGCTCTCCATGCTCCCCTTCTAGCCGCCCCAAATGGTTCTCTGAGTCACATGCGGCAGTTCGTCCTCTGCGCGGGTCCACGAGAGGTCTGGACACGCCGGCATCGCAGCGAACGTGGCGCTAAGCGACACCACTAAATACTGGTCCGGGAAGGAGCGGCCAACATGCCTGACGCCACTCAGTTCGGGCATGACCAATTGGGCCATATCCTCGCAGACCACCTCATGGAGGCGCCGCGCTTCCAGCGGAGCTACTCGTGGGAGACGCGCAATTATGAATAAGCCTCTAAGAACCACGTTAGCGTCTTCCTGGACGCGAACGTGCTGGCCAAGCCCGTTAACCGGACCTTGATCCTGCTTGCCGCGGAGGGCAGCGGTTACGTGGCGGTTTGGAGCCCGCACGTCGAGGCAGACCTTGTTGCCGCTGGCGTGGCGGCTGGCCATACGCGCTTTGCGGCGTTGGCCAGTACCTAATCGCAGCAGACGCGTCAATGCCTGCCCTGCTCAGTGATCGAGTTGCAGCCACACCGACAATGGCAAGGCTTCAGGTTGCCAAACGTGTGGTAGCGCTTCGCGGTCAGCGTGGGAGCACAGCAACGGCGGCCGGTTGGGCGACAATAAACTGGTGAAAATCATAAGACGGGGACGCTGGCTGTATGGCGGCTGCGCGTGGAGGCCGGTTGACATCATCGGGTTGGAATATGACTTCTGGTACGGCCTTGCCGAGGCCGAAGACATACTCGAGCCGGATGAAACGCCGCATGCGCCTGGCCCCTCGGGGCTGCTCTACTACGTCAGCTTCCGGCCTACTGGACGTACGGACAGCGTCTGGCCGGACTCCATCAGCTTCGGGTCTGTGTCAGAGGCCATGGTCTGGGCCAGCGCTCAGCTGCCCGCCCCGGTCCAGTGGCAGCGGCTTACGAATGCCTGGTGGCGGCTCATGGCAACGGCCAGGGGCCGCCGCGCGTTCTCGCTGGCGTTCCGCCCTGCCCGGAGAGGCAGCCGACAGACGGAAAGGTTCAGTTGGAACCACAACAGCGCCTACTACCCATGGGTCGCTAAGGCCGCCTTAGCCCGTCAGCCTGCCGTTCTCGATGTGGGCTGTGGCGACGGGTCTTTGTTGGCTGCGCTCGCGCCTTTCTGCTGCAACATCATCGGCATCGACTCGGCCCCGGCGGCCGTCAAAAAGGCGTGGCCTAGGACCGTCGCGGCGGTCAACGCCTCCGTCGTCAAAGGAGACTTCCTCGCCCACGACTTCGCTGGAAAGAGGTTCCACTTGATCTGCTTCGTCGCTTCCCTCCACCACATGGAGGCAAAGTCGGCCCTGGACAAGGCCAAAGGCCTGCTGCAGCCAGGTGGAGAGCTGCGAATCGTGGCGTTGGCCGCGAACGGCAGGCTCGGCGACTGGCTCCTAGACATGCTGACTTGGCCGCTCGCCCGGCTCATGGGGCTGCTCAAAGGCGAGAGCCAAGACCCCGCCATGCGAACCGCCCGCCCAACCCAGACGCACGCCGAGCTGCGCCGCACAGTCAAGGCGATGCTGCCCGGCTGCCACGTCCGCCGCGGCCTGTACTACCGTGACTTGATCCGCTGGACCAAGCCCGAATGAACGCGCGACCGCTTCGACCGAGCGAGCCGCCGCCTGATGATTCAGGCCCGGAAGAGCGGGTGGGCGCCCTACCGGCTCTGGCGGTCGAGCCAGGCTTGCCTGGCCACCTCTGGGGAACCAGCATTGCCTACGGGGGGTGTCCAGGGCGGGACGGTTTCACGGTCGAAGCGGCGGCCGCCGATGACCACCTCGCGGATGTCGTCCAGGGCGGCCAAATTAGCCAGGGGGTTGCCGCCGACGACGATGAGGTCGGCTTGGTAACCCGGTTCCAGCACGCCGACGACGCCGCTTAGGCCGACAGCCGCCGCGCCGCGGGAGGTGGCGGCGAGGAGGATTTCGGCCGTCGGCAAGCCGGCTTCGGCCAGCCGGCTCAAGCCGTGGCGGTAGGCGGCGGCCGACGTGACCGCCCCGATGTCATGGCCGATGACAAGCAAAACCCCGTGGTCATACAACTGCTTGGCCAAGGCGGCGGCCGGCTGGCCGGGGACAACCGGGAAAGCTGGCACTGCCGACGAGTCGACGAAGACGCCGCGCTGGGCGATCTCGTCGGCCAACTGGGGGTCGAAAGCCGTCCGCCCGTCGGCGTCGACGAAAGAACAATGGGCGATGAAATCGAAACCCGCCCGGACCGCCCGCCGGATGCCTTCCGTGCCGTGGGCGTGGACAGCTGCGTGGTGGCCCAGGCGGTGGGCGTCGTCGGCGATGGCCAACAGTTCCGCCAAGGTGAACTGGGCGTTCCAAGGCGCGGTCGAATGCGACATGAAACCGCCGGTCGCCATGACCTTGACCAGATCAGCCCCCGCCTGGTGGTGGAAGCGGACCTGGCGCAGCAACTCGGGGATCGAATCGGCGGCGGCTCCGCCCCGCCAGCCGTGGCCGGCCGTCAAAGTGACGGCCGGCCCGGCGGCGACGAGGCGAGGTCCTGGCACAAGGCCGGCCCGGATCGCTTCCCGCAAGGCGACATCGGTGTAGTCGGCCGCCCCCAAAGACTGCACGGCCGTGACGCCGAGCGAAGCCAATTGGCGGGCGATCTTGACCGAGCTGAGCGTTTCCCAAGCGACCTTGTGGGTCTCCGGCGCGGGCACGTCGGGCTGGACGGCTTTCTCGTACGCGGCCAAATGGGCGTGCGTCTCGACCAAACCGGGTAGCAAGGTGGCGTCGCCGTAGTCGTCGGTCAGCCAACCGGCGTACTCCGCCGGCAAAGCGGCGGCCGGCCCGGACCAGACGACGAAACCGTCGGCGATGGCGACGGCGCCTTGGGGCACGGTCTGAGGTGAAGCGCCGGTGAAGAGCCGGTCGGCTCGCAGCACCCTGGCCGGCGCGGCCGGCAGGGTCTGGTCGAGCGCCCGGCTGGCGGCGACGGGAGCGAAACTGAAACCGGCCATGGCGTCGCCTTAGCGCAGCGTCCAGCGTTCGGCGGAACCGCCGGCGCCAGGGCCCGAAGAGAGGACGGAACCGGTCAAGCCGGCGCGGTCGTGGGGGGCCAGCCAATCGGCCAGCGACTCGGCGGCCGGCCGCAAAACGTAGCCTTCCGGCACGAAACCGCCGCCGGCGTAGGCGCCGCTGGGACCGGGCCGCAAACCGAGGAAATACTGCTCGATTTCATCGGCCAAACCCTGCTGGAAGAGGTCACGGGCGTAACCCCAAAGGTTGGGGAAATCAGCGATCGGCCGGGTCTCCGCTTCGCCGAAACGGCTGGCCAGCGCCGGCCGGTAGCTGCGTTCGAAACTCGACAGGGTCTGGAACAACCGGATGTCAGAATCGGTCAACTGGGGGCCGAACAGGTAACGGCGGCTGGCCAGCCGGAAGTCATAGTCGGCCAGCCGGGCGTAGAAGATGTCGAAGGCAGCCCGGGCGGCGGCCTGGTTGCCGGCGAAGATCACCTTGTAGGTGCCGTTGTTGACATCGTCGAAGAGCTGCTGGTTGAGCAGGTTGATCGCCGGCCGCAGTGGTTCTGGGTAAAGGTCGGGGGCGCCGAGGGCGTGGAAAGGCGCCCAGGCCGTCTCCCAATCATGCGGCAACAGGTGATAGTTGTTGCTGACGACGCGGCCCGTGCGGGAGTCGATGACGGTGGGCGACGTGCCGCGGCCTTGGAAGGCCGGGTCGGTCAGGCGGTAGAAGTCGTTCAGGTGGCTGAACCCAAAACGTTCCTTGATGTCGTTGCCGTGTTTGACGATGAGCCAGCCGTCGGCGTCCCGCCCGTTCAAGAAATAGAAGGGGACGGCTTCGGACAAACCGAGCAGCCGCAAGATGATGTGCTGGCGACGGGCCCAGCCGCAACCCAGCGAACCCAAGATGAAATAGCGGCCCGGCTCGACCGGGGCGTCGAAGGGACCGGGACCAAAACGGGTGTTGAACCAGTTGCGTTGTCGGGCGAAGGCGCCGTCGCCGGTGCTCTCCGGCCCGACGGGGTTGCGCTCGCTCAACGGGACGGGGGCAGGGCGGGCTGAGAGTTCGGCCTCGAGTTCGGGGCTGATGGTCATGAGATTGCCTTTCGAAAGAGCAGCTAGTCGGCTGCGAATTGTCTTAGATGTCTTAGTTGGCGGTTGTTGTTGTAATAGGGGTTTGGCCGTGCTGACAGGGTCAAATGGCGGCGGCAAGACGGTCGGCGGCGTCGGAGGCGAGGTCGAGAGCGTAGGCGTAGAGAAGGTGGCCGCCGCCGGGAACCGCGCTGTCGCGCCAAGGTTCCCGCTGAAAACCGAGGCGGTCGTAGAAGCCCTGGGCTTGCGTCATGTGGGCGCCGGTGTAGAGCGCCACCCGGCTCAACCCCCGTGCCCGGGCCAAGGCGATGACCTGGCCCACGAGGGCGCGGGCTGCTCCTTGGCCGCGGACGGCCGGGTCGATCCCAAGCATGCGAAAACCGATTTCGGGGGCCGGCGGGTCGATCACATAATGCTGGGGCCGGTCCGGAGCCGGGGTGAAAAGCGCCCCGACGATACGGCCGTCGATCTTCGCGACCCAAAACTCCACCTGGCCGAGTTTGCTTTCCAGATGGCGCAATTCATTCCGATAGGCGTCGTCGATGCCATACGAGGTGTCGTAGGCGCGCTCTAGGACGTCCCCGATCACGGCTAGCTCTTCGGCGGCGGCCGGCCCGACGACAACCGTTCCGGCGGTCACAGCAAGTGTGTTTTCGGTCATGGTTCTCCTTGTCAGGCGCCGCGTCGCGTCGGGGCGGACCAAGCCGATTCGAAGCCGATGGGGACGATGCGACGCGGATTCAGATGGTCGTGGGTGATGAAATAGTGCCGTTTGATGTGGTCGAATTTCGTGGTTGAGCCGAAAGCTGGTTGTTGCCAAAGGTAGCGGGCGTAATCCCACAAGTTGTCATAGTCGGCCAGGCGGCGCAGGTTGGTCTTGAAATGGGTGACGTAGACCGCGTCGAACCGGGCCAGCGTCACCCAGAGGCGGATGTCGGCTTCGGTCAAGTCGTCGCCGAACAGATAGACGCGGTCGGCCAGACGGGCCTCCAAGCGGTCGAGCGTGTCGAAAACGGCCCGCGCGGCCTTTTCGTAGGCGACTTGGGTTTGAGCCAAACCGGCTTTGTAGACGCCGTTGTTGACGGTGTCGTAGACGAGCTGGTTCAACTCGTCGATCTCGTCTCGCAGGGCGGCCGGATAAAGGTCGAGGCCCGGATTGGCGGCCCACTGGTTGAATTGGCTGCCGAGGTCGAGGGAAATGTCCGGGAAATTGTTCGAGACGATGCGTTTCGTCTCCGTGTCCCAGAGGACCGGAACCGAAATGTGGCCGGGATAACCAGGCTCGGTGGCGTCGTAGGCTTGGCGTAGGAACTCGAAACCGTTGTAGGAGTCGCGCGTGAGGTCGGGGCCAGAGCGGAAGGCCCAGCCGCGGGAATCCCGCACCGGATCGACCACGGCCAATCCGATGACATCTTGCAAACCCTTCAGTTCACGCACGATCAATTGCCGGTGGGCCCAGGGGCAGGCGTAGCTGACGTAGAGGACGTAGCGGTCCGGGGCGGGCGGGAAAGGGCCGGCCGGGTCGATCCGGCCCTGGAAGGGATAAGGCGGGCGGATCGGGGTGCCGTCGGCCGTGAAGGCGAACACGCCGGCCGACCGGCCCTTTCCCGCCCGCTCCGGCGCGCTGGGACCGTGGCCAGGGCCGAGGCTGTAGGCGGGGTAGGCCTCGAAATCTGTCGCCGAAGCTTCCGGCGGGTTGTCAATCAGTTGAAATGTCATGTTTATTTCCTTGGGTTCTAAGCCTGGTGGCCGGACGATGTCAGTTTTCAGGCGATGGGGATTGGGCGTCTGGCAGAGCCGCCTGGGCCGGGTCGCTTCCCCGGCCCAGGCCGGCTGTCAAGCTTGTTTGCGCAGGTTGTAGGAGTTC
>JAIRXC010000076.1 GCA_031268515.1 Propionibacteriaceae bacterium
GTCGCTTTGGCTTCGTTGCGCTCCGCCATCGCCGTCAAGCCGCCGGTCCGCCCGATCCAGTCGAGGGTCAAGCCGAGCAGGTAGATGGCGAAGGTCGGCGGCGTGTTGACCATGGAGTCAGCTTGGGCCATGGCGGCGTAGTCGAAGATGGCCGGGGTGGTCGGCCGCGCCCGCCCGACAAGGTCGTCGCGGACGATGACGACGACGAGGCCCGCCGGACCCATGTTTTTCTGGGCGCCGGCGTAGATGAGGCCGAAGCGGCTGACGTCGATGGGCCGCGACAAGATGGTCGAACTCATGTCGGCGACAAGGGGGACCGGGCCGGTTTCCGGCACATAGCCGAATTCGACTCCGCCGATGGTCTCGTTGGGGGTGTAGTGGAGGTAGCGGGCGGCGGCGGGGACCTCGTACGAACCAGCTGCCGGCGTTGTCGTGTAGCCGGAGGCCGCCTCGTCGGCCAGCACCTCGACGACGGCGTCTTGGGCCTTGGCCGCCTTGACGGCCTTGGACGACCACTGGCCCGTGTTGAGGTAGGCGACGAGGTCGCCTGGAGCCGTCAGGTTCATGGGCACCGCCGCGAACTGGCCGGTCGCGCCGCCCTGCAAGAAGAGGACGCGGTAGCCGTCGGGGATTTCAAGGGTCGAGCGCAGGGCTTGCTCGGCGTGGTCGGCGCAGGCGATGAAAGCTTTGCCCCGGTGGGTTGTTTCCATGACGGACATGCCCAGGCCTTGCCAGTCGGTCAGCTCCTTCTGGGCTTGCTCTAGGACGTCTGCAGGCAACATCGCCGGTCCGGCGGCAAAATTATGGACGTGCACCCGCGTATTCTGCCACGGCGGCGGCGCCAGCGGCGCCTCCCGGAGCCAGGTAGGATCGGCCCTTGTGGCAACCCCTGAGGAACTTCGCGAGGCGCTCGGCCAGCTCGCCCAAACGATGGCGTCGATCGAGGCCGTCATCGACCTGCCCGGCCAACGCGAAGCCATCGCCGTTTTGGAAAGCCAAGCGGCGGCTCCCGGCCTGTGGGACGACCAAGAACACGCCCAGGCTGTGACGTCGAAACTGTCACGTCTCCAAGCCGAAGTCGACCGCGTGGCCTCATTGCGCCAACGGCTCGACGATGTCGGCGTCCTCCTCGACCTGGCCGTCGAAGAGGACGATCCGGAGGCTGTGGCCGAAGCCGGGCAGGGCCTTGCCGCGGCTCGCCCCGAAGTCGAGGCGTTGGAAATCCGCACGCTGCTGTCAGGCGACTATGACGACCGTGACGCCCTCGTGACGATCCGGTCCGAGGCTGGCGGCGTGGACGCGGCGGATTTCGCGGAGATGCTGTTCCGGATGTATTTGCGCTGGGCCGACCGCCATGGCTACGCGGTGGATGTCATGGACACCTCGTACGCCGAGGAGGCTGGCTTGAAATCGGCCACCTTCACGGTCAAGGCCCCCTTCGCCTACGGCTCCTTGTCCGTCGAACAGGGCACGCACCGGCTCGTCCGCATCTCGCCCTTCGACAACCAAGGCCGCCGCCAGACCTCCTTCGCGGGGGTCGAGGTGCTGCCTGTGACCGAGGAAGCCGACCACATCGACGTCCCCGAAGCGGACATCCGGGTCGACGTCTTCCGCTCGTCCGGCCCCGGCGGGCAATCCGTCAACACGACCGACTCGGCCGTCCGCATCACCCACCTGCCCACCGGCATCGTCGTGACCTGCCAAAACGAGAAGTCTCAGCTCCAGAACAAAGCGGCCGCCCTGCGGGTGTTGCAGGCCCGGCTGATGGAGCGGGCGCGTCAGGAGAAAGAAGCCGAACTGCGCCAGTTGAAGGGCGACGGCGGCAACTCCTGGGGCTCCCAGATGCGCAGCTACGTCCTCCACCCCTATCAAATGGTCAAAGATCTTCGGACCGACTACGAGGTGGGCAACCCGGCGGCGGTCTTCGACGGCGACCTCGACGGCTTCATCGACGCGGGCATCCGCTGGCGCCGCCAGCAAAGCAACGCCGCCTAAGGCGCCGCCGGCCTAGGCTCCGTCCGAGCGGCGTTTCGGAAAAGGACGAGGCCAGAGCTTGGGCGCAAAACCCTGGCCCCGGCCGGGCGCCGCTTCGGCAAGGCGGCGCGGACCGTTCCTGGGGGAGTGTGGGTTTCACCTCGTTTTCGCCGTCGGCCTGGCCGTCGCCGGGCGCGCCGTCTAGTCGGGCCCGGCGGGCCGGGTTATCCTCCAGCGTGGCTCCGGTTTGCGAGGCCGTGGTAATGTCTCGAAAGGCTGAGGATTTCTCAGCTTTCAATTAAGTTTTCAGGTGAGGCCGTGATCAAATTCGAAGACGTCTCTCGGATCTACGACGGACAGAAGCGCGCCGCCCTCGCCAACATCAACGTCGAGATCGCCAAGGGCGAGTTCGTCTTTCTCGTAGGCGGCTCCGGTTCTGGCAAGTCAACTTTTCTACGCTTGGTCTTGCGGGAGTTCCGGTCCACGGCCGGGCGGGTTTTCGTGGCCGGGAAGAACCTCTCAGAGCTGCCCGAGCGCAAGATCCCCGCGTTGCGCCGCGAGATCGGCATGGTCTCCCAAGATTTCCGCCTCCTCCCCGGCAAAACCGTCTTCGAAAACGTCGCCTTCGCCCTCCAGGTCATCGGCAAAGCCAAGTCGCACATTCGGCGGGTCGTCCCTGAGACCTTGGAGCTGGTCGGCCTAGGCGACAAATCCGACCGCCGGCCCGACGAGTTGTCCGGCGGCGAGCAGCAGCGCGTCGCCATTGCCCGCGCCTTCGTCAACCGGCCCAAGATCATCTTGGCCGACGAGCCGACCGGCAACCTCGACCCAGAAACATCGGTCGGCATCATGAAGCTGCTCGACCGCATCAACCGAGCCGATACGACGGTTGTCATGGCGACGCACGACTGGGCCATGGTCGACCAGATGCGCAAACGCGTCATCGAATTGGAAGATGGCCACATGGTCCGCGACCAGGTTCGCGGCATCTACGGGGCCCGGGCCTAAGCCGGCCCTCAGGCAGGGAGGAAAGATGCGCCACACGCTGTCGGAGACTATTTCGGGGTTGCGCCGCAACATCGGCATGACCCTTGCCGTCGTCGTCACGATGTGGGTCTCGCTGTCCTTGTTCGGCGCCGGCCTCATCGCCGCCCAGCAGGTCGACCGCTTCAAAGGGGAGTGGTACGACAAAATCGAGATCTCCGTTTTCCTGTGCACAAAGGTGACGCAGGGCGACAACTGCGACCCCGGCCAAGATGTCACGGAGTCGGAGAAAGCCCTTGTCGAGGAGACGATCAAGGCCAACCCCGAGGTGGACGAGGTCTATTTCGAGACCAAGGAACAAGCCTTCGCCCAGTTCCAGGAGGTCTTCGCCAACTCGCCCACGGCGGAGGCCATGACGGTCGACCAGATGCAAGAATCATTCCGGGTCAAGCTCAAGGACCCCAACTATTACCAAGGCCTCGTCTCCCAGGTCCAGAACCTGCCAGGCGTCCAAAACGTCCAAGACCTCCACACCTACCTCGACCCCATCTTCCGCTGGCTCAGCGCCCTCCAGTGGGGCACGATCGGCCTTAGCGTCCTCCTTCTCTTGGCGGCGGCCCTCCAGATCTCCAACACCATCCGCATGGCCACCTTCACCCGCGGCAAGGAGATCGGGATCATGCGGCTGGTCGGCGCGAGCAACTTCTACATCATGGTCCCGTTCCTGCTGGAATCCCTCGTGGCGGCGATCGCCGGCGCCTTGCTGGCCGGCGTCAGCCTGGCCGCCGGCGTCTGGCTCATCATCATCCGCAACGCTCAAGCCTCCCTCAAAGGTCTGCGCTGGATCGGCTGGCCGGAAACGGGTTTGACCATCGCGGTGGTCTTCGCCGTGGCTATCGTGCTGTCTGTCCTCCCCACGCTGGTCTCAGCGCGGAGGTACCTTCGAGTTTGACCCGACCTTCCCCGGCGTAAAGGAGAACCATGGCAGCGACAAGCGCTCCGATCCGACGGCCCGCCATCGTATGGGCGGCGCCGCTCATCCTCGGCCTCGTCGCCGGGTTGGGCTTGGCGGCGCCCGCCGCCGCCGACGACCTGGAAGACCAGAAAGCCGCATTGGCCGGCCAGGTGTCTGAGGCCCAAACCAGCCTGGACGGCGCCTCGGCCCAATTTGAGGCCGCGGCCGCGCGGGTCGAGACCGCCGCCGCTCTCGTGTCCGAAGCCCAAGGCGTCCTTGACCAAGCTCAAGCCGACCTCGCTGAAGCCCGCGCGTTAGACGCCAAGAAAGCCGCCGAGTTGACGGACGCCCAAGCCGCCTACCACGCCGCCGCCGCCCAAGAAAACAATGGCCGTATCGGCGTCCAAAAGGAACGCGACCAGCTAAGCGAGACCGCCCGGGCCGCCTTCCAGCAAAACAGCGACCTCGTTTCGTTCGCCACCGTCCTCAACCCCGCCAATTCGACGGCCGACCTGTCGAACCGGCTGCAGTGGGCCGAGAACGCCGTCGCGGTCCGGCAGGCCAGTTTGGACCGCCTGGAAGAGATCCAGCGTTCCTTGGCTGTGTCCCGCCAAAACACGGCGGTCGCCCAAGCTAAAGCCGACTTGGCCAAACAGGCCGCCGCCGCCCAGGTGGCTGACACCGAGGCCAAGGAACAGGCGGCCCAGACCGCCAAGGACGCCTTAGACGCGGCCTTGGCCGAAGAGGTGGCGGCCAAGGCGCAAGCCCAGACGGAGTTGGAGGCCAGCCAGCAACGGCTGGCCGAATTGGAGGCCGAACGCGACCGGGTCAACGCCGAGATCGCCCGCCGGGCCGAAGAAGCCCGCAAGGCCGAGGAGGCTCGCCAGGCCGAAGAGGCCAGGCGGGCGGCGGCCAACAACAACGGCGGCGCCCAGTACCCTGCGGCCGGCGCCGTCAGCTCCAGCGGTTTGGCCAACCCAGTTCCGGGAGCCTTCTTGACGAGCCCCTTCGGCTATCGCATCAACCCGATCTCCGGGCGCTCCGAACTCCACGACGGCACAGACCTGGGAGCCGGTTGCGGCACGCCGATCCGGGCCGCCGCGGCGGGCACCGTGACCCAGGCCTATTACAACTCTGGTTACGGCAATCGCATCTTCGTCGACCACGGTTACGTCAACGGCCAGCACCTTGTGACCTCGTACAACCACATGTCAGGCTTCGCGGCCTCACCTGGCCAGTGGGTCAGCCAAGGCCAAGTCATCGGCTACGTCGGCACGACCGGTTATTCGACTGGCTGCCATCTCCACTTCATCCTCTGGGTCAACGGCTCCTTGACCAACGCTTGGCCCTACATCAGCTGAACCCCGCCAGCTCAGCTGGATATCGCGGCCGTAAGCGGGGCGTGCTTGGGCCCCGCGCAGCGGTCTGAGCTGGCTGGCTTGGCGCGTCGGCGCCGGGAGTTCGCCGCGGGAGGATGGCCGCCGCGGCCTGGGGCGATAGGAGAGGACCCAGACCCCTGGCGGGTCAGCGCGAGGATGGCCGCCGCGGCCTGGGGCGATAGACTGCCGGACCCAGCCGAAGGAGGACAGATGCCAAAGGAGCAGGGCCGCAAACTCGTGGCCCAAAACAAGAAAGCCCGGCATGACTTCAGCCTCCACGATGTCTTCGAAGCCGGTGTCGTCCTCACGGGCACTGAGGTGAAGTCCTTGCGGGCGGGGCGGGCTTCGTTGACGGACGCCTACGTGACGGTTGACGACGGCGAGGTCTGGCTGCGCGGCGCCCACATCCCGGAATACGATTTTGGCACTTGGACGAACCACGCTCCCCGCCGCACCCGTAAGTTGTTGTTGCACAAGCGGGAGATCGCCAAGTTGTCCCGCGAAGGGGCCGTCGCTGGCAAAACCATTATTCCGCTGTCGGTTTATTTCTCCGACGGCTACGCCAAGGTCGAGATCGCCGTGGCGACAGGCAAACGGGAATACGACAAGCGGCAGGCTTTGGCGGCCCGGGACGCCGAGCGCGATGTCCAGCGGGCGCTGTCAAGCCGCCGCAAAGCCCGGCGTTAGAGCGCACGGTGGACCGCGGCGGGCAAGGAACCGGCGGCGAGGCGGCCGTCCTGCGTTATCCGGCCGCGCTGGCCCGGGCCTATGTCTTCGACCTCGACGGCACCGTCTATCTCGGCGACAGCCTCCTGCCCGGGGCGGGGAGGGCCATCGCCGGACTCAGGCGGGCCGGAGCCGAGATCCGCTATCTGTCGAACAACCCGACGAAAACACCGGCAGCGTACGCGGCCAAGCTGGCCGGCCTCGGCCTGCCTACGCCGCCTCAGGACATCGTCAACACGGTTGTCACGACGGTCCGCTGGCTGACCCTTCATTGTCCCCAGGCGGTCTTGTTCCCGATCGCTGAGGCCCCGCTCGTCACGGCGCTGCGAGAGGCGGGTTTTCGCCTGAGCGAGGACCCAGCCGAGATCGATGTCGTCATCGCGAGCTACGACCGGGGTTTCGACTACCGCAAACTCCAGATCGCCTTTGACGCCATCTGGCAGCAGCGCCGGGCTTTCCTCGTCCAAACCAACCCAGACGCCTATTGCCCTTTCCCAGGCGGCCGCGGCGAACCCGACTGCGCGGCGGTGACGGCGGCCATCGAAGCTTGCACGGGCCAACGTTGCCGTCACAGCTTCGGCAAACCGGACCCTCTCATGTTGGAAACCTTGGAGTTGGCGGCTCCGCGGTCTGAGACCGTCATGGTGGGGGATCGGCTGCGCACCGACATCGCGATGGGCAAGGCGGCGGGGATGGCGACGGCGCTGGTTTTGACGGGGGAGACGACGGCGGCCGAGGTGCGCTGTTTGCCGTCGGACCAGCGTCCGGACTATGTTTTGGATCGACTTGACCGCCTTATCCCCGCTCCGCTGGCTTGAAAATGAATGTTTTACGGCGGTTCTAACCGCTGATTCAGGCAAGCTCGCTTCGCGCCAGGGGTTACGCGGGCAAAACCTGCGCGGCGACAGCTTGACAGCCGCGCTCAAAGAGCGTGAGGCGGGTCGAGGGGTTGACGGCGGCTTCGTATGCGAATAAAGTTTCGATGTAGTCGTGTGGGTTTATCTGAATAGCATGTTCGCTTAATTTGGCGTACGGACGGAAGGGGGCGAGATGCTGAACCGCATGATCCGGGCGACCGCTGAGCGTGGCGTTGTGACAGCTTTTCCCGGGTTGGCTGCTCCCATGGAGGCGGCCCTCTCTTGGGCGAAAGATCTGCTTGCTGAGCAGCGCCCGAGTGACATTTTCACAGCGATTCGGATGTTGAAGAAAAGCGAGAAGAAGCTAGATCTCGCCACAGCGACTTATATCGTCCAAAAACTCGGCCTATAGGCCTTGTGGTAAACGCGCTGCGCTAAGCGGTGACGGCGGAGAGCGGGATAAACTTTCAGCTGGGGCGGACTGCCTTTGCTGGAGAAAGATCTATCGGGGAGAAACGCCATGGCTGCCGTCGTCCGTCTAGACGCTGTGTCGCGTTCGTTTCGCGTTGCCGAGCGCACAGTCGGCCTCCGCGCCACGGTCAAGGGCCTGGCCAGGCGCAAGCACAAGATGATTGACGCGATCCGGGATGTCACGTTTGAGGCCGCTCCGGGTGAGATTCTCGGCGTCCTCGGCCCCAATGGTTCTGGCAAGACGACGACTCTGAAGTGTGTTTCGGGGCTCCTCACGCCCACCTCTGGGACGGTTGACGTTTTCGGCTTCACACCCCACGAGCGGTCCTACGACTTCCTGCGCCGAATCGGTTTCATCATGGGCCAACGCAGCCAGCTTCACCCCGATGTGTCTGTGTTCGATTCGCTTGATCT
>JAIRXC010000100.1 GCA_031268515.1 Propionibacteriaceae bacterium
TCATCACCAGACGCCTGCAACCGATCCAACACCACACCAAACTGACCATCAAACCCAACAAACACATCACAGAAACCCAACCCAACCGACGGAGACACCGACGGCCCAACCGAAGGCTCCGTAGACGGGCCAACCGACGGTTCAGTTGAAGGCTCCACAGACGGCCCAACAGAAGGCTCCGACGACGGTTCGACCGAAGGCTCCAAAGACGGCTCGACACTCGGCTCAACCGACGGTTCAGTTGAAGGCTCCACAGACGGTTCAACCGAAGGCTCGCTCGAAGGCTCCACAGACGGTTCAACCGAAGGCTCGACACTCGGCTCTGCAGACGGCTCCGACGACGGTTCAACTGAAGGCTCAACACTCGGCTCTGCGGACGGCGTCGGGGATGGTTGGCTGGTCACTGTGACAGCGACCTCGGTCGGGACCGAGCGGTTACCCATGGCGTCAACGGCGGTCACCTTGATGACGACCGGACCCTCGGGCAGCAACGGCAAGACGCAGGACCACAAGCCGTCGGCTGTCACGACTTCGCAGGACTTGTCACCGGCTTCCACCACGACGGCCGACCCGTCTTCGGCCGTGCCTGACACCGTGGGGGTCAAGGACACTTCGGCCCCGGCGGCTGGGTCCACCACCACGACCGGGTCCGGCGGCGTCGTGTCCACAGCGACAGTGACAGAGCTCGACTCCGACACGTTGCCAGCCGCGTCAACCGCCTGAACCTCGAAGGTTTGATTGCCGTCGGGCAGGGAATCGTCTGACTCGCAATACCAATAGCCCAAGTAGGACGTTGTCTGACAGACTTTGACGCCGGCGAGGCTGACTGTCACCTCGGCGCCGTCCTCGGCAACCCCAGCAAACACGACCCGGGCCGTGCCCGGCGCCTGGACCTGCAAACTCACAGAGAGGGTCGGCGGGACTGTGTCCACCGACACCGCCACAGAGCTGACGGGCGATTGGGCCGTGCCCTCGCCAGATTGGAAGGCCGCCAAGGTGTGATCGCCATCGGACAAGGCCGCCGTCGCCGTGCAGTCCCACTCACCCGAACTTCCAACCACCGCCGCGCAAACCACCGCGTCCGTTTCGTCCAGGACCGTCACCGTGTAGCCCGGGGTCCCCCGCCCCGACACGGCCAACTTAGCTTGGTTTGTCGCGGTGCGGTTGGCCGGAGCTGAAATGACCGGCGCTGACGGCGTCAGCGGCGTCGGGCTGGGGACCGCCGTAGGCGAAGCCGAAGCGGTCGGAGAGGCAGCTGCCGTCGGTGTCGCGCTAGCCGTCTTGGTCGGACTCGGCGCGGCGGTTGTCGGGGCCGCGGTCGGCGCCGTGCAGTAAGCGGCCTTGAGAGCCACTATGGCGTTTGTGGCGGCGGCGGCCTTTGACTGCTCTTTCCCGCCGATCTTTGTCGCCGCCGCAAGAGCGTTATTGTCGCCGTCTTCGGTGAGCTGTGCGATCAGGTTCCAGTAGTTTGCCAAGATGGCAGCCTGCTCGGCCATCCCGGCCGGCGCGCCGTTGGTCCCCAAAGCGGTGGCGTAACCGGCGGCTTGGCGGAAGGCGGCAACCTTTGAGGCCAGAGTGCCGCTGCCGGTCTTTTTGAGGGCATCGTTCATGGAATTGGTCGTCTTCACGTAGAAGGCGCAGTATCCCGGCTCGACCCAGGGGGCGCTGAAGTCGATGGCGGCCGCGGCGCTGACCGGCCCGGAGGTCCCCGGCAAGGTCACCGTGGCTGTGTAAGAGCCGGCGGCGGCGGCCGAAATCTGGGCTCGCCAGACGCCGGCCTGACCCGCCACAGCGGTCCAGCCAGCGGCTGTCAAACCAGTCGGATCGCTCCCGAAGGCAATCTGGGACGAAGTCAGGGAGAGGGCTTGGCCGGACCCGTTCTTGGCTGTCAAGGTGGCCGTGACCGGTGTGCCGACCGTGCCCGAGGCTGCGCTAAACGACAAACTGACCTGGTCAGGCGAGACGACCAAAACCGGGACGTCGACGGCAAGGTCCAACGTCTCCGAGCCGCATGACACCTTGGCGCTGATGTGGATCGTCGTCGAGCCGCCGGCCACAGCCACAACCTGTCCGTCTTCGTTGACGGCCGCGACAGCCGGATTAGCCGACTCGAAGGAATACGCCACAGAAGCTGACTGGCCGAGTTGCTCGGCTCCGGCCAGGACGGGGGCCAAACGGGCCGATTCACCGTCGGCCAATGACAATGAAGCCTGTTCTACGGACAGGGCAGTCGGCGTCGTCGTCACGCCCGTGGCGACGAGGTGGCTGATGGAGCCGGCGCTAAAGGAAGTCTGAGAGGAACCAGTCACGCTGCCCTGGTTCAAGACGGCGGTCTTCCAGGCCGTGCCGAGTTTCCCGGTCACAAGGGTGACGCCGCGGCCGAGACGCGACATGCCATCGGCCCCGATGGCGTCGAGGGCATAGTTTCCGACCGGAGTGCCGGGCAACACCGAATAGAAAGTCTTATTGATCCACAAGCCCAGGTCGGGGTCTTCGGCGCCGCCGCTCATTTTCTGCAGCACGACGTCCAGCTCCTGGAGGAAGTGGGAATAGGCGGCCCGGGCGGCGTCTTGGAGACCGGCGCCGTATTGCGCTTGCATCCGTTGCCAAACGATTTCACCTATGGCAAGGCCGTTCAACTCGTCTTCGAGGGACGTGCCGGCCACGGCCGCCTGGACGGCGGGGGAGGTGAAGTCACGCCAGGTCAGCTGGCTGAGGGGGCGGCCCGTCAACTGCTGAGCTTGGGTGACGGCGTCCAGCCAAGACCCTGGCAGCGCCGTCGCCAAGCTGACGACATCAGATTGGCCGTTGCGCAGCGGCGTGTCGAAAGCGTAGGCGAAGGAATACGGCAGCGGGCGAGTGTAATTGATCGCGTAGTCCCGGTCGAGGAGGTCGGCCACCAGATCCGCGATGAAGATGTCGTTGATCATCTGGGTGAGCTGACTGGACAGCTGGGCGACAATGGCCGGCGCCTGCTGTAGGACATT
>JAIRXC010000154.1 GCA_031268515.1 Propionibacteriaceae bacterium
CTCTCAACCAACTACCGTTCCCCAGCGGAGGTTTTCGACCTGGCGGCCCAGGTCATCAGCCGCAGCTTCCCGCAGGCCGACTTGCCGGCGGCTGTCCGCCGCACAGGGATCGAGCCGGAGTTGCTTGTCGCCCCGCCGGACCAAATGGCCGAGACTGTGGCGACGGCGGTCGCGCGCCTGCTCGGGCGGGTCGCCGGCACGGTCGGCCTCGTCACGCCTGAGTTTTGGTCCGAGGCGCTGCTGCGGGCCCTGGCGGAGCGCTCTCTCGACGCCAACCGGGTCGTTGTGATGGATCCCATAACCGTCAAGGGTTTGGAATACGACGCCGTCGTGGTGGCCGACCCTGACCGCATCGTGGCTGAGTCTTCGGGCCGAGAACGGACTTTGTACGTCTGCCTGACGCGCCCGACTCAGCGCCTCGTCACCGTCGACGTCGGCCAGCCGGGAGCCTGGCGGCCGGCGGCGGCCGGGCCAGGCGGCGGCGCCGGCTTGCCACTGTGAATAATCTGGAACATTTTAATTGTCAAAGAGCCGACAGCTGGGCCGGGTTTCCTTCTCGGCCGGTCTCGCCTACGCCGCCGTGTGCGGACACGGGCAGGGAAAACCTCGCCCCCGTCGCCATCGCTTGCCGCGGCCTGAGGCGCGGACACTCCGCGGGGTTCGGTAGTGGCCTGTGGCGGGGGCGACTACACTTAAGCCAGCGTCGGCCACGGGGGCGCAGAGCGAAGGGAGGCGTCATGGCCTTATCCAAAGCCGAGCAAGAGCTGTTGGCTCAATTGGAATCTAGTCTGGCCGCCGAAGACCCCAAGCTGGCTCAGAAGTTAGCCAGCGGTCCGCCGGTCCGCCGCCTCCATCCCCGCCGCGCCACCTTCAGCGTCGTCGGCGCTTTGGCCGGCGTCGTCTGCCTCGTCATGGGAATGATGATCGGGCGGACGGTTGGAATCGCCATCGCCGTCGCTGGTTTCGTCGTCATGCTGGCCGCCACCGTCTTTCTCCTGACCGCCTGGCAGGCCAAACCAGAACCGAACCCGGGTTCCGGCCGCCGCCAGCCGTCGCCGCCCCCGACGCCTGATTTCATGACCCGCTTGGAACGGCGCTGGCAGGAGCGCCAAGGCCGCGACTGATCCCGCGGTCCGGCCGGGCAAAGCAAAACAGTCAGTTTTTTGTTTACGCCGAGGGGGCGTGTCGACAGCGCGGCCGCCGCCTCACACAATCACGTATTTCTACACAACTTGTTTCTATGTGGTTTGTTTACGCTCGCGCCGGTGGAGGCGTCCGCCAGTCCGCCGAGTCCCCTTTGAGGCGAATCCTTAAGGTTTGCCGCCCTCTCGTTCCTTTTTGCCGTCTGCCGCGGCCGCGCCGCGCCTCCGTGGGTCTTCTCCTCTGCTTTCGCCCTGCCGTCGCGTCGGCGTATTGGCCGTCAAGTCCCAGCTGGGCTCCGGCCGTCGAGCCGCGCCTGGACCGTCCCTTGGCCTGTTTTACGCGCCCCGGCTTCGGCTAGTTGAGTTTTCGCCGGTCCGCCGCGCTTCCCGCTTTCGGACCGCCCTAGCAGGCTACGAAACATTGTTTTTACATCTCCTCGCCAACTCCGTCGGGGCCGGAGTCCGCGCGGCGGCGTGTCCGTTAGAAATGAAGATTTTCACAAGTCCGGTGGCTGAGCTTGTCGGCGGTCCTTCCTTCTGTTTCTCGCCAACACGGCCGTCGCCGTCGTCCTGCCTTGTGTTCGAAGGGGACTGGGGAGCAATGAGCGCAGCCACTGCGGACTGACGCCGTCCCGCCTTGCGTTGGGAGAGGACTCTGGACCGCCCCTCGATTTCCTGGGCAATCCCGCTGCCCCGCTTTGCGTTCGGAGGGGACGGGATGGACGTGCCATGGCGGCAGTGGACAGCTTCACCAGGCAGTCAGGGGACACGTGGGGGAGAATTATGATTCGAAGTGGGGCTTGATGGGGATTTTGATGAGATTAGTGGGGTATGGTGGGGGAAACTAAGACCGCGCGAGGCCAAGGGGGTGAGGACTCATGCTCAAGGGCCGGGCGACGCCCAAGCTCGATGAGAAGAACCGCCTCACTGTCCCCGTCCGGTATCGCAAGGAGTTGGGCTTCGAGGTCACCGTCGTCTGCGAGCCAGAGCACTGCCTTGGCGTCTACGGCCGGGAGGTCTTCGAGGCCCAGATGCGGCGCTTCATGGAGGCCCCCGCGACCTTGCGCCAGGTCCGCGACTACCAACGCTGGATGAACGCCCGGGCCGAAGACGTCGAACCCGACGGCCAAGGCCGCATCACCTTGACGCCTCAGCAACGCGACTGGGCGCGTGTCGACCGTGAAGTCATCGTCATCGGCGGCGGCAATCGATTGGAGGTGTGGAACCCGGCGAACTGGGCGGACCGCGAAGCCCAGCTCGATGAAGAATTCGCTGACTTCGATGGGCTCATCGCGACTGACGGGTGAGCTCTTGTCCGCGCCCCGCGGCTTCGGCCTGTCGGGCGCGCACCCTGGGGCCCTTCCCCTGTCCCAGGTGGCGCCCAAAGCCCCACAGGCCGAAACCCCGTGGCGCGGATCCCAAACCCCCTTCCCTTGGCACACACGTCATCTCCCAAACCCCTAGGCGAAAGCAGATTCCGATGACAGCGACGGCGGCGGCTCGGCACGAGCCGGTTTTGCGCGAGCGCGTCGTCGGCCTCTTGGCCCCGGCTCTCACCCGGCCGGGAGCTCTCTTCGTCGACGCGACGGTCGGCTTGGGCGGCCACGCCGAGGCGGTCTTGGACCGCTGTCCCGAGGCTCGTCTGCTCGGGATCGACCGCGACCCCGAGGCCTTGGCCTTGGCCGCGGCCCGCCTCGCCGCTTTCGGAGGGAGGGCGGAATTCGCCCAGGCCCGCTACGACGCTCTGCCCCGCCTCTTGGCCGACCGCAGTCTCGGCCGAGCCGACGCCGTCCTCTTCGACCTTGGGCTGTCATCGCTCCAGATAGACGATCCCGTCCGCGGTTTCGCGTACGCCCAAGACGCTCCCCTCGACATGCGGATGGGCGGTCCGGACGGCGGCCTCACAGCGGCTGACATTGTCAATTCCTACCCAGTCGAAAAGCTGGCTCGGATCTTCCGCCTCTACGGCGATGAGCGTTGCGCGGACCGGATCGCCGCCGCTGTCGCGGCCGCCCGCGAGGAAACCCCTTTCACGAGTTCGGCCCGCCTCGTCGCGGTCATCGAAGCCGCCTTGCCCGCCGCCCGCCGCTTCGCCGGCGGCGGCCACCCTGCCAAACGTGTCTTTCAGGCTCTGCGGATCGAGGTGAACGACGAAGCGGCCGCCTTGGCCGCCGCTTTGCCCGCCGCCTTGGCCGCCCTCCGGGTTGGGGGGCGGATCGCCGTCCTCAGCTACCACTCTGGCGAAGATCGCATTGTCAAACGGAGTTTGGCGGCCGCCAGCCGGGACCGCGTGCCGCCCGGTTTGGTTGAGGTGCCGACCGCCTTGGCCGCCGCTTTCCGACTGCTTGCCGCCGGCGCCGAGCGCCCCGGCCCAGATGAGACAGCCGCCAATCCCCGTTCCGCATCGGCTCGCTTGCGGGCCGCCGAGAGAATCCAGGAAGGAAACGTCAGATGAGCGCCTCTCAGGCTTTTCAGCCTCAATCGGCCGAATCGTCCGTGCGGCCGGCCATGCCGGCCCCTTCCCTGCGTGGCTTGCCGTCACAGGGGCGCCGCTTCGGCGGGGCGCCGTCGGCCGCCCTCGTCTTCGTCCTCCTTTTGGGCGGCATGGTCGGCTACCTCGTCCTCCAGACCACCCTCCAAGAACAGGCTTTCACCCTTTCCGGCCTGCGTGAGCAAAATCGCGTTCTAACGGCCCGCGAGGCCTACCTAGAGGCCACTTTGGCGACCCAGTCCACCC
>JAIRXC010000032.1 GCA_031268515.1 Propionibacteriaceae bacterium
GGCTGGGCGTCGATGACGCCGGGGAAGCCGTTCTCGCGGGCGCAGCGCGCCCAAACGTTGGAGGCCTCGACACTCCGAGCCTCGAAGGCCTTCTCCTCCGCTCGTATTTCCGGGGTGTCCCAGACCAACCGGTCGTCGAAGCCGCTGGAGTCGAGGCAGCGCGTCCAAGTCTCAGTCTCATCGCGTCCATCAATAAAAAGGAAGGGCCCATTGTCAATGGTCGGCCGCTCAGCCAGGAGAGTCCTCCGGTCGGCGCTCGAAATCGCCGCAGTGGCTTCATTATCGCCCGACGGCAGAATCCAAACGGCGGGAACTGACTCATCGAAACGAACGAGAGTGGGCCGGCCGGTAGGACCGTTCTGAAGCACGGCGGGCAGGCCCGCCTGGCGCAAACAGCCGTAGAGGTCCCCGGCGCGGGCCTCCAAACTGACACCGCTGGAGCTGGCCGTCGTGACGGGGGCAGTGAAGCTGGGCAGCTCTGGTTGGCTGGGGGCGCAGCCGGCCAAGAGGAGGCCTAAGGCGACCGCAGCCAACCCACGTCTAACCACCGTCAACCTTCTAATGCGGTTACCGCACATAGCTTCATTGTCAGATGATAGCCAACTTTGAATGTCATTCACAATACGCCCAGCACTTCTCTATGGTCAGCTTCGCTGATTAATGGGTCATCTTAACCAGGCGACCGCTGCCTGCCTCGACGGGCCGAGTTATGAGTGACTCTCTTTGTCGTGGAAAACTGTTCAGCACCTCGGCAATCATCAGAAGCGCTCGCGCAACGCGAGTCATTACCTCAACTTGTTTTGCTCGCGTGAGGGCGGCGGGACCGGCGGCGGGCCGTTCACTGTCCAACGATGCGGAACGAGCTGTCGATGAGGTCCAGGGCCGAGATCACCAAGAAGCACACCGTCGCCTACGCCAAGGCCGACAAGAAGACGAAGGGCCTGATACCGGACCAGGCATGCGCCGCTACCGGCTGGTCCAGGGCGAACGCGAGGCGCCGCCTGACCGTCGCGGGCGCGTAGCTCAGTTGGCAGAGCAGCTCCCCTACAACGAGCAAGTCACAGGTTCAAATTCTGTTGTGCCAACCCAACCAGTGGCGTGCGAACCTACGGCCTCGTCCTCGAAGGAGGCGAGACCATGGCGGTCCCGCCCGGCGAGCCGGGTTAGGGCCGGGAGGGCCGGCTGTCGGTCCAGGTGATGACAAGCTTGCGCTCGGCGAAGAGCCAGGCGCCGCTTTGCTTGACGTAGCTGTCCTCGTAACGGATGGACATCAAGATGAGCGTACGGCCGGTTTCCGCCTCAAGGAGGTGGTGGGCGAGGCAATAGCCTTCGCCGGTGGCATTGTCGCCGTCGAGGGCAACGGTGAATTGGCCGTTGAAGTGCGTCGTGGCGGCGTATTGCGACAGGCCCGAGAAACCTTCGACGTGTTGCTCGCGGGTCGTCAGGACCTGGACCGGTTCGCCGGGCTCGCCCCTGTAGACGAGTGTGCGGGCGCCGGGCGCGAAGAGGTCGGCTTGCTGTTCGGGCAGGCGACAATCCGCGCAATGCGCGTAGGCGTCGATCAATTCCCGGATCGCGAGCCGGTCGGCCGTCTCTTCTGGAGTGATGGCGGTGTGGATGCTCATGCGCGCTCCTTCTTGTTTGCCGGACTCACAGCGCCCGGCGCGCTATGATCAAAAACGGAATGAACTCCGTTTCAATCTAACGGATAGCGCTCCGTTTTTCAACCGGCACAAGGAGGGCAAATGGAGACGGCCCCTGACCGCCCCCGGGCGGATAAGCGGCGAAACCGCCAAAGACTGCTCGTCGCGGCGGCCCGGGTGTTCGCGCGCGACGGCGCGGCTGCCTCCTTGAACCAGATCGCGCGGGAAGCCGGCGTCGGCATCGCGACCTTGTACCGCCACTTCGCGACCCGCGAGGAACTCATCGAGGCGACCTTCCGCAACGAACTCGCGAAGATCTGCGACGCCGCCTTGGACCTCGCCGGGGCGGCGCCGGCGGCCGCGGCGACAGCCGAGTGGATGATGCGATTTCTTGAATACATGACGGCCAAACACGGCATGGTCGACACGCTCCAGGCCATGATGACCACCGGCTCGCCGCTCTACGAGGAGACCCTGGGCCGCCTCACCGAGGCGGTGCGGACCCTCTTGGACGCCGGCGCCGCCGAAGGGGACTTCCGCGAAGACGTCGACCCCGCGGACGTGCTCGCGCAACTCGGCGGCATCGCCTACATGGCCGGCGAGCCCGATCAGCGTGGACAGGCGGCCCGGCTGATCGCGCTCCTCATCGCCGGGGTTCAGGCCAGGTGACTCCCGGAACGTCAGCCAAAACATTGCGGGCGAAGCGGGCCCCATCCTTTGGATGAAGTGATTTCTGGGCCAGGCCCGGCGTCCTGGCTGCGCTGACCGGTCCTGCAAAGCCGGCTGATCTTGCGACAGAAGCGCTGGCGGACGGTCGGGCCAGTCGGACTCGCAACAGTCGAAGACGGGTGGCAGCCAAGATCATGAATCGCGTCCGCCTTGCCTGGATGCGGAATCCGGCGTGTCAGACTTGCTGACGTGAACAGCCAGGTTGAATGGCATCCCCTGTCCGAAGGCGAGATCGGTTGGATCGCAGAGCTGACAGCCCGGGCGCAGTCGCTCGGGGTTGACATTGCCGATCCGAAATCCATCGAAGCCTGGTTTGACACGATGTTGACGGCGGTCGAAGACGGCGCCCAGCCCGCTGCGATCAGCAATGACGTGGTCAACCTGACAGCCATCGCCGTCGGCGAACATCTGCGCGCCAAGCTGGGACTCCAGTGGCGGATATTCTCCGACGAACAAGGCGCCGACCTGTGCCTCCACACCCCGGCTCTCAACTGGACGCTGTTCCCGCAGTCATCAACCGCGAAACGCTGGGCCGCGCACGAAAAAGGCTGGATCGTTCGCTTCATCGATTGGGCTAGCGACAACTTCGGCAAGCCGGTTCATCACTGACCAACGGCCGCTGAACTGCCCGCGCCTTCTCAAACATTGTGTTGACAAGAAGCTTGGCCTCGCCGAGGGCGAGCGGGAAGCGGCCAAGCGCTCACCACGCAGCGGCGGCGGCCAAGGCGATGGCGGTGAAATGGCAGGCGGCGGCCAGGACTGTGCAGACGTGGAAAATCTCGTGGAAACCGAACCACCGAGGCGCCGGGTTCGGCCAGCGGCCGGCGTAAATGAGCGCGCCGACGGAATAGACGAGGCCGCCGGCGATGATGAGCCACACGACAGCCGGGCCGCCCGTCGTCCAGAACTGAGGCAGCCACCAAAGAGCCGCCCAGCCCATGGCGATGTAGAGGCAGACGTAGAGCCAACGCGGCGCTCCCAGCCAAAGGACGCGGAAGACGACCCCGACGACAGCGGCGGCCCAGACGACGACGAGCAGCACGGCCCGCGAGGAACCGTCTAAGAGGAAGACGGCCAAGGGCGTGTAGGTGCCGGCGATGAAAAGGTAGATGTTCGAATGGTCGATCCGCCGCAACACAGCGTGGACGCGGGGCGACCAGTGGCCGATGTGGTAGGTGGCAGAGTTGCCGAACAAGAGCAGGGAAGCCACGAGGTAGACCGCCATGGCGGCGTGGGCTGCCGTCCCTTTGACGAGGACGAGGAAGACGATGTTGGCGGCCAAGAGGAGCGGGGCCGCTCCCAGGTGGAACCAGCCACGCAAGCGCGGTTTTTCAGCGGCGGGCGGTCCGGCTTCGACAGCTGGCTCACTTGAAATAGTTTGGCTGGGCATGGGACTCCTCGCTGTCTTCTGGCGAGGTTACCACAGGGTAACCAGCCACTTTGGCAATTAGGCTGTGGCGAACACGCCGGGACAGCTAAACCGCCGGCGAACCGCCTAGGCGGCGGCCGCCACAGCGGCGCCTAGGGCGTCTCGGCTAGCCCGTCGGCGGCGGCGGACGGAGGCGGCGGTGGCCTAAGCTGAGGATCGTGGCGACGGCGGCGGCGGGCGGATCGCGCAGTTGGCTACGCCCTTCCGGCCTCCTCTACGGCGCCTACGAACGCCGCCTCCTCGACGAGATCGACCGTTCCCGGCTGCCTCGGCACGTCGCTGTCTTGGCCGACGGCAATCGGCGCTGGGCCCGGGCCAACGCGCCGGACGGGACCCTCGCCGCCGGCTACGAAGCGGGAGCGCGGCGACTCGAAGATTTCGTCCGCTGGTGTGATGAGATCGGCCTTCAGGTCGTCACCTTGTGGGTCCTCTCGACCGACAACCTCGACCGCGCGGCCGACGCCGAAGTCCTGCCCCTCCTCGACATCATCGTCCGCCTGGTCGAAAACCTCGCCCGGCCCGGCCGCTGGCGTATCCAGGTCGTCGGGGCCCTCGACCTCCTGCCCGCCGCCGCAGCGGCGAACCTGCGCCGGGCCGCCGACGCGACCGCCGGCTGCGACGGCCTCCATGTCAACGTCGCCGTCTCCTACGGCGGCCGCCATGAGTTGCGCGACGCTTTCCGTTCGCTCCTCGCCGACGAGGCCGCCAAGGGCACGACGCTGGCCGAGTTGGCCGAGACCTTGGAAATCGACCAGATCGCGGACCACCTCTACACGGCCGGCCAACCCGACCCCGACCTCATCATCCGCACCTCAGGCGAACAACGCTTGTCGGGATTCCTCATGTGGCAGTCGGCCCACTCGGAGTTCTATTTCTGCGAGGCTCTGTGGCCCGATTTCCGCCGGGTCGATTTCCTCCGCGCCCTCCGCTCCTACAGCGAGCGCGAGCGCCGTTTCGGCCGCTGACGAGACCCCAGCGCTGATGCCAAACGGCGCCTTGCCAGCCGGCTAAATGGAAAGCTCGCGAAACGCCATCTTCCCATTTAATTCTCGTGCGGCAACTGATTGGGGTTGTCATATTGCGCGCCGGCGGGATCGGAGGGTTGGCAGCACAAGACGATGCCGATGACGGGGCCGACGGTGGGGATGCAATTCAAGAGGAAGAAGGAACCGGACAAGTTGGCGTCGTGGAGGCGGCGGACGGCCAAGGCGATGGCTGGCACGATAAGCAGAAGGCAGTAGGCGAGGACGCCCAAGGCAGCGGCGGCAAACAACGCTCCGTCGTTGTAATAGCCCCTATAGCCGCCGAAAGACACGACCGCTGCCAGGGCTATGACGAAGGCAAGGGCGGAACCGACGATCATGTTGGCGAGAGCGGCGAACCAGTATTCGCTGCGGGAAGCCCGGCCGCTGAAGTTGAGGCCGTTTTTCCACAGCAGCCGGTAGGCCTGCCAGAGGCCGACCCGGGGCCGGGGACGGGCGATCGGCGCAGGGCCGTAGAAGACCGCCGGCGGGTAAAGAGCGCCCCGGTAGGGGTCCTGGGGCGGCCAGGCGGCGCCTGGATACCCCTGATAGGCGGGAGCCGAGGGTTGGGGTTGGTAGGCGGGGACGGAAGTTGGGTAGGACGGCCAGGCGGCTCCGGCGCTTTGGCCGTACGGAGCAGGGCCTTGAGCGTACGGGCCAGAGCCTTGGGCGTAGGCGCTGGAGGCTTGGGCATACGGATCAGGGGCTTGGGCGTACGGACCTGAGGCTTGGGCGTAGGAAGCAGCGGCTTGCGCGTACGGATCAGAACCCTGAGCGTAGGAAGCAGCGGCTTGGGCATACGGATCAGAACCCTGGGCGTACGGGCCAGGGGCTTGGGCGTGCGAACCGGCGGCTTGGGCGTACGGGTCCGAACCCTGAGCCGGTGGGGCGGGAGGCTGGTAGCCGGCCCTAGCGCCCTCGCCGCCTAGACGGCCGGGGGCTGAAGGGTCGAAGGGGCTGGTGTTAAAACCGCCGGACGGGGCATCGCCGTAGGAGGCCGGTGGAAAAGCGCTGGGCGCAGAAAGATCAGGGGCAGGGGGCGGAGTCCCAAGGCCGCCTTGCGAACCGGTTGCGGGCGAGCCGCCTGAAACCGGCGGGGTGAAGTCCGGCCGTGGACCGGCGCCCTTAGGCGAGTCGGGGGCGGGGCTGGCGGTCTGAGAATCGGTCATGAGCGGTCTTTCAGTCGGTCCGGCTTAAAGCATAGATAGCGTAATCGATGCTTCGATTGCGGCGGTCCACCGGAACGAGCCGCTCGGTCGCCAGGGGGTCTATGGAAACAAGGTCAAACCAAAAGTCTTTGCTGACTCCCTGCGACCACAACGCCAACCGGCCGCCGGGGACAAGGTGGCGCAACGCGCTGCGGATGCCGTCGGCTGTGTAGAGGGGGGCGTTGGAAGGGTGGATGAGGAAATCGCAGCCGTTGTCGATGTCAAGGCAGATGGCGTCCCAGGGGCCGAACAGCCCAGGCAAGGCGGGCTGGCCCAGCAGGAAAGCGGCGATGTCTCCCTGGCAGATGGCGACCCGGCTGTCGCGGGCCAAAGCGCCGAGCGGTTCAGCCAGCCCTGCTTTGGCCCAGCCGATGAGAGACTGGGAGATTTCAACCACGTCGAGGTGGGCGGCCCCTAGCTCAAGCAGGGCGGCGGCGGTGAACCCGAGGCCGAGGCCGCCGACGAGGACGCGGCCGGGGGCGGGTCCGACCGCCTCAGCCAAGGCGGTCTCGGAAACAGTCGAAGCGGAATCCATGGCGAAAACACCATTGATGATGAGTTCGTCGATGTTGTCGGACCAGCGCCGACGACGGCGCAAAGCGATCTCATAGCCGTCTTCTGTGGCGCGGGCCACGGTGACGACGGATTCTTCCGCGTCTTGCATTTTGACATTGTGGCAGGGACTAGGCAGATCCGAACAGAGGCCGACGAGACTCATGGTTATGGCCCGCGTGGCGGGGGCCTGTGCCTCACGGTTTTTTGCCCGCGTAGCGAACCCCTCTCCACAGCCGTGGCGGGGGCCGCCACGGTGGGCGGATGGGAA
>JAIRXC010000111.1 GCA_031268515.1 Propionibacteriaceae bacterium
AGGGCGGGAGCCGAGTAGGCTGGCCTACCGACATCAGCCAAACCGGAAAGGCGGCCCATTGTGGCGACAATCGACTTCATCGAGGCCCGCGAGATCCTTGACTCGCGCGGCAATCCCACCATCGAAGTCCAAGTGGTCCTCGACGACGGCTCTCAGGGCCGCGCCGGTGTCCCCTCGGGCGCTTCGACGGGGGCTTTCGAGGCCATCGAACTGCGGGACGGAGACCAGGACCGCTACGGCGGCAAGGGCGTCCTGACAGCGGTGGTGAACGTGGTTGAGCAGATCGGCCCCGAGCTGCTGGGCTACGAGGCTTCCGAGCAGCGCGTCATCGACGAGGCCATGATCGACCTCGACGGCACCGAAAACAAGGCTAACTTGGGCGCCAACGCCATCCTCGGCGTTTCCCTGGCAGTCGCCCACGCCGCTGCCGAGTCGGCCGAGCTGCCTCTCTACCGCTACCTCGGCGGCCCCAACGCCCACGTTTTGCCAGTTCCCATGATGAACATCCTCAACGGCGGCTCCCACGCCGACTCCAACGTCGACATCCAAGAGTTCATGATCGCCCCCATCGGCGCCGACTCCTTCGTCCAGGCCCTCGAGTGGGGGGCTCGCGTCTACCACGCGCTGAAGGCCGTCCTCAAGAAGCGCGGCTTGTCGACCGGGCTGGGCGACGAGGGCGGCTTCGCCCCCAACCTCGACTCCAACCAAGAGGCCCTCGACCTCATCGTCGAGGCCATCGGTTCGGTCGGGCTTGTCCCCGGCCGGGATGTCGCCTTGGCCCTTGACGTGGCCGCCAGCGAGTTCTACGACGAGGCTTCTAGGACCTACAAGTTCGAAGGCGGCCAGAAGACCGCCGACGAGATGAGCGCCATCTACGCCGCCTGGGTCGACGCCTATCCGCTGGTCTCCATCGAAGATCCCCTGAACGAGGAGGATTGGGATGGCTGGGTCAAGATCACGGCGCTCTTAGGCGACAAGGTCCAGTTGGTTGGGGACGACCTGTTCGTGACGAACCCGAAGCGCCTCCAGCGCGGCATCGACTCGAAGGCCGCCAACGCTTTGCTCGTCAAGGTCAATCAGATCGGCTCCTTGACTGAAACCCTCGACGCCGTCGAGCTGGCCCACCGCAGCGGCTACCGCTGCATGATGAGCCACCGCTCGGGCGAGACCGAAGACGTCACGATCGCCGACTTGGCCGTGGCTGTCAACTGCGGCCAGATCAAGACCGGCGCCCCGGCCCGCTCGGAGCGCGTCGCCAAGTACAACCAGCTGCTCCGCATCGAAGAAGACCTCGATGAGGCGGCGGAGTACGCCGGCGCCGCCGCTTTCCCGCGCTTCAAGGCGGCCTGAGCTTCCATGCCGGGCGGGCGTCCAGGAGCGCAGCCGCCGGCCGGCCGGCGGCCGGGGCAGCCGGGGCAGGCGCGCGGCCGTCGGACTCCCGCCCCGGCTGCCGCGCAGCGGTTGCCAAGCCCGCCGGCTGCTGTCTCAGTTCCCGGTTCCGACGGGCTGAGGCGCCGAAAGGGCAGCCGGACGGGTCTGGTCATCGCGGTTGTCGCGGTTTTGGCCGTCCTCGGCTTGTCGTACGCCAACGCCTTGCGGACTTATCTCAGCCAGCAGCGTGACATCGCCGTTTTGGAGGCGGAGACGAGCGCCAAGGCGGCCTCTATCGCCGAGTTGGAAGACGAGATCGCCCGTTGGGATGACCCCGATTATGTCCGGGCCCAAGCCCGCGCCCGGCTTGGTTGGGTTCTGCCGGGGGAGACCGGCTATCAGGTCATCGGCGCCGACGGCCAGCTGGTTGCCAGCCCGGCCGAGCAGACGGCGGCCGCTGAAACCTCCCAGGAGCCGTGGTACGAGCGGGTTTGGGCCTCGCTCAAGGCGGCTGACGTGGCTGATCTGGCTGTGGAGGACGGGCCGGCCCTCGCCCCTGGCGCCGCCGAGACGCCCCGGTGAGGGCCGACGGCTTGGAGGCGGCTGATCTGGCGACGGTGACGGCCCAGCTCGGCCGCGCTCCCCGCGGTGCCGTCGCCGTCGGTTGGCGCTGCCGCTGCGGCAAACCCGGGGTCGTCGTGACCGCGCCGATCCTCCCCGACGGCACGCCATTTCCGACAACTTACTACTTGACTTGTCCGCGGGCCGTCAAGCTGTGTTCGGCCATGGAGGCGGCCGGCCGCATGACGGAGATGAACCGCCGTCTAGACGATGTGCCCGCCTTGGCCTATTGCCACCGGCTCGCCCACGAGTCTTATTTGGCCGACCGGGCTGCGGTCGCCGCCGCCTTGGACCAGGACGCCTCGGCCCTCGGCCAGGTCAGCGCTGGCGGCCTGCCAACACGGGTCAAATGCCTCCACGCGCTGGCCGCCCACGCCCTGGCTGTCGGCCCAGGCGTCAATCCCTTAGGCGACGAGGTTGTGGCCTGGCTGGGGCATTTCTGGCTGAACCCCTGCGAGGCGGGCAGCCCTGAGAAAGCTGGCGGCAAGGCTGGCGGGGAGGACTTGGCATGAGAGTCGCCGTCATCGACTGCGGCACCAACACGATCCGCCTCCTCATCGCCGAACCCGGCCCGGCCGAATCTGGTTTGCGGACTTTGCGCCGCGACTTGGCCTACGTCCGGCTCGGCCAAGGCGTCGACGCGGCCCGCCGTTTCCACCCTGACGCTTTGGCCCGGACTTTCGCGGCCCTCGACGGCTACGCCGCCCAGATTGCCGCCGCCAAGGTCGCCAAGGTCCGCTTCCTCGCCACTTCGGCCGCCCGCGACGTGTCGAACCGGGAAGACTTTTCCGCTGGCGTCCAAAGCCGCCTCGGCCTTGAACCAGAGGTCATCTCGGGGGCCGAAGAGGCCCGGCTCAGCTTCCTGGGGGCTTTGGCCGGCGGCCCGGCCGGCCCCGGCCGTATCCTCGTCTCCGACATCGGCGGCGGTTCGACGGAGCTTGTCACGGGGGACCGCAGCGGCGCCGTCGAGCAAGCTTGTTCCCTCGACATCGGCTCAGTCCGTTTGCGCGAGCGTTTCTTGGCCGGCGACCCGCCGACGGCGGCCGAAACCAAGGCGGCTCAGGCCTACGCCGCCAGCCTCATCGACGCCTCCGGCATCTTCGCGGCCGGCCCCATTGACCATTGCATCGGCGTAGGCGGGACCGCGACCTCGGTGGCGGCCATGGCCGCTGGTTTGACCGTCTACGACCCCGCCGTCGTCCATCGTTCCACGGTCGCCTTGGCCGACCTGGCCGCCTTGTCAGAGCGTCTCTTGGAGATGAGCACGGCCGAGACGATGCGGCTCTATCCGATCCTCCAACCCCTGCGGGCCGAGGTCATCGGCGCGGGGGCGTTGATCGCGTTGGAAATCACCCGCCGCGCGGGCCGGCCCTTGGAGGCCTGTGAGACCGATATCCTCGATGGCGCGGCTCTGGGCTTGCTCCAGGACGCGTCCCCGTAGCCCAACGGCAGAGGCAGGCGGCTTAAACCCGCTCCAGCGTGGGTTCGAATCCCATCGGGGACACCGTTGAAGTCTGGTTCAAACCTTGGCCAGGTCCAGCCTTTGAGCCGCACGTCTGCTTTTTTCGCGCTGGCGGGCGAGTGCTGTCGGCGCGGCTGCTGTCCAGGTGGGTGGCGCGGTCGTGGATCTGGTCGAATGAGCGAGCGAGTTGGGCGGCGACAGTGTGGCGGTTGTGGCCGGATCGGCGCGGGTTTTCGGTGATGTAGATCTTGGTGAAAAATGTCTGGTTGGCCAACCGACTGGTGGTATTGTTGGCTCGCAGGTACATCTCGTGGGGGTCGGCCTCCGGGCTGGCCATGATACGGAGACGATGGAGCCACCTCGAGACAATAACCCCGATGGCGCCGCTATCTGAGATGCCACCGCATGGCTCTACGGGATTTCCGAATCCGGCCCTGACAAGTCTTTTCACATTTGTGTCTGGTCTTGACGATTAAGCCGGTGAAGTTCGGATTGGACAGGGAGACCGCTTCGTCAGCGCCTGAGTCGAGCACCAGCATCGAGTGTCACACCTTGTCGGCGGAGTTCGGCCGTCAGAATCGCGGTTCTGTGCCCCAACTCGGATTGAGAAGCACGTGTCCGACAAGCATAAGTTGAATATGAAGGAGCGGAGTCCGGGTCGGTTCACGAGTCGAACCGCGCCGGCGATCTCCCTGCGTCAATTCCTGCACGGGTCAGGCAAAAATTACTGTAGACACGTTCTAGGGTCACTTTAAAAGTCTCACAGGATCGATTGACGCTGCTTTGTGGGCAGGGTATAGCCCGCCGCCGACTCCGACTATAAAAGTGACCAGCAGCAGAATCGTGACGTTGGTCCAAGAGAATATGAGGCCCATTCCGAGGAATGTCAATATGACTAGCGCTATGAAG
>JAIRXC010000122.1 GCA_031268515.1 Propionibacteriaceae bacterium
TGCACGGTGACGGCGGCGGCTGATGGCAGCTTCTCTTGCACGCTGCCGGCTCCGTTGCCGGATGGTCCGGCTGTCATTGAGGTGACGGCGACTGATCCGGCTGGCAATGAGTCTCCGACGACTGAGGTGCCGATCACTGTTGACACGGTCGCGCCTGATGCTCCGGTGGTGACGCGTCCGGCTGATGGTGAGGCTGTGGACACGGCTACTCCGACGGTTGAGGGCACGGCTGAGCCGGGTTCGACCGTGACTGTGGACGCTGGCGACGGCAACACGTGCACGGCGACGGCCGGCGCGGACGGCCACTTCTCCTGCACGCTGCCAGCGTTGCCGGAGGGCCCGGCTGTCATCGAGGTGACGGCGACAGACCCGGCGGGCAACGTCTCGGAGCCGGTCGAGAAGCCGATTGTCGTCGACACGGTCAAGCCGGCCGCTCCGGTCGTCACCCGTCCGACTGAGGGCGAGAGCCTTGACACAGCCGCTTCGGTGACGGTTGAGGGCACGGCTGAGCCGGGTTCGACCGTGATGGCCGACGCCGGCGACGGCAATGCCTGCACGACGACGGCCGGCGCCGACGGCGCCTTCTCCTGCACGCTGCCGCGGCCGCTGCCGGAGGGCCCGAAGGTCATCGAGGTGGTGTCTGTGGACGCCGCCGGCAATGTGTCCGACAGCACGTTCGTCCACGTCAATGCCGATTCCAGCGACACGACGCCACCGGCTGCTCCGACCGTCGACACGTCAGATCCGGATGCCATCCACGGCACGTCGGACCCCGACACGACGGTGACGGTCAAGGACGACGACGGCAATCTGCTCTGCAGCGTCCAGACCAACTCTGATGGCAAGTGGTCTTGCACACCGGCTGAGCCGTTGCACCCAGGTGACGAGATCACGGTCACGGCAACCGATCCCTCCGGCAATGAGACCAGCTTGACGGTCCGTGTCCTCGGCATCGCAGTCAAGGTCTCGTCGTTGCCTCCGGGCGACGAGCAGACGGCCACCGGCTCCTACTTCCAGCCCGGTGAGCAGGTCACAGCCGTCATGTGTTCCCCGTCGTGCTTCGCCATCGGCCAGGGCGTCGCCCAAGCCGACGGCACGGTGGTGTTCACGTGGGTCATCCCGGCCGACGCTGAACTAGGTCCGCACGAAGTCATCTTGACCGGTGAGATCTCGGGTCCGGTCATAGGGCACTTCCAGGTCACGCCGCCGGCTCCGGTGACGGGCTCGGCTGTCAGCCCTGGCTTCACGACGGCCGCCGGTCTTGTCCTCTTGCTCGGCCTCGCGCTCCTCGTCTTGTCGCGTCGTCGGCGTGAGGAAGACGAGACCGGGTTGGGCCGCTACGCGCTGTGACGAGTTGACGAAGGCAGGGAAATAGCCTTGAGGGGGAGGAGCCAGCTGGCCCTCCCCCTCAAGGCTGCGGTGGCTTGTCCCGCCGCCTACGGGGCCGCCCTGCCCGATCGGATGGCCGCCGCCGAACTCGACGCCTTGTCCCGCCGCCTGCGGGGCCGCCGCCGTCAGTCTGTTTCCCGGCCCTGAAATGCCCGGGCCGGAGTTTCGAGATAGGATCGGCCCGCAGGCAGTGCGGAGTGCTGAGGCGGCCGGCGCTCGGGGCGGAGCCCTGGCGAAGGCAAGGCGGAGCAGGTCCCATAAAGGCAAGGACGCGCGATGAATATCTACGTTCCGATCATTGGCCTCATGGTCTTGGCGGGGGGGTTCCTCGCCGTCTCCATCGCTTTGTCGGCCGTTGTCGGGCCGCGCCGCTACAACAAGGCCAAGCACGACGCTTACGAATGCGGCATCGAGGCGACGCCGCAGCCCGACGGCGGCGGCCGTATCCCGGTCAAGTACTACATCACGGCCATGTTGTTCATCGTCTTCGACATCGAGATCGTCTTCCTCTACCCTTGGGCGGTTTCGTTCCATCAGATGGGACTGTTCGCCCTCGTTGAGATGGTGTTGTTCATCGTCACGGTTTTCATCGCCTACATCTACGTCGTCCGCCGCGGCGGTCTGACCTGGGACTGAAAGGAGGCGGCGATGGGCATCGAGGACAAACTTCCCCAAGGTATCTTGTTGACGACGGTCGAAGGCGTCTTCGGCTGGATGCGCCAAGCGTCGTTTTGGCCGGCGACGATGGGCCTGGCCTGTTGCGCCATCGAGATGATGGCTTTCGGCACGCCCCGCTTCGACGCCGGCCGCTGGGGCCAGGAGGTTTTCCGAGCCTCGCCCCGCCAGGCCGATGTGATGATCGTTTCGGGCCGTGTCTCCCAGAAGATGGCCCCGATCATCCGCAAGGTCTACGACCAGATGCCCAACCCCAAGTGGGTCATCGCAATGGGGGCCTGCGCCTCGTCGGGCGGCCTCTTCAACAATTACGCCGTCGTCCAAGGGGCTGACCACATCGTCCCCGTCGACATCTACATCCCCGGTTGCCCGCCGCGGCCCGACATGCTCATCGACGCCATGTTCAAACTCCGCAAAGGCCCGGTCATGCACGACCCGATTGGCCGTCACCGCCAAGACTTGGAGGAGCGGGCTGAGGCGGCGGCGTTGGCCGCTCCCGCTGTGAGCGAGATGAAGGGCCTTATGCGATGACCGTGTCTTCTGAGTCTGCGGCCCTGGCCAAGCCGGGCCAGCCGGTCCTCGTCGCCACCCGCAAGGGCCTGTGGTCTGAAGGGCCAGGCGATGTCTCCGGTTACGGCGGCGTCGAGCGCCCGGTTTTCCGCCACCTTCGCTCTGGCCGGCCTCTGGGCGGCTGGTTCGACGAGGTGGCGGACCGGCTGGTCTGCTTGGTCCCGGCTTTGGGCGGGGATTGCTTCGGCGTGGACCGGGACGAGTTGACGGTCTACGTCCCCCGCGACCTTCTGCCTGACGTCGTCGCCCAGTGCCGTGACGACGCCTGGCTCCGTTTCGAGCACTGCGTCTCGGTTTCCGGCGTCCACTATCCCGACGAGCCGGGCGCCGAACTCCACAGCCTTTACCACCTCTTGTCCATCACCTACAATCGCCGCCTCCGCCTTGAAGTCACCTGTCCTGAGGCCGACCCGGTCATCCCGTCGGTCGTCAAGACCTACCCGATGGCCGATTGGCACGAACGTGAGACGTGGGACATGTTCGGCATCCGTTTCGCCGGCCACCCCCACCTGACCCGCATCTTGATGCCGGACGATTGGCAGGGCCACCCGCAGCGGAAGGACTATCCGCTCGGCGGCATCCCCATCGAATTCAAGGGCGCCCAGACGCCGCCCCCGGACGAGCGGAGGTCGTACTCGTGACCGACATGGACAAGGCCGCCGCCTCTGGCCCGGCCAGCCTTCTCAGGGAAGCCGCCGACCCGCAGCCAGGCGACGCCTACGCCGATCCGGACGGCACCTTGGCCCAGGCCGCTGGCGAAGCGGGCGAGGCCGGCGAAGCGTCTCCCGCCTCGGCTCCCAGCCCGGACGAACAGGACCGCCTCGACCCGGTCATCTTGGCCGTCGACGAGGCTGAGGAGGCCGGCGCCGGCACCGGTGACACCGCCGAGTACATCGCCTCCGGCGGCGACTGGGATGACATCGCGGCTGCCCAGCAGGCTCGTGGCGACGAGACTTTCGTCGTCAACATGGGCCCGCAGCACCCTTCGACCCATGGAGTCTTGCGTCTTGAATTGGAGTTGGACGGCGAAACTGTCGTCCAGGTCCGCCCCAGCATCGGCTTCCTCCACACGGGCATCGAAAAGAACATGGAGTTCAAGACCTTCGCCCAAGGCACGGCCTTCGTCTCCCGCATGGACTACGTCGCCCCGATGTTCAACGAGGCCGTTTACTGTTTGGCCGTCGAGAAGCTGCTCGGCGTCAAGGTCCCGGAGCGGGCTGACATCCTCCGGGTCCTCGTCATGGAGTTGAACCGGATCGCCTCCCACCTCGTCGCCATCGGCACGGGCGGCATGGAAATCGGCGCTTTGACGGTCATGACAATTGGTTTCAGGGAGCGCGAGACGATCCTTGATTTCTTCGAGGCCCTCTGCGGCACCCGCATGAACCACGCCTACATCCGCCCTGGCGGCGTTTCCATCGACTTGCCGGAGAACGGCTTGGCCCAACTCCGGACGGTCATCGAATGGCTGCACAAGCACCTGCCTGAGTACGCCGGCTTCTGCAACGAGAACCCGATCTTCAAAGGCCGGATGTGCGGTGTCGCCCGTCTCGACCTGACGGCTTGCATGGCCCTCGGCGCCTCCGGGCCGCCGCTGCGGGCCACAGGCTACTCCTGGGACCTGCGCAAGGCGCAGCCGTATTGCGGCTACGAAACCTATGATTTTGACGCCATCACCTGGGACACCGCCGACGCCTACGGCCGCTTCCGCATCCGGCAATCGGAGATGTGGGAATCGCTGAAGATCGTCGAGCAATGCTATGACCGGTTGGAGCGGACGGCCGGCCAGCCGGTCATGGTCGACGACCCGCGGCTTTGCCAGCCTGGCCAGTTGACGGTCGGCCCGGACGGCCAGGGCAACTCTTTCAGCCACGTCAAGAAGGTCATGGGCCAGTCGATGGAAGCCTTGATCCAGCATTTCAAGACGGTCAGCCAAGGCTTTTCGGTCCCGGCCGGACAGGTCTATGCCGCCGTCGAGTCGCCCAAGGGCGAGTTGGGCTGCCACCTCGTCTCCGACGGCGGCTCCCGGCCCTACCGCATCCATTTCCGCGACCCCGGTTTCAACCATCTGCAAGCTGTGCCGGCCATGTGCGAGGGCGCCATGATGTCCGATGTCATCGTGGCCGTCGCCAGCCTCGACCCTGTTTTGGGAGGTGTCGACCGATGAGCGGTCACGAGTTCGAGTCCGATTTCGCCGACAGCGGCCAGATCGACCCGGCCGGCGGGTCCTCGGCCCTCGACGCCAAGGCCGTCGCCGAATTGAAGCAGTTGGCGGCCCGCTACCCAGAGCCGCGCTCCGCCTTGCTGCCCATGCTCCACCTCGTCCAGTCGGTCGATGGGCGGGTTTCAGCCCGCGGCGTCGCGCTCTGTGCGGAGTTGCTCGGCCTGCCTGAGGCGCAGGTGGCGGGGGTGGCGACCTTCTACACGATGTTCCACCGCCGCCCGGCCGGCCGTCATCACATCGGCGTCTGCACGACGGCCCTCTGCGCGGTCATGGGCGGCGACCTCGTCCTTGATGCCGTGGCGGGCAAACTCGGCATCGCCCCGGAGGAGACGACTCCGGACGGCCTGTTTTCCCTGGAACGGGTCGAGTGCAATGCCGCTTGTGATTTCGCCCCGGTCCTCATGGTTGATTGGGAGTTCATGGACAACATGACTCCGAAGAAAGCGGTCGAGCTCATCGATG
>JAIRXC010000180.1 GCA_031268515.1 Propionibacteriaceae bacterium
CCTGAAGTAGAAGCCGACTCCGCGCCCGTCCGGACCGCCGTCCTTGCGACGTTTCGCCCAGACGAGGTTGGAGACGTAACGGAAGCCCCAGGATTCGAGGACTTTCATGCCCTCGGGCAACAAGGCGTTCGGCACCCACAGGTACAGGTGGGCGTTATCCGCGACCACGGAAGTCACGTCTATGGCGCAGATCTCCTCTAATGACAACGTCGAGTAGCGGTCAAGGCGGCGATGCTCTGGCGCCACTTTGCCCGTGCGGTTCGTGAATCTCCAGGGCGGGTCGGCGAGGACGGTGCTGAAATTTCCTTCGACTCGGGGAAGAGGGGGAGGATCTGTCGCCAGTCTGAGCGGTGTGGCCACCGGAGTCGTCATGCGAACCAGGCTACTAATAAAGATATATTCTACCAAAGTAGGCTTTTACTAGTAGTTGCCTCGTTTAGTTTTCCAGTCGTGCCAGGTCCGCTCGCAGATGGCTACGGGCAAGCCCGGGGCAACCGCCCGCCTCGCCACGGGCTCTGCTGGCGTTGAGGGCGGCGTGGGCTTCTGAGGCGAGAAGGAAAAGGATTCGGCCGTAGGGGCGTTAGGCCGGCGCCAACCCTGGCACCATGAACCCCATGGATTGGTGGCTTGTGATCGCGGCGGCCTTGGCGGCGGCGGCCAGCCTCGCCGCAGCGGCGGCGGCCGACCGGCGTTCTCGGCGGCGGCGCGACGAAATCCTCGCCTCGCCACCGGCGAGGACCATTCCAGGTTTGCCCAAGGACGCCCCCGCCCCCTCCTACATCCGCCCTGACGCCGCCGAATGCCGGCTCGCCCCGTCCGACGAGGCAGGCCGGGCCGCCTTGGCCGCCCGGCTGGAACGGGCTGTCCCTCTGGCCGGCGGCTGGGCCAATGGCCGTTTCGCCGCCGACCCGGTGACCCGGCAGGCGGTCTTGGCGGCGCCCGTCGTCGTCTGCGCCGCCGCCGTCCAGGCTTTCCGGGAACTTTGGCCAGCCGCCGCTGCTGCCCGCCGTCGGGATACGGGGCTCGTCGTTGTCGCCGCCTCTTTCGACGCTTCGGTCATCGACGCCCTCCTCGCCAACACGGCCGCCGGGACGATGGCCTGCCTGGCCGTTCGCTGCCCTTCCGAGGCCGCCGTCGCCGCCTTGGCCGCCGTCGCCGGCGGCGCGGTCTTTGACGCCGCTTCGCTCCGCAGCGGCTACCTTCCCGCCGCCGCCCTTGGCAGCTGCGACACGTGGGTTTCCGGACCAGATTCCAGCTGGGTCCTTCCGGCAACGCCGCCGCCGGACTCTGCGGCTGACGGTCCGGCGGCGAGTGAACCTTGACGTGAGGGTTGAGAGACTCCGGCGGACGCCGTTTGCGCCCTCGCCGGCTACGCCCAGCCCAGCTCGTCTAGGTCGTCGTCGTCGAAACCGAAGAAATGACCGATCTCGTGGACCACGGTGACAGCGACCTGGTCGGCTAAATCGGCTCGGTCTTGAGCGATCCGTTTAAGCGGTTCGCGGAAGATGAGAACCCGGTCCGGCAGAGCCGCTCCGTAGGAGGAATCGCGCTCTGACAAGGGGATGCCTTCATAGAGCCCGAGGAGGTCCGGCTCATCTGCCGGCGGTCTCGGCTCGACTAAGACGACGAGGTTTTCGACCCGTTCCCAGAATCGGCCGGGAATGGAGTCGAGGGCTTCGCCGACAAGTTGGTCGAATTCCTCGTCGGAGACGTCGACAGCCATGCGGACCATCGTACGGGGCCGTAGATGACAGAAGCGTCATTTTCTCCCCGCCTTCGGCGTGTCTGGATCGCGGGCCTGGCTGGGGGTTGGGGTTGCCGTCGTTGCGGCCTTAAGTTCGGGAGAACCAAAGGCACTCCCGTGGGCCTTGGGACCGCGCCGCGAGCGGCTCTTCAAATCCCACGGACAGACGGCAACCGCCTGCCGCCGGGGCGAGCAATCGCCCCGGATCCCCCGCGGCGCCGCCTTCCCCGCCGCCGTCAACGCCTGACGGCACATTAATGTTTGCGCGAGGAGTGGATGATGCAGCGGAAATTGTGGCGGCCAGCCGTCGTCGCCTTGGCCGGCGTTGTCGCCTTGGCCGGGGCCGTCGTGGCTTCCCCGTCAGCCTGGGCTGGCCAGACGATCCAGGCTCTGGCAACGGTCAACGTCCGTTCTGGGCCGGGCCTGGACCGGGCGATCATCGGCTACGTCGCTTGGGGCTGGACCATCGAGGCGACCGGACCGTCGGCCGACGGCTGGACTCCGGTCGATTACAACGGCCGCGCCGCCTATGTCAACAGTCAATATTTCAGCGCCGCCAGCGCCGCTGTCTCGGTCGCCGACGGGCCGAAGGGCGAGTCATGGACGACCGCCGCCCTCAATGTCCGCGTCGGCCCCAGCACCGGCTACACCCGTATCGACACCCTTCCCTTCGGCGCCAAGGTGACGCTGACAGGGACGGTTTCGAACGGCTTTGCCCAAATCGTTTGGCAAGGCGGGACACGGGCCTGGGTCGCGACCTCTTGGCTGACCACGGCCCCCGCTGGCGCTCCGGCCGAACCGGCCCAACCCGCGCCCGCCCAGCCGGACCCGGCGCAATCAGAGGCTCCCGCTCAGCCGGAGGTTCCCGCTCAGCCGGAAACTCCGGCGCAACCTGAGAGTCCCGTCCAACCGGAGACCCCGGCCGAATCTGATCCGGGACAGTCGGACCAGGCGCAGCCGGAGGTTCCCGCGCAGCCGGAGGTTCCGGCCGCATCTGACCCGGCGCAACCGGAGGCGCCTGCCCAGCCGGAAACTCCGTCGCAACCTGAGGCCCCCGTCCAACCGGAGGCCCCGGCCGAGGCCGAGCCCAGTTTGCCGGAGCAGCCCGCCCTGCCTGCCGTGACGGGTCAGAAGCGGGCCACGTCAGCTCTCAACCTGCGCGACCAGCCCAGCCTCACAAGCGCCGTCATCGCCGTCATCCCGGACGGCGCGGTCCTCGACGTCACGGGCGCCGTCGAGGGCGGCCGCTTGCAGGTCGTCTGGCAAGGCAAGGTTGGTTGGGTGGCCGAAGAGTTTGTCAGCGAGTTGTCCGCCGGGCCCGCCCCGGCCAGCGGCGTCCGCTACGCCACGACGACGCTCAATGTCCGCACGGCCCCGTCCACGGCCAGCTCTACGGTCGGCCTCCTCAGCGCCGGCCAGGAAGTCACGTTGACCGGCGCGGTCGATGGCATTTGGCAGGAGATCGACTACAAAGGCGCCCGACGTTGGGTCAGCGGCGACTATCTGACGCAGACAAAACCGAAATTCACGGAGACGGGCGGCTCGGTCGGCCTCAACGACTTGGTTTTGACGGCTCAGGCGATCGTGGAACGCAGCCAGGAAGTTTTCCCGCAGATCCAGACCTATTACGGCAAGGCCTATCGCAACGGCGTCTCGGACCATGATGTGGGCCGCGCCGTCGACATCATGTTGCCGAATTACCGTAGCAATATGGCGTTGGGCGACCAGATCGCCGCGTATTTCCAGGCTCACGCCGCGGAATTCGATATCGACTATATTATTTTCAACCAGCAGATCTGGGAACCTGACTACGCCTGGCAAGGTTGGGTCAAGATGGCCGACCGCGGTTCCGACACGGAGAACCACAAGGACCACGTCCACATCAGCGTCAACCCCTGACAATCGGACAACCCCAGCGGCCCTCGGCCTGGAAAACCGCCGGGGGCCGTCTCCGTAAAACGCCTACGGCCCCGCCCTTTGAAGGACGAGGCCGTAGGTTCGAACACCACCTGTCGGGTGGCCAGGGCCGGGGTCGAACCGGCGACCTCATCCTTTTCAGGGATGCGCTACTACCAACTGAGCTACCTGGCCTACACACGACAAACACAGCGACCCCGACGGGACTTGAACCCGCGACCTTCGGCGTGACAGGCCGACGCGCTAACCAACTGCGCTACGGGGCCTTGGTGGCCTGACCGGCGGACCGGCCCGATGAAGCATAGCCCAGCGCGTCGGCTGGCGCCTAATCCGATTCGAAGCGGCCGCCGGGCTTGTGGAGGCCTTGGCCGCCGGGCCTGATTTGCATCCCCAACGGGATTCGAACCCGTGCTACCGCCGTGAAAGGGCGGGGTCCTTGGCCGCTAGACGATGGGGACTGGCGTGACGCCGACCAAGCTTACGGCGCCCGCGCCCCGGGCCGCCAGGCGTGGGCGGTGGTCCCGCAGCCGTCTCCGCGTGGGCCTGTGAGGAGAGGACCGCCGTGTATGCTCGGGAGCCGGGGCAAAGCCAGGCGCCGATGTCGAACGGCCCGGCGGGCGGCGTCCCGCGCACACGAGCACCAGGCGAATCGGAGGGAAGCGATGGCTAGGCAACGGACGCTCATGGGAGACATCCGTTCGCACATCGGAGAAGAGGTGGTCCTCAAGGGCTTCGTCCGCACTCTCCGAGACCAAAAGAAGATGCAATTCCTCATCGTCTACGACCACAGCGGCGCGGTCCAGGCCATCCACACGAAAGCCGACGACCCGGCGATCGCCGAAGCCATCAGCTCGCTCACCGATGAATCAGCCGTCGTCGTCGCCGGCCTCGTCGTCGAGGCTCCGAACGTCAAATTGGGCGGCGTCGAGATCCAAATCCGCTCGGTCGAGGTCGCCAACCTGGCGGACTCGCCGCTGCCGATCAAAGAGGACTCCTCGCTCGAACTGCGGATGGACAAGCGCCAGCTCAGCCTCCGCAACGGCCGCGACCAGTTGATCATGCGCGTTCAGACGACACTCGAGCACGCGATGCGCGACTATTGGCTCCAGCATGGTTTCACGGAAATCCACTCGCCGAAGCTCATCAGCACGGCCAGCGAATCCGGGGCCGAACTGTTTTCCCTGCCCTATTTCGGCGGCACCGCCTACCTGGCCCAATCGCCTCAGTTCTACAAGCAGCTGGGAATCGCGGGCGGGTTGGACCGGGTGTTCGAGATCGGCCCGGTTTTCCGAGCCAATCCCTCTTTCACCTCCCGCCATGACACAGAGTTCACCTCGGTGGACATGGAGATGGCTTGGATTTCTTCACACGAAGACGTCATGGAATTCGAAGAAGCCTGGCTCCGCTATTCCATCGCCAAGACCGCCGAGGAGCACGGCGCTGAGATCGCGGCGGTCTTCGGGGTTTCCGTCGAGCCGCCTTCCTTGCCTTTCCCACGGCTGACCTTGGCCGAGGCCCGCGCCCGCTTGGCCGAACGCGGCCATGTCATCGGCCACAAGGCCGACCTCGACCCCGAGGGGGAGCGCCTCCTCAGCGCCCTTGTCGAAGAGGAGACAGGCAGCCAATTCGTTTTCGTGACTGATTATCCGGCCGAGGTCCGGGCCTTCTATCACATGCGCTACCCCGACCGCCCCGACATAACCAAGAGCTACGACCTGCTCTGGCGGGGGCTCGAAATCACGACCGGCGCCCAACGCGAGCACCGGCCGGACGTCCTACGCGCTCAAGCGCAAGCCAAAGGTTTCAACCTCGAACCGCTTGAGGACTACCTCGGCTTCTTCTCCTACGGCTGCCCGCCCCACGGCGGCTGTGGGGTCGGCCTGACTCGCATGTTGGTGGTCATGCTGGGACTCCACAACGTCCGCGAGGTCACTTTCCTTTACCGGGGCCCGAACCGCCTGCGCCCCTGAGCGGCGAACCACCAGCGGCGAACCGCCTCAACGAGCCGTCGCCGGCGCCTTGCCCGGCGCGGCTTACTCGTCGCTGGCTTCGGCTTCCTCGCCGGCTTCGGCGGCGTCGAGTTCCTTGAGGTAGTTGTAGATCGTGAAACGGCTGACCTGGAGAGCGGCGGCGGCCCGTTCGACCGCCTCCCGGAGGATGAAAAACCCTGAGGCTTTGAGCGTTGCCACGACGGCTAGCTTGTGAGGTTTCTTCATGTAGCCGACCTCGATGCCGGCCGCCTCGATGGCCCTGTCCAACAGGTCTTCGGCTAACTCGTCCACGTCGCCGACAAAACGTTCCGGGCTGCTGTCTTGGCTGTCCTCAGCGGCTGGCGCCATGGCGGCGACGACGGCTGACAGCGATCGCCAAAGCCTGGTTTCACAGTTTACGCAGAGGGCGGCCACCGGGGTCCCCGCGCTCGTGCGGACGATGATGGTCGAGCAGCGTAATTGTTGGCCGTCTTGTCCCCGGCCCAGATAGCCGACGCGGGTCGTCAGCTGATTGCGCGCCGCCGCCTGCAAGAGCAGATCTGTCGCGGGGCCGCCGGCTTGCCGCTTCGTCAGGCTGCCCCAGATGGCGACGATGGAGTTAGGCAAGAGGGAAAGGTCATGTAAGACCACCTCAGTTTCGCCTGGCACGATGGCGGCAAGCGGCTCCACGAGTTGCCGAAGGGCGGCGATGACAGCTTTCCGCTCTCGCTCTTCGGCGGCGTTTGCCGCCCGCCCATCGCCAGAGCGCAGGGGCGGCGCGGCCGCTGGCTCCGCCGCCGGGCCTTTTTCGCCGGACCTTCTAGCCGGCGCCATGACGGACCGCGATGGCCTCGATCTCGACCCTGGCGCCCTTGGGCAGCCCGGCTGTGGCGAAGGCCGCCCGGGCCGGCAGGACAGGGCCTTGGAAATGAGCCGCGTAGGCCTCGTTGACGGCTGCGAAATCAGCGATGTCAACGAGAAAAACGGTCGTTTTGACAACTGCTTCCAAACCCAGACCGGCCGCCTTCAAGATGGCGGCGATGTTGGCGATGGACTGGGAGGCTTGGCTGGCCGCGTCCGGGCCGGCGAATTCCCCGGTGGCGGGGTCGATCGGGAGTTGGCCGGACACGAAAACGTAGTCGCCGGCTTGGACGGCCTGCGAGTACGGCCCAATTGCGCCTGGCGCCTCAGGGGTGGCGATGGAATGCATATGAAAATCCTTAAACTGTGTCATGTCGGACTGTTCTTCGTGAAGTTTTCCGTCTGCCGGCGCCGGGGTCTTCTGGACGTGCCGTGGGGCCGCTTCGCGAGGCCGGAAAGCGCCATGTCGAAGAAGGCGGCAGCCCGCTGCCGCAAGCGAACTGCGGGCCGCCGCCTGACCACCTTACACGTCGGTTGGCTGGCCGGCCCTCTTCTGCCGGGTCCGTTTCACTTGGTAGGCGACGAGCAGGATGGCGATCCAGAGAGGCCCGATAATGACCGCGGGCAGGTAGTTGGCGTTGGCCGCCATCATGACGACGACCAAGGCTAAGAAAAGCACGACAACCACGTTGATCCAGGGGAAACCCGGCATCTTGAATTCAAGCTTGGCCGCCGCCGTTTCGCCGATCCGCTTGCGGAAGCGCCATTGGGTGATCATGATCATGGTCCAGTTGATGACCCCCGCCGCCGTCGCGATGCTCATGAGATAGCCAAAAGCTTGGCCTGACAAGAAGAAGCTGACGGCGACCGCGACCAACGTGATGGCCGAAGAAGTCAGGACGCCCGCCACGGGCACGCCCCGTTTGTTGACCTTCTTGAGGTAGGACGGCGCGTTCCCCTGAGCCGCCAGCGAACGCAGCATACGCCCGTTGGAATAGAGGCCGGAATTGTAGACGCTCATGGCCGCCGTGATGACGACGACATTGAGGACGTGGGCGGCGGCGGTGAAACCAACGCCGTCGAACATCTCGACGAACGGGCTCATCTGGCCGTCGATCTTGTCCCATTGATAGACCGCGGTGATGATGAGCAGAGCCCCGACGTAGAAGATGAGGATCCGGTAGACGATCTGGTTGATCGCCCGGGGGATCGTCTTCTTGGGGTTGTCCGCCTCGCCGGCCGTGATGCCGACTAATTCGACGCCGCCGAATGAGAACATGACGACGACGAGGGCCGCGACGGCGCCGCCCAAACCATTGGGGAAGAAACCCCCGTGCGACCACAAGTTGGACAATCCAGAAGCCGGTTGGCCGTTGTAGCCGGCGATGATGATGACGATGCCGACCACGATCATAGCCAGGACGGCGACCACCTTGATGATGGCGAACCAGAATTCAAATTCGCCGAAGGCGCCGACGCCGATGAGATTGACCGCGGTGATGACGACGAGGAAGATCAAAGCGGTCAGCCAACTCGGCATGTCGGGCAGCCAATACTGCACGTAGGCTCCAACGACGACCAATTCGACCATCGAGACGAGAATGTAGTTGAACCAATAGTTCCAACCGGAGACGAAGCCAGCCCGCTGGCTCCAGTTTTTGTAGGCGAAATAGCTGAAGGCGCCGGAGGTGGGGTGGTCCACCGCCATTTCGCCCAGCGCCCGCATGACGAAGAAGATGGCGGCGCCGCCCAGTAGGTAGGTGAAGACCACAGCCGGGCCGGCCATGCCGATGCTCTCAGCGGAGCCGTAGAACAGGCCCGTGCCGATCGCGCCGCCTAGGGCGATCATTTGGATGTGCCGGTTTTTCAAGTCCCGGTGAAGGCCCTCGGAGGTTTCTTGAGCGGCCGCCGGGGGGACGGCGGCCTTCGGTGAGTCGGTCATTTCTTGCTCCTTGAGGCTTCGGCCGCTAAACCTTGACCGGTCGCAGGTGGGCCGTGAAATGCCGCAGCACCTTGGGTTCCCAGGCGATCTCATAGCCTGGCACCTGGTCTGCGCGCTGCTTGACAGCCGCCAAAGCGTCCGCCACGACATCGAGGTGGGCTTGGGTGTAGACGCGCCGCGGGATGGCCAAACGGGTGAATTCCGCTGGGGCCTGTTGCGGTTGGCCGGTCACCGGGTCCTTGTCCATGAGCAGTGAGCCGATGTCGCAGGCCCGGATGCCGGCTTCCAGATACAGCTCGATGGCCAGGGCGTGGCCGGGGAACTGCTGCCATGGGATGTGCGGCAGCAACCGGCCGGCGTCGATGAAAACACCGTGCCCGCCGACCGGGTTCTGGAAGGGGATGCCGTCTTCTTCGAAGCGCGCCGCCAGGTATTCGCTTTGGCCGATGCGATAGCGCAAATAGGACTCGTCCAAACCTTCTTCGAGGCCGATGGCCAGCGCTTCGAGGTCGCGCCCGGCCAGGCCGCCGTAGGTCAGATAACCCTCAAAGGGGATGACGTTGGCTTGGATTTTTTGGACCAACTCCTCGTCGTCCCGGACGCCGATGAGGCCGCCCATGTTGACGATCGCGTCCTTCTTCGCGCTCATGGTGAAGAGATCGCCCAAAGCGAAGGTTTCGCGGGTGATGTCTTTGAGCGAAGCGTTCTTGAATTCGGCTTCGCGCTGCTTGACGAACATGGCGTTCTCGGCGAAACGGGCCGCGTCGATGATGAGCAGGAGGCCGTATTCGTCGGCCAGTTGGCGCACCTCGCGCATGTTGGCGACCGAGACGGGCTGGCCGCCGACCGTGTTGTTCGTGATCGTCATGACGATGCCGGCGATGTTTTCGACGCCGTGTTCCGCGATGAAGGCGCGCATGGCGGCGACGTCGGCGTTGCCCTTGAAATCAGCGTAGGAGGCCGTGTCGAGGCCTTCCGGGCAGACGAGGTCGATCGGCCGGCCGCCGGCCAGGCCGACGTGTCCGCGGGTCGTGTCGAAGAAAGTGTTGGAAATCCAATATTGGCCGGGCTTGGTCAGGGCCGGGAAGACGACCTTCTCGGCGGCGCGGCCTTGGTGGACGGGCTGGATGTAGCCGTAGTTGAAGAGGCCGCGGGCCGAATCCATGAGATGGAAATAGCTGCGGGCCCCGGAATATGACTCGTCGCCAAGCATGATGCCAGCCCACTGGGTGTGGCTCATGGCGCCCGTCCCGGAATCGGTCTGCAAATCGATGTAGACGTCCTCGGCTCGTAATGCAAAACCGTTGTAGTGGGCCCGCTGGATGGCGGCGAGCCGGTCTTCGCGGGTCGTCATCCGAAGCGGCTCGACGACCTTGATCTTGAATGGCTCAGGAATGTACTTCACGGATCGTTCCTCCTTGAACTTCAGGCGTCAGCGACGCTTGACGATGAGCCGGCCCAACCGCGGCGATCCCCATTGAATCCGCCTGTGAGTCCGCTACCAAAGGAGAGTCTACACACTGTGTTGAGGAAGTCAACACCATGTTGGGAGAGTTCGCCTTGCCGTCCTGGCATCATGGCGGGATGCGTCTGTTCGCCGCCGTCGTTCCGCCGGCCTTCGCCCTCGACCACCTGGAGAACGCCCTCGCCCTCGCCTTGCCCCGCCGTTTCGGCCATGGCAATCCATGCCTGCCGCGGCAAACCTGGCACATCACCTTGGCTTTCTTTGGGGAGGTCTCACGCGGCCACGTGCCCGCCCTGGCCGCTGACTTGGCCGAAGCCGCTGGCCGCCACGGCCCACTCTCCCTAGAGCTGGCGGGCGCGGGGACCTTCTCTGGCCGCCTGGGCTGGATCGGCGTCGGCGGCGCGGTCCGTCAGCTCAAGGCCCTCATGTCCGACTTGGCCGGCCTCTGGGACAAGGCGGACGGGAGCGAAAGCTGCTTGCCTCACATGACCATCTCCCGGCAGGCGGCCCGCGGCGGCCTCGGCCCCGCTCTCACCGCCCTCGCCGTCTACCGCGGCCCAGCGTGGACCGTCGATGGCATCTGCCTCGTGGAGTCGCGCCTGGGCCAAGGAGTCGGCGGACACCCCTTCTACGAAACTATTGCGACAGCCGCCCTGGCCTCCCAAAATCACCAGAACTGGCCGTAGGCCGCTGCCGCCGCCAAAAGCCTGACCCTAAGAGTTGTTTTTTCGCTCTGAAACCGCGTCCCGAAACGGCCGCCGCTTGGAGGCGCCCGTAGGCCGCCGGCGGTTTCGCCCGTACACCCCCGCCTGCTAATGAAAATTGTTTCTATCTCCCTGTAGGCTAATGTCTGTGACTGGTTTGCGCGTTCTTGTGGTCGGCTCCGGTGGACGAGAACATGCCTTGCAACTCGCCTTCGCCCGCGACCCCGCTGTCGCGGCCGCGCACGTCGCGCCAGGCAACCCGGGGACCTGGCGGCTAAGCCAAAGCCAAGACAGCCCCGCCGGTCCCAGCCAGCTGCCGCTGGCCGACCTCGACCCCCTCGACGGCGCCGCGGTCGTCGCCTTGGCCCGCCGCCTGGAAGCCAGCCTCGTTGTCATCGGCCCAGAGGCGCCGCTCGTCGCCGGCTTGGCCGACGAGGTCCGGGCCGCCGGCTTGGCCTGCTTCGGCCCCTCGGCCGCCGCCGCCCAGTTGGAGGGCTCGAAACAATTCGCCAAAGAGGTCATGGCCGAAGCGGGCGTGCCGACGGCCGCCTCTTTTTATTGCACGACCGCAGAGCAAGTCGTCGCCGCGCTGGACGAATTCGGCCCGCCATACGTCGTCAAGAACGACGGTTTGGCTGCCGGCAAAGGCGTCCTCGTGACCGGCGACCGCCAGGCTGCCCGCGCCCACGCCGCCGACTGCGGCGCCGTGGTCATCGAGGAATTCCTCGACGGTCCGGAAGTTTCTTTGTTCGCGCTGACGGACGGGACCAGCGCCACGCCCCTTCTGCCCGCCCAGGATTTCAAACGGGCCGGCGATGGCGGACAAGGCCCCAACACGGGCGGCATGGGCGCCTACACACCTCTGCCTTGGGCGCCGGACAACCTTGCCAGCGAGGTGATGACCCGGGTCATCGAACCCACGGTCGCGCAGATGGCCCGGCGGGGGACGCCGTTTTCCGGCCTCCTCTACGCCGGTTTGGCTCTGACCTCGCGGGGCCTTAGGGTGGTTGAGTTCAACGTCCGTTTCGGCGACCCCGAAACGCAAGCGATCCTGCCGCTGTTGGAGACCGGCTTGGGGGAGGTCCTCCTGGCCGCTGCGACGGGCCGCCTCGACACCCTGGGCCCGCTGGCTTGGCGGCCGGGCGCCTCGCTCGCCGTCGTCATGGCCGCCGCCGGCTACCCTGGCCCGCCTCGACAGGGCGGCCGTATCGAAGGGCCGGGCCTGTTCGAGCCGGTTGACGGCGTCCAGATCGTCCACGCCGGCACCGCCCTCGACTCGGCCGGGCGCCTCGTCGCCGCGGGCGGCCGCGTCCTCGACGTCGTCGCCGGAGGAGCCGACTTGCAGGCCGCCCGGCGACGCGCCTACGCTGCCATTGAACAATTGAACTTCCCTACGGGCTTTTGCCGCCACGACATCGCCCAACTCGCCGCGGAGGGCCAAATCGGCCCGGTCGCCCCGCTGTGAGAGCCGTTGCCGGCAATATGCCTGTCAGCTGAAGGAGCCCGCCATGACCGTGCCTGATGTCCTCGCCACCCGCTACGCTTCGCCCGCCCTGCGGGCCATCTGGTCTCCCGAACGCAAGATCCTCGCGGAACGCGACTTCTGGCTGGCGGTCCTGCGGACCCAGCGCGACCTTGGCGTCGATTTCGCCGCCGACAACCCTGACGAGGTCATCGCCGCCTACGCCGCCGCCCGCGACACGGTCGACCTCGCCTCCATCGCCGCCCGCGAACGGACCACGCGGCACGACGTCAAGGCGCGCATCGAGGAATACAACGCCCTCGCCGGCTATGAGCACATCCACAAGGCCATGACTTCGCGTGACCTCACAGAAAACGTCGAGCAGGGCCAGATCAGAGCCAGTTTGACGCTCGCCCGCTCCCGCACGGTGACCGTGTTGGCCCGTTTGGCGGCCCGCGCGGCCGAATACGCCGGCCAGCCGGTGACGGGCCGGACCCACAACGCCGCCGCTCAGGTGACGACCTTGGGCAAACGCTTCGCCACGGCCGCCGCCGAACTCCTCCAAGGCCTCGGCCGCCTCGACGGCCTCCTCGCCCGCTACCCTCTCCGCGGCGTCACCGGACCGGTCGGCACGGCCCAAGACATGCTTGACCTGTTGGGCGGCGACACCGCTGGACTGGCTCTTTTCGAGGCTCGCGTGGCCGAACATCTCGGTTTCTCCCGCCTGATCGCCTCGACGGGTCAGGTCTATCCCCGCTCCCTTGACTATGAAGTTGTCACCACACTGGTCCAGTTGGCCGCCGCGCCGTCCAACTTGGCCTTGTCGATCCGCCTCATGGCCGGAAACGAACTGGTCAGCGAGGGTTTCAAAGATGGCCAAGTGGGCTCGTCCGCCATGCCCCACAAGATGAACACGCGCAGCTGTGAACGCGTCAACGGCCTCGCGGTCATCCTCCGCGGCTACGCCGCCATGACAGGCGAACTGGCCGGCGACCAGTGGAACGAGGGCGATGTGTCTTGTTCTGTGGTCCGCCGGGTCGCCCTACCCGACGCCTTCTACGCCCTCGACGGCCTCTACGAGACGTTTCTTTCCGTCGTGGCGGATTTCACTGTTTTCCCGGCTGTCGTCGAAGCCGAGCTGGCCCGCTATCTGCCTTTTCTGACGACGACGAAGATCCTCTTGGCGGTGGTCCGCCGCGGCGTCGGCCGGGAAACAGCCCACGGCATCGTCAAGGAGCACGCGGTCCGCGCGGCCTTGCGGCTGCGCGAAGGCGGGACCGTCAACACGTTGTTCGACGACCTGGCCGCCGACGACCGCCTCGGCCTCAGCCGGGCCGACCTCGACCGGCTCGTGACGGCTCCTTTGGAACTGACGGGGGCCGCCGCCAGCCAAGTCGCCACGGTCATCGCGGAGGTCGAGGCGGCGGTGGCGACAGATCCGGCCGCCGCCGCCTACCAGCCCGGAGCGATCCTCTGACCAAAGCCGGACAACGACCGCCAGGCCGGCCTACGCTGTCAGCGCCTGCCAGCTTGGGGCAGTCTCCGACAAGAGCTTGTCGACGTCGCCTTCTTCGCGTCAGCGCCTGCCAGCTTGGGGCGGTCTTCTGGCCAGAGCGGTTCTTCGAGGGGCAGTCCGCGGCGGCTAAGGGCGCGCGACCGGCCCTACAGGCGGCCGGACCCACAGGCGGCCGCTCCACCCGTTCTTCCGGGCGGTCCGCGGCGGCAAGGCGCGTACGCCGGGCGCGCCCGTAGGCTGTCGCGGTTTGGTCTCGCTCAGCGTTGATACAGCCCCGTCAGGCGGGCGCGGGCGATCGTGGCGAAGACCGTTTGAAAGGCGACGAGGGTCGGGCTGGCGTCGGGGCCGACGTCGAGGCGGGGCACATCAAGCGCGTGGACGGCGAAAATATAGCGGTGGGGGCGGTCGCCGGGCGGCGGCGCGGCGCCGAAGTAGCCGGCCTGGCCGGAGTCGGTCCGGACGTGGAAGGACCCCGGCGGCAACTCGGCCCCACCGGGAGCGCCGAGCCCGCGGCCGAGACAGGTTGTCGTGGCGGGGACGTTGACGAGGCTCCAATGCCACCAGCCGGCCGGCGTCGGCGTGTCGGGGTCGAAGCAGGTCACCGCGAAAGATTGGGCGTCGGCCGGGAAGCCTGTCCACCGAAGGCAGGGGGAGAAGTTGCCGCCGTCGGCCGCGTGGGCCGCGGGCAGGGCCGCCCCGTCCGTGAAGTCCACGCTGGTGAGGACGAACGAGGGGACGGGGGGAAGCAGGTCGTACGGATCGGGGGCGACCGGGCGGGCGTGGAGATCCATGAGGCGGTCCTTCCTTGTGAGGTGCGGCGTCTGAATTCCGTGCGGCCGCGGCGGCGCCTGCCTCCGAACGGAGTGCGGCGCCGTCGTCC
>JAIRXC010000037.1 GCA_031268515.1 Propionibacteriaceae bacterium
TGTCTCGCGTCTGCGGGCACAGGCCAAGGCGCAATTCGAGGCTCGCGAGGGAGTTGGCTTGTCCGTCCTCGCCTTCATCGCCGTCGCGACGGCCGAAGCCCTCAAGCGCTACCCGAAGCTCAACGCGTCCATCGACACCGAGGCGGGCCTCGTGTCGTATCCCGACGGCGTCCACCACGGCATCGCCGTCGACACCCCCCGCGGCCTCCTCGTCCCCGTCGTCCACAACGCCGGCGACCTGTCCGTCGGCGGCTTGGCCAAGAAGATCGCCGACCTCGCGACCCGCAGCCACAGTTCCCAGCTGGGGCCGGAAGAACTGGCGGGCGGCACCTTCACGATCACGGATTACGGGGCGGGCGGCGTCTTGTTCGACACCCCGATCATCCAACAGCCCCAGGCCGCCATCCTCGGCGTCGGCGCCCTTGTCAAGCGGCCCGTCGTCGTCCAGGAGCGCCTGGGCGAGATCATCGCGGTGCGCGACATGGTGTACCTGTCGTTGACCTACGACCACCGCCTCCTCGACAGCGCTGACGCCGCCCGTTTCCTCGCCCTCGTCAAGACGCGGCTCGAAACGGGCGATTTCGGCGCCGAGTTCGGCGTCCAAGACTGAACTTTTTCCCGTTCCCACCTCGGCGCCGCCGGCGCCTCGACCACGACTCGGAGAATTGACGCCACATGGCGAAGAGCGAACGCGCCAAGCAGCTAGAAGCCGAGCAGAAGGCCGCCGCCCGGGCGGCCAAACTGCGCCGTAAGACCTCCGACAACCCGGCCGACTGGGGCCGGCTGCGCCAGATCAGGGAAACGGCCAAGATCACGGCCAAGTCCGACCCGCCCTCGGTCTGGCTGATGGCTGGAGCCTTGGCCTTGCCGATCATCATCTGCTCGCTCTTGGCCTGGTTGGTCGGCCCAGCCCTGGCCTGGGCGCCGCTCGGCCCTCTGGCCGGTCTGCTGGCGGCGCTGCTGACGTTGACCTGGCGGGCCAAGGTCGGGGCTTACAAACGCTACGAAGGCCAGCCTGGGGCCGCCGAGTTCGCCATCAGTTTGCTGCCCAAAACCTGGCTCAAGCATCCGGTCATCACGATGACCCGCTCTCAAGACATCGTCCACCGGGTCGTCGGCCCGCCCGGCATCATCCTGGTCGGCGAGGGTCAGCCCGGCCGTCTGCGCCAGCTGCTAGCCAGCGAGCAAAAGAAACACGAGTCAATCCAGCAGGGCGTCCCTGTCACCGTCTTCATCGTCGGCCGCGACTCCGGCCAGGTGCCGCTTGACAAGTTGACAGCCCGCCTGCGGAAGTTGCCCAAAGCCATCCAAGACGCCCAGGTGACACAGCTCAAATCACGTCTCAAGGCCCTCGACGCCATCCGCCCCAAGGTGCCCATGCCACGCGGCCCCCTGCCGTCGATGAAAGGGGCGCGGCAAGGTTTGCGCGGCCACTGAGACGACGGACGATGCGGCCGAGCCGTACTAGAGTCTCCCTGTCCTGTTCCCCCGGGCGGCCGGATCGGCCCCCGGCCAGCCTGAAATGGAGGATGGCATGACGTACGTCATCGCGCAGCCTTGTGTCGACGTCAAAGACAAGGCTTGCGTCGACGAGTGTCCCGTCGACTGCATTTACGAGGGCAACCGCATGCTCTACATCAACCCCGACGAGTGCGTTGACTGCGGCGCCTGCGAGGCGGTCTGCCCGACCGAGGCGATCTTCTATCAAGACGACCTGCCCGACGACCAAGCCATCTACCTCCAAATCAACGCTGCCTTCTTTGAGGGGATCGGCGCCCCCGGCGGCGCGACCCGCCTCGGCCCTCAGCCCAAAGACCACCCCTTGGTCGAAGCCTTGCCGCCCCAAGGCTGAAGACAGCCCTCGAAACCGCGGCGCCAGCTCTTCTTGACCTCCTGCCCCAGGCCGTCGGCCGGGGATAAGGTGGCAGGCAGGAGGAAGATCATCATGATGCGACCGGGTCCGAAGCTGCCAGAATTCCCCTGGGACACCATCGCCGACCAGGCGGCCCGCGCCCGCGCCCACCCCGGCGGCCTTTGCGACCTGTCTGTCGGAACGCCGGTCGACCCGGTGCCCGAGATCGCCCAAACCGCTCTGCGGGAAGCGGCCGACTCTCCCAGCTACCCACAGGTTTGGGGGACGCCGACCCTGCGCCAAGCCATCATCGGCTACCTCGGCCGCCGCTGGCGGGCCGTCGGCCTGGTCGAACGGGGAGTTTCCCTGGCCGTCGGCACCAAGGAGTTCGTCGCCGCCTTGCCGACCTTGCTGGGCGTCCGCCCCGGTGACACCGTCGTCATCCCCGAAGCCGCCTATCCGACTTACGCCGTCGGCGCTTTGATGGCCGGCGCCCGGCCCGTCCCAGCCGCCTCCCCCGAACAAGCGGCCGACCTTCAGCCGGCTCTGGTTTGGACTAATTCCCCGAACAACCCGACGGGAGCGGCCGACACTTTGGAGCAGACACGGGCCTGGATCGACTACGCCCGTTCGAAAGGCGCGGTGCTGGCCGCCGACGAGTGCTACGGCGAATTCGGCTGGACGGCTGAACCGGTTTCCATCCTCGACGGCGCCGCCAACGGCGGCAGCTTCGACGGCCTCCTCTCCTTGACGTCGCTGTCCAAACGCTCCAACCTGGCCGGCTACAGGGCCGGTTTCGTGGCCGGCGACCCGGATCTGGTGGCTGGTTTGACGGCTTTGCGCCAACACCTCGGGTTGATGGTTCCGGCCCCCGTCCAAGCCGCCATGACCGTCCTTTTGGGCGACCAATCCCACGTTGAAATCCAACGCGGCCGTTACGCCGCCCGCCGCGTCCTCTTGCTGGCCGCCCTGGCCGAAGCTGGTTTCCGCGTCGACGATTCCGCGGCCGGCCTCTACCTCTGGGCGACCCGGGGCGAGACGGGCCGGGCCACCGTCGACGCTTTGGCCCGCCAAGGCATCCTCGTGGCCCCAGGCGACTTCTACGGACCAGCCGGAGCCGACCACGTCCGTATCGCCTTGACGGCGACCGATGAACGGGTGGCGGCGGCGGCGGAACGGATCGCGGCGCTCTGACGGCCCTCTGCAACGCCGCGCCGAAGTCCTAGGCGCGGGCGCCCAGGCGGCGAATTCGTCTGACCACACCTGCCAAACCTCAAGCTGGATTGCAAACCGGCGAGCTTGGCTTGGCGATTGGCGTTGACACTTTAAAGGACGCTTTTGACGGTCCGCCACTGGCTCGGACTCGGCTCCGGCGCGGCGGCCGGAAGGTCAGCCCCGTGGCAGCCGAAGGCGCGTCTGGGCCAGGCCGGCGCCCTTCGGCCCGGGCGCCGAGACAGCACAGCAGCCGAAACGCGGTGGCCAACGCCCACAGGAGGCCAATTCAACGTAGACGCCTGCCCGGCAGCCGAAACGCAGGGGGCCAACCGTCACCCAGGCGATGGACAAGCTGGTCGCCGAACGGCGGCCAAAACGCAGTGGTCAACGCCAACGACCCGGTCAGGCCGGGCCCAAGCTGGAGGCCGAGATGGAACGGCAGCCGAAACAGGCGGATCAGACATCCGCCCGGAGGGCCGCGAAATGACAGGCCGAGGCGTGGGCGGCGACGCCGTCGGGGCGGTCGATCAAGGCTGGCAGCTCCGCTTTGCAGGTCTCCTGGGCCATCTGGCAGCGGGTCCTAAAGCGGCAGCCGCTCGGGGGGTTGGCCGGGGAGGGGACGTCGCCGACCAGCATTATCTGATTCCGGGTTCCCCGCAGAGTCGGGTCAGGCACCGGCACCGCCGACAATAAAGCTTGAGTGTACGGGTGGGTCGGGCGCTGATAGATCTCCGCCTCGTCGCCTTGCTCGACGATCTTGCCCAAGTACATGACCGCGACACGGTCGGAGATGTGGCGGACGACAGCCAAGTCGTGGGCGATGAAGACGTAGGCCAAGCCGAGGTCCCGCTGAAGCTGCTGGAGGAGGTTGACGACCTGGGCTTGGACCGAGACGTCGAGGGCGGAGACTGGCTCGTCGCAGATCAGGACCTGGGGGTTTAAGGCGATGCCGCGGGCGATGCCGACGCGTTGGCGTTGGCCGCCGGAGAACTGGTGGGGATAGCGGTTGATGTGTTCCGGGTTGAGGCCGACCTGGTCGAGCAACTCCTTGACTCGGCGGCGAATCCCACCTGGCGGCACAGCGTCGCGGTGGATGCGGAAAGGCTCAGCCACGATGTCGCCGATGGTTTTACGCGGGTTGAGGGAGGTGTAGGGGTCTTGGAAGACGATCTGGACGTTG
>JAIRXC010000059.1 GCA_031268515.1 Propionibacteriaceae bacterium
CTGCCAGCACGCCGGCCCCCGAAGCCCGCGCGGCCGCCGCGGAAACCGCCACAAGCGATCCTTCGCCTACGGACACGCCGGCCGCGCCGACGGCGGACACGCCCTTGCCGCCTTCCCCAGAACCCTCCAAACCCACCACACCAGCCAAACCCTCTACGCCGGCCAAATCCACCGCGCCCACCACGCCAGCCAAACCCACCACGCCATCTACTCCCACCACTCCTTCCACGCCCTCCAAACCCGCAAAACCCTCCAAGCCAAAACCCCCCAAACCCGCCGATCCGCCCCAAGCTGAAAAAGCCGCCGCTCCCGCACCCGAGCCTCCACGCTCTCCGGCCAGCTTGTGGAGTCCTCTGGCGGACATCGACCGGCACGCCGGCGTGGCCGACGCCGTGGCAGGCAGCTTCAGCCGCACGGGCTCTCTCCACGCCCCCCCACCCCCCGCTTCCTCTGACTCTGAAGAATTTGATTTGCCGACAGCGGAGACGGAGATCGCGGAACCAACCGGTCCCATCCCGGCCAGCCCAAGCCCGGCGGCCAAGGCTTCCGCCGCCCCGACTCCTTCGGGCCCTACGGCCGACCCTCTGACCGCGCTGCCCGGAACCCCCACGGCCGCCGCGATCGCCGCGGCTGCCCAGGCCTCGACCAGCAAGCTGGAGACGACCGGCGAGACGACGCTGCGCCTGTCGGAAATCCTCCCCGACTCAGAGCTGCGCGGGCCTTCCCTCTTCGGCATCACCGACGATTCGACGTCGCAGTTGTCATCGGAACTGCTCAACTCGGCCGCCCGTCTTCAGGGCCAGTTCGACCAGCCCGCCACCCCCGCCCCCGCCTGGCAGCAACCCGTGGGCACGCCGCTGACCACCGGCCTTGGCCTCGGGCTCAGCGGCGTCGGCACGGCCGCAGCCCCGCCTCCTACCACCCCTGCCTCTGCCCCGGCCGCCGCCAGCGCGACCAGCTTTAGACCACCGGCGCCGCCGGTCAGCCCGCGCCCGTCCAGCCCATCATCGGCCGCCGCGCCCGTCCAGCCCGCCGCCAACGGCAAGACTCCCGACAACCGCAGCAACGGTTTGCCCGACCTTCAGCCTGGCGTGCCCGACGACCTCTTCCGTTCCCGCCGCGTCCCGTCGGTCGCCGACATGGCCGCCGCCGCCAGCGCAGCGGCCGGCGTCCAGGCGACAGGCACGTCTGTTTCAGCGGCTCCGCCGCCAACCGGTCCGGCAGTCACAATGCCACCGCCGCCAACCAGCCCGGCAGCCCAAATGCCTCCACCGCCAACCAGCCCGGCAGTCACAATGCCACCGCCGCCTGACGACGCCGATGAGGAACCAGCCGCTTCCCGCAAAGCTCCGCTTGTCATCGGCATCGCGGCCATCATCGTCGGAATAATCGCCATCCTCGTCTTCGTGCTCTATTACCTCTATCAGTCCTGGGCCCGCGATCCCGCGCCGCCGCCAGCCCCGGCGCCCTCCTACTCCACCCCGGCTGTCACACCGACACCGACACCGACACCGACACCGGAACCAACGCCTACGCCGACCCCTGAGCCTGATCCTGAGCCGACAACGGAGTCCGAACCGGCCCAGCCGCGCCAGGGTTCCTTGCCGGCCAGCACGGTGTCGGTCTGCGAGGCCGACAAGGTTGGAACATTGTCAACCCAGACCTCGTGCGCCCTGGCTCTCAACGTCGCCAAGGCGATCCCCGTCGACGCCGTCGGCGACTTCACCATCGAGGGCGTCTACTCCCCTGTCACCAACCTCGAATACGCCCTCCGCTGCCAGACCCGCGAGACTTACTACCAATGCACCTCGGATCTCGGCGCCATCCTCGTCGTGGCCTTCGGCCGCGAGGGGCAATAATCCGACTGTGACGCGCGTCCTGTGATCGTCGCCGCCGCCGACGGCTCCTCGCTGTCGAACCCCGGCCCGGCCGGCTGGGCTTGGTACATCGACCCGGCCCGCTGGGCGGCCGGCGGTTGGCCGCGCGGAACGAACAACATGGGCGAACTCATGGCTGTGCTCGACCTCTTGCGTCAGAGCCGAGGAGCCGAGGAACGTCTCCACGTGCTTTGCGACTCCCAGTACGCCATCAACGTCTGCACGACTTGGCTGCCCGCCTGGAAGCGCCGCCAATGGCGCAAATCCGACAATAAGCCAATCTTGAACCTCGACCTTGTCCAAGCCCTCGACGCCGAGTTGACGAGCCGCCAGGTGACCTTCGAGTGGGTCAAGGGCCACGCTGGCCATTTCCTCAACGAGGCCGCCGACGAGCGAGCCCGGGCCGCCGCCGAGGCCTACCGCCGCAGCCAACCGCCCGACAGCGGACCCGGCTTTGGCGCCGCCACGGGCCTGTCGCTCCGCCTTCCGCCGGCGGACTTGGCCACGCCGGCCCAAGATGATCTTTTCAGCGCCACTGCGGCCGGCCCGAACCCTGCCGCCGTCGGCCCGGACCCTGCTGCCATCGGACCGGACCTCGCCGCCACGCTGGCCGCTTGCCAGCGTGAATTATTTGACGACGCCACCTGGCTCGACCGAGGCCGCTTGGCCGAGTTGCTCCACCCCGCCTACATCAGCCACGGCCCCCAGGGCGCCATCCGCACCCGCGGCGCCGTCTTGGCTCTGCCTGCCAGCCTGGCCGGCCCCATCCACCTTGATGTCCTCGGAGCCGACGACCTGGCCCCCGGCTTGGCCAGCTTGCGCTACCGCCTCCGCCAAGGCGGCCTCTCTTTCCTCGGCTACAGCCTCTGGCAGCGCGTCGACGACCGCTGGCAGGCCCGTTTTCAGCAGCTCTCGTGACCGTCGGAGCCCGTCTTCGCGCCGCCGGGGCGCCAGCTGGCGTTTTCAACGGCGGCCGCGCCGCGGCCCTGTCCCGGCCATCTGTTCCCTCAAGGCTGCGATCCTCTCAAGGTTGCGAAAACCAGTCTGACTTGAGCGTGAAGTAGGCCGTCGTGGGTAGAGTTGGCCTCATCAGCCGCTCACGCGAACTTTCGGGCCTTGACAAGGGGGTGTCACATGGGTGTGTTCGGACGGATCGAGAAAGGCATCCAGTCGGCCGTCGACTGGGTCTTCCGCCGTGGCGGCCTCGTGGAAATCCCCGAGCTGACCCAGCGCCTCCAAAAGGAGCTCAACGACAAGGCGCAGCCCCTCTCCCGCGACCGCTGGCTCGCTCCCAACCAGTTCACAATCGCCTTGTCGAAAGCTGACTACGCTCGCCTCTTCCCGCTCTCGCGGACGATGACGGAGGAAATTTCGGCCGACCTTGAGGCCTACGCCGCCGACGTCGACTACACCTTCCCCGGCCCCATCCAGATCACCTACGAGGAGCGCCCCGATCTGCCGACGGGACGTTTTGCCATCACGTCCCGCCAGGTGGCTGAGGTCTTGTCGCCTTCGGCCTCGCGCCCGGCCTGCCTCGGGGAGTTGATCCTCGAGGTCAACGGCGTCCGCCATCCGCTTGTCCCCGGCGCCATCGTCATCGGCCGTTCCCACGAGGCCAACATCACGATCACCGACCCTGGCATGTCGAGAGCGCACGCGGAGATCTCAGTCCAAGACGCGCCGGGCCGCCGGCGCATCCACATCCGCGACCTCGACTCCCGCAACGGCATCTTCGTGAATGACGAGAAGACAGCCGAGGCTGACCTCAGCGAAGGCGACCGCATCACCTTGGGCAGCACGAAACTCCTCGTCCGAGCCCCAACCGGACGTTGAGGATGGCCGGGTCATGGGAGACTTCGCCGTACTCGTCTTCAAAATTGCCTTCCTCGCGGCCCTTTGGCTCTTCATCGGCCTCATCGCCGTGACAATCCGAAGCGATCTCGTCGGCCACAAGGCCAAACCCTCCAAAGACGCCGTGTCCGTCCGGGCTGCCCGCCCGCCAGCCGCCGCCGAGGCTGCCGCGCCGGTTGGCGCCGCCGGCCGTCGCAGCCGCGCCGCCAACCGCCGTGCCGGCAAAGACTTTTCCCCCTCGGTCTTGGCCGTCGATTCTGGCACTTTGGCCGGACAGCGCCTCCAATTGGTCGACCACGTCCAGATCGGCCGGTCCCCCGATTGCGCGCTGCTCCTTGACGACGAATACGTCACGAGCAAACACCCGCATGCCCGCCTAGACCGCCAACTTGACGGCTCCTGGCTCTTGACTGACCTCGGTTCCACCAACGGAACCTACGTCAACGGCCGTAAGTTGACCGCTCCTAGGCTCATCACGCCCGCTGACACGATCCAGATCGGCCGCACCCAACTCCGGTTGGAGCGCTGATGGCGCTGGAACTGAGGGTGCGCGCCCACTCGGAGACCGGGCTGGTCCGACGCAACAACCAAGACTCTGGATACGCCTCGCCGACGATGCTCCTCGTGGCCGACGGGATGGGTGGCGCGGCCGCCGGCGACCTGGCCTCGCGGGTCGCCGTCGAGGAGTGCAGCCGGGTCGACGGCGGCGCGGACGAGGGCGAGGCCATGCTCGACAGCCTCGAGGACGCGTCGCTGCTGGCCAACCGGCGCCTAGCCGAGCTGATCGCCCAAAACCCCGATCTCGACGGCATGGGAACGACTCTGTGCGGCGGCCTCTTCGACGGCCATGATTTCGGCATCGTCCACCTCGGCGACTCCCGCTTCTACCTTCTCCGCGGCGGCGGCCTCAGCCGCCTCACCCATGACCACTCCTGGGTCCAATCCCTCATCGACGAGGGACGGCTCGACGAAGGGGCGGCTCTGACCCACCCGCACCGCTCCTTGCTTCTTAGGGTCCTCAACGGGCAGCCCTTCTCGCGGCCCGACCTCATTCTCATCACACTCCGCGACGGCGACCGGCTGCTGGTCTGCTCTGATGGCCTCTGCGGAGCCGTGTCTGATTCCGACATCGCTGCCGGTTTGTCCATCTCGGAGCCGGCGGCCGCCCTTGACGCCCTCGTCGCGGCGGCCCACCGGGCCGGCGGTTCCGACAACATCACAATCCTTTTAGCCGATGTCTTCGATCCCGCCCTGGCCTTCGGCGGCGATGTCGGCCCAGCCGCCGGCGCCCCTCCTGGCTCGCCTACCAGCCCCCGCTCGGCCGCGTCGCCCAACACCGTCAGGCCAACCGAACCGCCCAAAGCGCCACCCGCCGCGGCCACAGCCACGTCCCCCGGCGCCCTCAAACCACCAGCAGCGCCAGACGCTGCCGCTGCGGCGCCTCCTTTCAGCCCCGCGTCGCTTTCCCCCGCCTCTCCTGCCAGCCCCGCCGCCGCCAACTCCGAGGGCGAAGACACCGAGCCTTTGGCCGCCTTGTGGGACGACCACGACACTGTTTTCGCCACGCCCGCCGAGCGCCGCCGCCAGCTCCTGGCCGCCCCGGCTGTCGTAGCCGAGGGGCGGGCCGCCGGGGCCGGCTTCTTCATCGGCGCCGCCGCCGCGGTTCCGGCCGCCGCAGAGCCTTTGGCCGCCGCCGCGGCGGCCAAAGGCTCTGACGCAACGGCCGAAGCCGACCGCTACCGCCCCGTCGCCCGGCGTGGCCCCCGCTGGGGGCTCATCACGGTCATCGTCTTCGTCTGCCTCGCCCTCAGCGCGGCCCTCAGCCTCGGCTACTTCTACACCAAAGAACAATATTTCGTGTCGGCGGAAGGTGGTTACGTCGCCATCTTCCAGGGCTTCCCCGGCGATCTCGCCGGCATCGCCACCCACCGGACCGTTGAAAAGACTGATATCGCTCTAGCCGATCTGCCCCTCGTCTGGCGCCAACAGGTCGACAACACCATCACCGCCGGCGAAGGCGGTCTCGCCCAAGCCCAGCTCACGGTGGCCGAGTTGGCCAAGGAACGTGAGGCCTGCCTGGCCCGGCGGACCGCACGTCTGGACGCCACCGCCAGCCCTGACCCCAGCCCCACAACCGGGACCACCTCAACTGTCGCCCCCAACCCCACGGCGACAATGAGCCCTACTTCCAACCCCACGGCGGGGACGAGTCCTGCTTCCAATCCCACCACCGGGGCGGCTTCCACAACCGGGCCGGACGCCACCGCTGGGGCGAGTCCCACAACCGGGGCCTTCTCCACGATGGCTGCGCCCGCCAGCGATGGCTGTTGACGCGATTCCGGCGCCCGGGTGCCGTCCGCGCCGGAACACCGAACTGGTCCTCATCCTCGTCGCCCAGACAGTCGGATTGTCCGCCTACCTCCTCACCCACCTTTTCCGTGACAACGCTTTGCCGCCGGCCTGGCTGCCGGTCGCAGCGGTTTGGTACGGCCTCGGCGTCGCCACCTCGCTTGTCGTCCGCTGGCGCGCCCCCTACGCCGACCCCGTCCTCTTGCCGACCGTCTTCGCCCTTCTCGGCCTTGGACTGTCCGAATTGCACCGCCTCTCCCTCGGGCTGACGGAACTTAATTTGCAGTTCCACTACATCGCCGCCGTCCTTGGCCTGGTCTGTTTCGCCGCTGTCGTCATCATCTTGCGCGATCCCCGCCGTCTCCAGGTCTACCCCTACTTCTTGTCCCTCGTCAGCTTCGTCCTCTTGCTCCTCCCCCTCGTCCCCGGCCTCGGCGTCGAAGTCAATGGTTCGCGGATCTGGATCAACCTCTTCGGCTTCTCACTCCAACCAGCCGAAATCGCCAAACTGGTCTTGGCGGCCAGTTTCGCCGCCTACCTGACCGAGCAACGCGACCTCTTGGCCCAGGGCGGCCGCAAATTTTTGGGCGTCCACCTGACCCGTGTCCGCGACATCGGCCCCATACTCCTCATGTGGGCGGTCAGCCTCGTCATCATGGTCTACGAAAAAGACCTCGGCACCTCAATGTTGTTCTTTGGCTTGTTCACCGTCATGCTCTACGTCGCGACGAACCAGTTCCGTTGGCTTGTCTGCGCGGCCGGCTTGGCCGTCGCCGGGGGTTTGGCGGCCTGGCGGCTGTTCCCCCACGTGCGGCGGCGTTTCGTCTACTGGCTCGACCCTTTTTCCGTTCCCGACGATGCGACCCAAATCCTCTCCGCGCAATACGGCCTGGCCAGCGGTGGTTTGCTGGGCACTGGTTGGGGGCTCGGCCGGCCCGGCTTGACCCCCTTTTCTTTCAACGACATGATCTCCACCTCCTTAGGCGAGGAGATCGGCATCGTCGGGCTCATGGGAATCATCGTCCTTTACGCCCTCCTCGCCTTCCGCGGCCTCGCCTGCGCCTTGCGGGCCCGGGACGGCTTCACGAAGCTCTTCGCCACGGGCCTTAGCTTCGGTTTCCTCCTCCAGGTCTTCGCCATCGTCGGCGGGGCCACCCGCCTTCTCCCCCTGACCGGATTGACGAGCCCTTTCTTGTCTCAGGGCGGCTCTTCCCTCGTCGCCAACTGGCTGCTCGTCGCTTTGCTCGTCGTGATCAGCCATGAGGTCCGACGCCCCCACCCGACGGCGAAAACCGACTTGGCCGAGGAGGAGACCATGGTGATGAGCGCCCGCCGGCTGCGTCAGGTCGCCGTCGGACCAGTCGGGCCTCTGCTGGCTGTCGCCCCGGGGCAAACGCCGCAGCCGGCCGACCGGGAAGGACCAGACGGCGAAGACGTCCCGACGGCGCCGATCTTCCCGGCCGCCGATCCGCCGTCCAGGCCGCCAGAGCGCCAGACCGCCACCCCGGCCGGCCAACCGCCCGGCCAATCTTCAGCCCCAGCCTACGAGCAGCCCTTCAACCAACCTGTTGAGCAACCACCACTCACACCATCCGGACAACCGCTCGCCCCATCTGGCGAACCGCTGCCAACCCCGCCCGCCGACCTGCCGTCTGCTCCCCTAGCTGGACAACCATCCACCCGACTCACCGGACAACCAATCGCTCAACCTACCGACCAGCCGCCCGGCCTGCCATCCGATCGGACAGCCGATCCCGCTTCCCCGGAGGCGGCCCGATGAACCGGCCGATCCGCCTCGTCGGGCTCGTCATGAGCCTTATGGTGTTCGCCTTGTTGGCCAACCTGACCTACTTTGTCGTCGGCCGCGAACCCGCGCTGGCCGCTGACCCGGCCAACCAACGCGCCGTCCAAGCCGACTTCGACCGTCAGCGCGGCCAGATACTGGCGGCTTCGACCGTCATCGCGGAGACGGCGCCAGCGGCGGCCGGCGGCGCTTTCAGCCGCCAGCGGGTTTATCCGAACGGCCCTCTCTACGCCCCCGTGACCGGCTACTACTCGTATGTCTACGGTTCTCGCGGCCTCGAACACAGCTTCGACAAGGAGCTGGCCGGAACCGCCGCCGACCAGTGGTGGCAGCGTTTGGCGGACACGCTGGCCGGCCGGACGCCCGTCGGCGCCACCGTCCAGACGACCATCGACCCGGTCCTCCAACAGCTGGCGGCCGAGAAACTCGGCGACGCCAAGGGCGCCGTCGTCGTCCTCGACCCTTCGACGGGCGCCGTACGAGCTCTCGTCAGTTCCCCTTCTTACGATCCCAACAAGTTGGCCAGCCACGATTTCGCGGCCGTCGAGGCGGCCTGGTCCGATCTTTTGGCCGACCCAGGCAAGCCGCTGTCCAACCGCGCCGCCCGCGAAACCTATCCGCCTGGTTCGACCGCCAAACTGGTCGTGGCGGCGGCGGCCCTCGCCGCCGGCTACAGCCCCGACAGCCTCATCGACACCCCTGCCACAGTCCAGCTGCCAAACTCCAGCTCAGTTTTGCCAAACGCCAGCGCCTGCGGCAACAGCCAGCAGACTCTGGCCAACGCCCTCCGCCTGTCTTGCAACACATCTTTTGCCTTGTTGGGCAACCAGCTCGGCGCCGAGGCTCTGCGCAACCAAGCTGAGAAGTTTGGTTTTAACAGGACCCATTTAGACGCCATCGGGGACGCCGCCAGCGTCTACCTGGCCCGGCCCGACGACAAGGGCGACATCACGCCCGTCGAACCCGACCAAGCCCAACTCATGATGTCGTCGATCGGCCAGTGGGAGATCGCCGCCTCACCCCTCCAGATGGCCTTAGTGGCCGCCGCCATCGCCAACGACGGCGTCCTCATGGAGCCCTACCTCGTCTCCGAGATCCGCGCCCCAAACCTCAACGTCCTCTATTCCCATGAGCCCCAGCCGAGCCAGGCTATGGAACCGGCTGACGCCCAAGCCCTGCAAGAGATGATGCTCGGCGTCGTCGCTTCGGGCACGGGCACGCGGGCCCAACTCGCCGGCACGGCTGTCGGCGGCAAAACAGGCACGGCCGAATGGCAGCCGGGCCAGCCTCCGTACGCCTGGTTCACCGCCTACGCCCACGATCCTGATGTCGTCGTCGCGGTTTTCATCGAAAGCGCGGGCGGCGAGGCCAGCGACACGGCCGCCGGCCAGCTGACCGGCCCCATCGTCCGCGACCTCATCGCGGCTACGCGCTGACCGGCCGCGGGAGGCGGCCAAGCCGCGGGCCAGCCAGACCCTGGCACGGTGACTCATGCTGGCGCGTTCAGGAACTTTTCAGGCTTTGCCGTAAGAATGGACCCTGCGCTTGTGTCGCTAGACATCCCTGCTGCCGCCCCGGCAGGCGGGCAGCTGTCAATGTCGTGGCCTGAGTGCGAGGACAGCGGAAGGAAAACGATGACCGAACCCAGCTCGGGTGAGCGCCAGATCCTGGCGGACCGCTACATCCTCGGCCCCTCACTCGGCCACGGCGGCATGGCGGAGGTCCGCCGCGGCCGCGACATCCGGTTGGAACGCGATGTCGCGATCAAACGGCTGCGGACGGACCTGGCGGGCGATTCCGTCTTCCAAGCCCGTTTCCGGCGCGAAGCCCAAGCGGCGGCCGGGCTCAACCACCCGAACATCGTCAGCGTCTACGACACGGGCGAGCAATACGACCCGGCGGCCCACGCCACCATTCCTTTCATCGTCATGGAATTGGTCGTCGGCCACACCTTGCGCGACATCCTCCAAGACAACCGCAAACTCCAACCGGAGCGCGCCCTCGAACTCGTCCAGAACGTCCTCGCCGCCCTCGAATACAGCCACCGCCACGGCATTGTCCACCGCGACATCAAGCCGGCCAACGTCATGGTGACGACAGCGGGCGAGGTCAAGGTCATGGACTTCGGCATCGCCCGCGCCGTCTCCGACACGGCCGCCTCGATGACCCAGACGGCCGCGGTCATCGGCACTCCCCAATACCTTTCGCCCGAACAGGTCCGCGGCGAAACCGTCGACCGCCGCTCCGACATCTACGCGACGGGCTGCCTCCTCTACGAGCTGCTGGCCGGCCGGCCGCCTTTCCGAGGCGATTCGCCGGTTTCGCTGGCCTATCAGCACGTCCGCGAACAGCCCGTGCCGCCGTCCCAGGTCGACCCCGTCGTATCTGTCGGCATGGACGCCATCTGCCTCAAAGCCTTGGCCAAAGATCCCGCCGACCGTTATCAGACGGCCAAGGAAATGTCCGACGACATCGCCCGTCTGCTCGGCGGCCAACAGGTGACGGCCCTCATCCCGGCCCCCGCCCTCGACCCGGCCGCCGCGGCGGCCACCCAATACGTCCCCGGCCCGCTCGCCCCGTCCGGCCCGGCGGGAGCCACCCGCGTGTTGACGGACGAGCCGGAAGCGGAAGCCGGAACCCCGGCCAAACGGCGTAGGAAGATCCTTGTCGCCGTGATCGTCTCGCTCGCTGTCGTGCTCGTGGCGGTCGCTGTCGGCATCATCTTGTGGCTCAACCGTCCGATCACCCCGCCGGAGCCGACCACGGTGGACGTGCCCCGCTTGCTCGAAATGAAGCAAGCGGACGCTCAGGCCGAGTTGGAGCGGGTCGGTTTGCGGCTCGGCACGGTCACCGAAGTCAACGGCCCGAACGACACGACGGTGGGATTCGTCACCCTCCAGGACCCCAAACCCGGCGCCCCGGTGGATAAAGGCGCCCCGGTCAACATCACGGTCAACATCGGACCGAAGAAGGGGAGAATTCCGACCGGCCTCAAAGGCAAGCCCAAAGACGAGGTCGCCCAGTTGCTCCGGGAAGCCGGTTTCACGAACGTCCTAGAACCCAAACCGGCTCCGGCCGAGGGGCCGAACGACCAGCCCAACACGGTCACGGGAATCGAGCCGGCCGAAGGCCAAGAGGTTCCTGTGGACACGGCCATCACCATCTACTACGCGACCGGCCAAACGACGATGCCCGACCTGACGGGCCAAAGCCAAGAGGCGGCGACTACCCAATTGGGGCGGCTCGGCTTTAACACTCCGCGGATCGAGTTGGTGGAGCGCTCCGATGTCGCCCCGGGCACGGTCTTTGACCAGGACCCCGGCTCCGGCGTCGGCGTGGACCGCACTCAAGTTGTTGTGACACTCTACGTGGCCCGGGAGCCGGCGCCGACCGAGTTGCCCAGCCCGACCATGGAATCTTCAGCCACGGCGACCCCGACTCCTTGACGCTGGCGCCCGCGGTCCGTCAAACGCCCCTGCGAGCGGTTGGTCCGCCGGCCGTCGTCATCAGCGACGACGCCCGCTTGCAAACACTCCTGCGGTCATGCTGGTCTGGCGCCACAGCGACTCCGGCTTGGCGCTGCCGCTCGCGGCGGCTTGCCAGGAAGCCTAAGCGAAACGCTGCCCGCGGCCCTGGCCGGCGACAGCGGGCAGCGGTCGCGGTTTGTTGAATTGTGCTATTACTATGACATCCGACACATCGCCCTGCCCCGTCGCACAGCAGACCGTCAGCAGCCGGGGCGGACTCCCGAAAGGCAACAAGCCCGTGAAATCTCCAAAACTTCTCGCTTTGTGCGGCTTGGCTCTCGGCCTGCCCGCTTTGGCGGCCTGTTCCATATTCAACGGAGCGTCCCGCGACTCCGACGGCCAGATCACAGAGGCCGGCGACGTTGACGCCTTCCAGCTCGCGGTCGGCGACTGCCTCATCTTGGCCGATTTGGCCGACACCATCACCTCGGTGCCCGCCAAACCGTGTTCCGAAGCCCACGACGGCGAAGTCATCAAATTGATCACCGTGCAGTCGATTTCCGACGGCGTCTACGACGAGGCTGTCGTCACGGAGGAGGCCGAGACCGGCTGCGAGGCGGCCATGGGCGAGGTTGTCGGCCCGAACTGGGTCGAAACCGGCCTCAGCTGGACTTATCTTTACCCGACGGACGAGAGCTGGGAAACCGGCGACCGCGAGATCGTCTGCATGGCCGCCGTCGAGGGCCTGACCTTGACGGCCACGGTGGCCGGCACCGGCAACTGACCACCCAAGCCTCAGAGTTGCGGCGGCTGCCCCCGCAACCCCGCTAGCCAGGCCAGGGCCCTGCTGCCCCTGGCCGTCTCCTACCTCGGAGCCGCGGCGGCTGCCCCCGCAGCCCCGCTAGGGTGAGGCCATGCCGCGCTTCGAACCTTTCGCCGCCCTCCGCTACGCCCCCGGCGCGCCGCTGGCGTCCCGCCTGGCTCCACCGTATGACGTCTTGTCGGACGTGGACGTCGACCGCCTCCAGGCTGATCCTTTCAACATCACCTGGGTTGACGTGCCCCGGGGCGGCCCGGACCGCTACGGAC
>JAIRXC010000152.1 GCA_031268515.1 Propionibacteriaceae bacterium
CGACCATGTCGCTGTCATCGGCGGCGGCGCCATCGGCGTCGAGTTCGCCGGCTTGTTCTCAGCGCTTGGGGCCGAGGTCACGGTCATCGAAAGCTTGGACGAGATCCTCCCCTTCATGGACTCCGACCTGGCCGCCAAGCTGCGCGAGTCGATGCGTTCTGTCACCTTCAAGCTTGGTTTCCGAGTCAAACGGATCGACGGCGGCGTCGTCTGCTGCGTGGCTCCCGACGGGACGCGCGAGGACATCGAGGCCGATGTCATCTTCATGGCCGTCGGCCGCCAGCCCTGTTTTGAGGGTTGGGGGGCTGAAACCTCCGACCTCGACATCACGCCCCGCGGCGTCACGGTGGACGACACGATGCGGACGAACCTGCCTGGCGTTTGGGCGGTCGGCGACATCACCGGCCGCAGCCAACTCGCCCACGCCGCCTATCGCATGGGCGAGATCGCCGCCGCCCTCATCATCGACCCGGCCAGCCAGCGACACGGCCAGATCATGCGCTGGGACAATGTCCCCTGGGCGGTCTACACCTCTCCGGAGGCGGCTGGCGTTGGCTTGACCGAGAAGGAGTGCGCCAAACGCGGCCTCGATGTGGCCGCCGCTGTCGTGCCGCTCGTCTTGTCGGGCCGTTTCGTGGCCGAGCACGGTTTGTCCCAAGATGGAGCCGTCAAGATCGTCGCGGAGAAAGGTTCCCGGGCCGTCAAGGGCATCCACATGGTCGGCCCGTACGCTTCTGAAGCCATCTGGGGCGCCGCGGGCGTCATCGAGATGGAGTTGACAGCCGATGACCTGCGCCAGGTCGTTTTCCCCCACCCGACCGTTTCCGAAGGCATCCGTGAAGCCGCCTGGGCTCTCGAGGGCTGACCTGCAAACTTCCCGCCGCCCACCGAAAAAACGAGGTGACAGACATGACCAAAGCGCTCGTTGTCGATCCCCGGGCCGTCCGCGCCCGCGGTGTCATCCGCTTCTCTGAAATCCCCCTCAACGCCTACCAACTCGATCTCGGCACTGAGATGGCCCGTTACGGCGCGGAGGGGCTCTTCAACGTCCTCCACGACATGATCGTGATCCGGGAATTCGAGACGATGCTGTCTTCGGTCAAAACGACCGGCGCCTGGCAGGGGGTTTCCTATAACCACGCCGGCCCGGCGCACCTGTCGGCCGGGCAGGAGGCGGCCGTCGTCGGCCAAGCCCTCGAACTCGACCCCGAAGACCTGGTTTTCGGCTCCCACCGTTCGCACGGCGAGGTCCTCGCCAAATGCTTGTCGGCGGCCCGCAAGCTGTCCCCGGTCAAGGTTTCCGAGGTCATGGAGTCCCATCTCGGCGGCGCCACCTTGGCCCAAGCCGAGCGGATCGGCTACGACCGGGCCGAGGATCTCGTGGAGAACTTCATCTACTTCGGCACGCTGGCCGAGATTTTCGGCCGCAAAGCTGGTTTCAACGCGGGGCTGGGCGGGTCGATGCATGTCTTCTTCTCTCCCTTCGGCTCGATGCCGAACAATGCCATCGTCGGCGGCGCGGCCCCCATAGCCCTTGGCGCCGCCCTCTACAAACGCGTCAACCGCAAACCGGGCATCGTCGTAGCCAACATCGGCGACGCCGCGCTGGCCTGCGGGCCGGTCTGGGAAGCCATCTCTTTTGCGGCCATGGACCAATACCGCACCCTCTGGCCGGAGACGGCCGGCGGCAACCCGCCGATCTTGTTCAATTGCTTTAACAATTTTTACGGCATGGGCGGGCAAACTGACGGGGAGACGATGGGCTTCGGGCAGCTGGCTCGCGTCGGGGCCGGCGTCAACCCGGAGTCTTTGCACGCCGAACGGATCGACGGCTTCAACCCCTTGGCCGTCGCCAACGCCCTCCACCGTAAAAAAGAACTTCTCTTGTCAGGTCAGGGTCCTGTCCTCCTCGACACCGTCACCTACCGTTTCTCCGGCCACTCGTCGTCCGACGCCTCCTCCTACAGGACCAAGGAGGAGGTGGAGCTGTGGGAGAGCTCCGACCCGGTCCAAACCTACGGCGACCTTCTCATCGCCAACGCGGTGACGACCCAGGCGGCCATCGAGGAAACCCGCGAGCAGATCGTCGAGCGGCTGTCCCGCGTCTTGCGCTTGGCCGCCGACGACGAGGCCTGCCCTAGGGCCGACGCCGCTTTCATCGAGTCGGTCCTCTTGTCAGGCGGGCGTGCCGACACGCTCGACCCGGGCCGGCGGGCCGAACTCAGCCAGCCTCTGACTGACAATGTGCGTATCAAAGCAATCGCCGCGAAGGCCCGCAAGACCCGCGACGAGGACGGCCAACCGGTCTCGAAGGCCCGCCTCTACCAACTCCGCGACGGCCTCTTCGAGGCGCTGGCGCACCGTTTCTCGATCGACCCGACGATGGCGGCTTGGGGCGAGGAGAACCGCGACTGGGGTGGCGCTTTCGCCGTCTACCGGGGTTTGACCGAGTTGCTGCCCTACAACCGTTTGTTCAACTCGCCGGTCGCCGAGGCGGCTGTCGTCGGGGCGGGCGTCGGCTACGCCCTAGCCGGCGGCCGGGCGGTGGTCGAGTTGATGTATTGCGATTTTCTCGGCCGGGCCGGCGATGAGCTTTTCAACCAGGCCGCCAAATGGCAGGCCTTGTCGGGCGGCCTTCTCAAGCTGCCCCTCGTCATCCGAGTCGCAGTCGGCGGGCGCCGCGGGGCCCAGCACTCGCAGGACTGGTCGTCCCTCGTCGCCCACATCCCCGGCCTCAAGGCCTATTACCCCGTCACTCCGACCGACGCCAAGGGCATGTTGAACCTCGCCTTAGCCGGGACGGACCCGGTTGTCTTTTTCGAGTCGCAGCGGCTTTACGACCTCGGCGAGCAGTTTGAAAAGGGCGGCGTTCCGACGGGCTATTACGAAACCGCCGAGGGCGAGCCGGCGCTGCGCCGCGAGGGCGCTGACATCACGGTCGCGACTCTGGGGCCGACGCTCTACCGGGCTTTGGAGGCCGCGGACATCCTCAAAGAGCAATACCAAGTCAGCGCCGAGGTCATCGACTTGCGCTTCCTCGCCCCCCTCGACTTGGAACCGGTCATCGCCTCTGTCCGCAAGACGGGCCGGCTCCTCTTGGCCTCGGACGCGGTCGAACGCGGCAGTTTCCTCCATACGGTGGCGTCGGCAGTCCAAGAGGCGGCCTTCGACGTCTTGGACGCCCCGGCCGTCGTCGTCGGCGCCCGCAACCACATCACCCCGGCCGCGGAGCAAGAGGAAACTTTCTTTCCTCAGGCCGCGACGCTCATCGACGCGATCCACGAGCGCATCTTGCCTCTGCCGGGGCACGAGCCGACCTCGGACCAGTCGGAGGAGGAGCGCCTACGCCGCCAGCGGGCCGGCCTTTGAGACGGTCCGCGGCCGCTGTGGCCGCGCTGGGAAGCCGCCGGACCGGCCCCGGGCGCGGCTTCGGCGTTCAGCCATGGGCCCGCCGGGTCGGCAGTTGACGGGCGACCCGGCAAAGGCCCGTATCAGGTTCAGGCTTGGGCCCCTCGGCGCCGCAGGGTCGGAACCGCCAAGCCATCATGCGCCCTGCGGCCTGGGTCCGGCCCGTCGCAGCCGCCGGGCCGGACCACCGCCATCCCGTATTCTCTAGGGACCATGACTGCCCGGCCCGACTTCCGCGCCCATTGGCCCCGGCGCGTCCTCGTGGCTGACGGGGCCATGGGGACGATGCTCCAAGCCGCCGCTTTGTCCGAGGCTGACTATGACGGGGCCGAGGGCTGCGCGGAGATCCTCAACCTGACCCGGCCCGACCTCGTCCGCTCGATCCACGCCGCCTACCTGGACGCCGGCGCCGACTTGGTCGAGACGAACACCTTCGGGGCCAACCTGACCGCCTTGCAGGAATACGGCCTGGCTGGCCGGATCGGCGAGTTGGCCCTGGCCGGGGCCCGGTTGGCCCGGGCGGCCGCCGACGCCGCCTCCAACTCTCAAAAACCACGCTTTGTTCTCGGTTCGCTGGGGCCGGGGACGAAGCTGCCGACGCTCGGCCAGGCCGCCTACGCCGATCTCCGCGACTCCTACGAGACGGCGGCCCAAGGCCTCATAGCCGGCGGTGTGGACGCCATCCTCATCGAAACCTGCCAAGACCTCCTCCAGGCCAAGGCGGCTGTCGCCGGCGCCCGTCGGGCCCGCGCCGCCGTC
>JAIRXC010000160.1 GCA_031268515.1 Propionibacteriaceae bacterium
TGGAAGGCGAGGAGGAAGATGACGCCGGGGAGGATGTACTTGAGCGGCAGCGACCGCTTCTTCGTGAAATACGTCCAGTCGAGCAGGACGAGGAACACCGCCATGACGGCGAGAATCCCCCACGAGTCGGCTGCCCAGCTGACCCAAATTATGTAAACACCGAGGGCGTTGACGATCGCCATGAGGGCAAGCTTGACGAGAAAGCCGACGCCGAAATCACGGGAATTCCAGGCGCGTGGAGGCTGTTTCACCACTCCGCCTTCCCCTCTTGTGGGTACGGAGACGTCCGTCATGTAAGGACTCCTTTGTCTCAAACGAGCTACTTCGAAGCACAGCCTAGACCGGAATCGGGCCGGGTGGAAGAGGTTTCTCCACCCGGCCCGACAGCTTATCCGACGACGCTGAACCACCTGTGAGCAGGGTCGGCGGCGCCGCTGCGCGGCGAATCAGCCGATGGCGCCTTCAATGTCGCTGACCATCTTCTGCCAAGCCTCGACCGGAGCCTGGGCGCCGGTGATGATGCCAGCCTCGGTGACGCCCCAGTATGTCCAGACCTCGGTCATAGCCGGGATCGACGGCATGGGAACGGCGTCTTCCGCCACGGCGGCGAAGCCGGCCACGACCGGATCCGACGACACCTGGTCGGCGGCGGCGGTGAGGGCAGGCGTGCGGTTGCCGACATTGAACAGGGCCACCTGGACGTCGACCGTGCCGATGTAGTCAAGCAAGAATTGCTGGGCCACGAGCGGGTTCGCCGACTTGCTGGAGATGTAGAAGCCCTGAACGCCGACGAAGGGGACAGCGGCCTTGGGGCCTGGGGCCGGGATCGGGTCGACTGCCACCTTGACGCCAGCCTCGTTGAAGGCGTCGATCATCCAGGGGCCGCCGACGATGAAGGGCGCATTGCCATTCTTGAACTGCTCCACGGCGATGTCGTACGTGATGCTCGTGTCGAGCACCTTCGTGCCGTTGGGGCCTTGCGACGCCAGCCAGTTCGCGAAGGCTTCGCCGTTGGCGCCGCCCAGGGCGAGGGTTTCCTTGTAGGAGCCGTCCGAATTGGTCTCGAAGACCGGGGCGTCGAATGACATCTGGAGCGGGTAATAGGTGTAAGGATCGCCCGTTTCACCGGTCTGGATGAGGATCGAATAGGCCGTGCCGGCCGCTGCTCCGGCCGCCACCGCTTCATCCCAGGTCTTGGGCGCGGTCGGGGCGAGGTCCGTGTTGCGGATGAGCGCGATGTTCTCGACGGCGTAGGGGACGCCATAGAGCTGGCCGTCTTGGCTGAAGGCCGCGATGGCGACGTCTTGATAGTCAGACTCGGCCCCGGCCATGTCGATCGGCTGGACGACGCCGTTTTGGAGCAGGTTGCCGAGCCAGTCATGGGCGCCGACGGTGATGTCGGGGCCGGAACCCTGGCCGACCTGGGTGACGAAGTCCGTTTGGAGGTCGTCATTGTTCTTCTGGACCAGAGTGACGGTGTTACCCGTCTCGGCTTGGAACTTGTCAGCGGCTTCTTGAACGACCGCCATACGGTCCTGGTCGACCCAGACGGTCAGTTCGGAGCCCGAACCGCTGGTCGACGGGTCAGTCGCTGGATCATTGCTGCCGCCGCAGGCGGCCAGGCCGGTCAACGCCAGAGCGGCGACACTAGCCAATGCGATGCCTTTGCGCATGGATTTCCTCCTCAGATATTGGTGCGATGGGTAGCAGACGGAAAGGACGTGCTTCAGACAGCTTAGGCACGATGGCGCCGCGAAGGCAGAGCCAAATTGTAACGACTTGGTAAAGCTTTTCTGTCCGTTTGGGATAAGGCCGGCCCGCGTCGCCGCCAAGGTCACGGCTTGGCCACGATCCAACAGCCAATGGTGTGGCGGGATTGCCCGAAGCCAGGCTGCGCCGCAGAAGCCGGCCGTCCCGGCCGCCGGAGGCCCCTTTCCAAAGGCGGGCCAGCGAACTATGACGGTGGCTTTGGACATACGTTGGGGTGGACGCGCGCGGGGCAGAGGCCGAAGACGCGGGTCTGGCCGGGGGGCGGTTTCGGGAGAACCGGATGCGCGCTGAGCGGATGACACGCGGCCTGTGGCGAATAAACCACGCGAGTGAGGCGGGCGTCTTGGCGCCGGAGGACCAGCCCGGCCAGAATGGGGTCCGTCACAGCCAATCCTGCGAAAGGACCTCGACCTCATGGGCATTCTCGCTGGCAAACGCATCCTCGTCACAGGTGTCACCGCGACCTCTTCAATCGCCTTCCACATCGCCCGAATAGCCCAAGACGAGGGCGCCCAGGTCGTCGTGACGAGCTTCGGCCGCGCCCTTTCCGTGGCCCGACGGGCCGTCACCCGATTGGAGCCGACCCCGCCGATCATCGAGTTGGACGTCACCGACCCCGGCCAACTGGCGGCCTTGGCCGGCCAAGTTGAAGGCCTCCTCGGCGGCCTCGACGGCGTCGTCCACTCGATCGCCTTCGCCAACCCCGAGACTGCCTTAGGCGGGAAGTTCCTCACGACCGAATGGCCGGACGTCGAGGTGGCGCTGCGCGTCTCCGCGTATTCCCTTGTCGAATTGACCCGCGCCTGCAAGCCTTTGCTCGCGCCTGGGGCCTCCATCGTCTCTTTGACCTTCGACGGGGCGATGACGTGGCCAGGCTATGACTGGATGGGTGTGGCCAAAGCGGCCCTGGAATCGGTCTCCCGCTACGTCGCCCGCTACCTCGGCCCAGCCGGCGTCCGTGTCAACGCCATCTCGGCCGGCCCCCTTGACACCTTGGCCAAATCGGCCATCCCCGACGCCGACGTGCTCGACGAAGTCTGGCGCCAGCGGGCGCTGCTCGGCTGGGATCCCGGCGACGCGACGCCGACGGCCAAAGCCGTCGTGGCCCTCCTCAGCGACTGGTTCCCGAAGACGACCGGCGACATCATCCACGTGGACGGCGGGGTCCACTCGACCGGCCCCGAGGCCATTGCCCCTTAGCCGCCGAGGCTTTAGCGGAAACTGGCCTGTGACCTAGTAGATTGGCCCCATGGGACCGGGACCGGTTGTCGAAGTGGCCGATGTGACAGTCCGGCGGGGCGGGGCTGTCCTGCTCGACCACATCGACTGGACTGTCGCCGAATCTGACCGCTGGGTTGTCATTGGCCCGAATGGGGCGGGCAAGACGACGCTCATGCGCGTCATCGCCGCGACGATGTTCCCGACCAGCGGCCGCGTCACTGTTTTGGGGGAAGAACTCGGCCACGTCGACGTTTTTGAATTACGGCCCCGGATTGGCGTCTGCTCGTCTGCCATCGCCGCTCAGATCCCCGACGAGGAGCGGGTCGGCGACGTCGTCATGTCGGCGGCTTACGCGGTCTTCGGGCGCTGGCACGAGGAATATCAGGCGGTTGACCACGGCCGGGCTAGCCGCCTCATGGCCGACTTGGGCATCGCCGGCCTGGCCGACCGAGTCTTCGGCACCTTGTCCGAAGGCGAGCGCAAGCGGGTCCAGATCGCGCGGGCCCTCATGACCGACCCGGAGTTGTTGATCCTTGACGAACCGACCGCCGGACTCGACCTGGCGGGGCGCGAATTGCTCCTCGACACGCTGTCGCAGATCGTTTTGGACCCCCTGTCGCCGGCGGCCGTCCTGGTCACCCACCACGTCGAGGAAATCCCCATCGGCATCACCCACGCCCTCCTCCTCAAAGCCGGACGCGTCGTCGCCTCCGGTCCCCTAGACGATGTCCTCACCCCCGCTGTCTTGTCCGAGACCTTCGACCTCGAACTCGACGTCGTCCAGCGTTCCGGCCGCTGGTGGGCGCAGGCCACCTTTGGCGCCAAGCACGTCTACACAGGCTGACGAGCCGCCGCCTCGACCCTTAGGGTTGTAGATCCGCCGGGCCGTCCCGGCAACTTTGTCACGCTTCACGCGCGTTGTCCTACTTCACACGTGGCGTGCGCCGTACGCGCCTTGGGGCTCTTCTGGTTCCTGCTGGGCGGGAGGCCAAGCCCAGATTTTCGCCAGAGCCGGCCAGCGCGTTCTCTGGTTCCTGCTGGGCGGGGGGCCAAGACCGAAGCGGGCCTTCGCAATCGCTACCTTAAGCCCGCGTGGCTGGAGTCAAGGCAGAGCTTCGTAGAGGGCGTTGGCCAACTCGCTCAACTGCTCTGGCGACTGCGCATTTGAGCCGACGACCGTCAGGAAACCGTCCACGAGGGGGACGACGCAGCCGGCCTGCTGGGAGTCTTCGCTGGCGCCGGCGTCGAAAAGGCCGCAGTGGCTGGCCCCGAACCAACCGTCGGCGTCGAAGGTCGTCTCCCCGACTTCAGGGTCGTCCGTCACGGTGACGACGGCGAGGGCGAAGGGGTCAGAGTTGAGGACGTAAGTCGCCTCAGTTTGGCCAGAGACCGGAAAATCACCGAGAGCCGTGTAGCCGGCCGCCTGAGCCGGCAAAACAGCCCCAGCCAGGCGGTGGACCGGCGGCGTCGGCGGCACGGCAGCCGCCGGCTCGGACTCCCCCGAGCAGCCGGCCAGACCGGTCTCGCCGGCCGAAGCGAAGACGAGCAGAGTCAAAAGAACGATTGCCTTACGGGGTTTCTTCATGGGTCTTTTTTGCTCCTTAGCCTGTAGCTGTCTGGTTTTCCCTATGCGGCGTCGGCCTTGCTGGCGCCCGCCCCGCGGCGCCTCCAAGCCAAGGCGGCCGAGGCGGAAAGAGCCAGCGCCGCGGCTCTGGTTTGGACGCCCCCAAGACGCGGGGTTTCAGCTCCTATCGGCGATAAACCATCTCGTGTCGCCTTGGACGCCCTAAACCGCGGGCCTTCAGGCCAGGGCGATCAAGTCGGCGTAGCTAGGATTCCACAGATCCTCGACCCCGTCCGGCAACACGAGGACGCGTTCGGGATTGAGCGCCTCGACCGCTCCCTCGTCGTGGCTGACGAGGACGATGGCGCCGCGATAAGCGTTGATGGCGGCAAGGACCTCCGCCCGCGAAGCCGGGTCGAGGTTGTTGGTCGGTTCGTCTAAAAGCAAGACGTTGGCTGCCGAGGCGACGAGCGAGGCCAGGGACAGCCGTGTCTTCTCGCCCCCCGACAAGACACGGGCCGGCTTGTCGGCGTCGTCGCCGGTGAAGAGAAAGGAGCCGAGGATGCTGCGAGCCGCCAGCTCGCCGAGTTCGTCGGACGCCGCCAACATGTTTTCGAGCACCGTCGCCTCGAGGTTGAGGTTCTCGTGCTCTTGGGCGTAATAGCCAAGCTTGAGGTTGTGCCCCTTCATCACCTCGCCGGTGTCGGCCGCCTCCAAGCCGGACAGCAGCCGTAGCAAGGTCGTTTTGCCGGCCCCGTTGAGGCCGAGGACGACGATCTTGGCGCCCCGGTCGACGACGAGGTCGACATCCGTGAAGACCTCGAGCGACCCGTACCACTTCGACAACCCTTCGGCCGACAGCGGCGTCTTGCCGCAAGGAGCCGGGCTTGGAAAAGTAATCTTGGCCACCTTGTCGGCGCGACGGCTCCCTTCCGTCTCGGACAACAGTTTCTCGGCCCTCTTGGCCATGTTCTGGGCTGCGACGGCCTTCGTCGCCTTGGCCCGCATTTTATCGGCCTGAGCCAGCAACTGACTGGCTTTCCGCTCGGCTGAGGCCCGTTCACGCCGTCGCCGTTTCTCGTCGGTTTCCCGCTGGACGAGGTATTTGCCCCAGTCAAGGGCGTATTGGTCAAGGGTTTGGCGGTTGGCGTCGAGATGGAAAACCTTCGTGACAGTTTGGCCGAGCAACCCGGTGTCGTGGGAGATGGCCATCAGGCCGCCGGGAAAGCTCTGCAGGAAACCGCGCAACCACAACACCGAGTCGGCGTCAAGGTGGTTCGTCGGCTCGTCCAAAAGCAAGGTGTCGGCTCCGGAGAAGAGGATGCGGGCCAGTTCGACCCGTCGCCGTTGCCCGCCCGACAAGGTGGCCAGAGGCTGGCCCAAAGCCCGCTCCGGCAAACCAAGATTGGCGGCGATACGGAGGGCTTCGGCCTCGGCCGCGTAGCCGCCGGCCGCCAGCAACTCATTCTCGGCCCGAGCATAAGACTCCATGGCCTCCTCACGGGCCACCCCGGCCGCCTCGGCCATCCGATGAGAATGGCGTTCGATCCGGGCGACGATCTGGTCAAGGCCGCGGACCGACAAGATACGCTGCTTAGCGGTCAATTCGAGATTGCCGCTCTTGGGGTCCTGGGGCAGGTAGCCGATGAGCCCTGTGCGCTGGACCTGGCCGGCGGCGGGCAGTCCTTCGCCGGCCAAAATCCGCATCAGCGTCGTTTTGCCGGCCCCGTTCCGTCCAACCAAACCTATCTTGTCACCAGAGTGGATGGCGAAGCTGGCCGGCTGGAGCAGCAGTTGGGCTCCCGCCCGGACTTCGAGGTCTACGGCGGTGACAGTCACGAGGGCCAAGCCTACGTCGCCGATCCGATTCTGGCCTGTTCGCGGCGCTGGCCCGCACGGCGGCGCCCATTGCCTCTGACCGACAGACAGACCGAAAGACTGACAGTCAACAGACGGAGTATTATTGTTTTCATGCCTTCTTCTAAGCATCCGTTACGGCGTCTGACCGGCGTCACCACAGCCCTCTCCGTGACCGTCGTCGCCGCCATGGCAGCCCTGGTGGCGGCGTGGAGACTTGGATCTTCCATCCCGTTCTACGTCGTCCTGACGATTGTGTTGGCGGCAGCCGCCTACGTGAACCTGGCCATGCTCTTACGAAGGGTTCAGCGACTGGAAGAAGATTTGTCGATGGGCGAGTACCGGTCGGCTGTAACCCTCATATGGTTGGTCGTGTCGCTCGTTTCCGCTGTCGTCGGAGTTTGCTTCACGATCAGCGAAAACATTGCCAAGTATCCTATCATTTTTTCGACGGTCCCCGTGTTCATGCTCTTCATCAGCGGATATATCGGCTTCGTTGAAGCGCATGTGGCGGAACGCAAGGCTGCAATGAGCGCGAACTCCGAGCCTCAGGCCTGAAACGCCAAGGCGGGCGCTCACGCCAGGAGCGCAAAGCCGTAAGCAGGACGCTATGACACTCGCGTCGCAGCCAACGCCGCGCCCAGGATCGGGGCGGAGTCCAAGCCGGAGGCGCGGCGCAATTCAGGCAGCGCCACGCCAGCTGGAAATGCCGAGGCCAAGCCCGCCTCCAGCGGCCCGCGCGCCAAATCCCAGGAGCGGGCAATCGATCCGCCCACCACCACGCACTCGGCCTTGAACGCGCCAATGCAAGGGGCCAGGATCAAGCCCAAAGTCGTGAACGAATGCTCCAACACCCGACTCGCCGCCTCATCGCCGCCTCGCGCCAGGTCAGCGATCTCCCGGACATCGGCGTCCCTGCCGCTGGCCTCCTTGTAGTCGCGCAAAATCGCCCGCCGCGACACCCAGTCTTCCAACGGCTTCCCCCGCCAATCCAACAGGTGCACGTGACCTGACGGCGGCAATCCAAAATGGTCGGCGGCCGGCCGCCCATCGGCAAGAAAACATGATCCAATCCCAGTGCCCAGCGTCAGATAAACCGCCCGCGCCGGACCGGGTCGGGCCAGCGCCCACTCTCCCAAGGCGAACGCCTCGGCGTCGTTTAAGAAAACTAGGCGGTCTGCCGGGGACGGCAGCCGCCTGGCCAAAGCGGCGCCGACGTCTGCCTTGTGCAGACTCCAAAATTTCCCGATGCCGGTGAAGTCTCCGATGCCGTTTTCGTAGTCGAACGGGCCGGGTATGGCCACGCCCCAACAAGCCTCATGCGGTGACGGCATCTTGAGGGCCGGAGCGGCGATGGCGTCCAGCAAGTCCTCAGCTCCGGCCGCCGCGTCGATCCCCCGCCGTTCTGTCCACTCCACCGTCCAGGCGCTGGTGTCCACCAGCGCGGCAGTGGCATGAGTGCCGCCAATCTCGATCACCGGTCGCAGTCTCATCTCAACCATCCTTAGCGGGCGTGGCAGATCATTGTCGCCTGCCTAAGCCTAGCCTCGTGATTTCTTCTACGCCTCGCGCCGATATCGGACGTGAAACAAAGGCCTGCGCGGGCGCAGCATGACCAGAATTGTGGAATATTCCTGGTTGTCGGCGGGGCGGCGCCTGACCGCCCCATCAACACGAACCTTTAGAAACTGTGCGGCGTGAACGGCTGCCGGTCGCCCCGGAAGGCGCGCCCTAAGACCAAGGCCGCCCCTGGGGTGGACTCGCGGATCAAACCGGCGTCTGACAGGAAAGCCGCGCCCACGCCGCCTAGGTACAAAGCGCCAAGTTCGCGGACGCCCAAGGTTAGGTCGGACGGCTCGTCCGCGTTGCTGGAAATCCGTTCGGCTGAGGCGCCGTCCGGACCGCCGGACAAACGCCACACCCCGGTGTTGTGTTGGTATTGCTGGTCGCGGACCGCCAAGCGCAGTTCTAGAGGCGCCGCATAACGGCGCGCCTCCAAGGCAGCCCCAACTCGGAGGAGGCGCACGTATTCATGGTCACTCAGACGGGGGCGCGCCACCCGCCAATCTTCCAACCAAGCAAACAGCGGATCATCCAATGGCAATCTCGGCGTCTGAATTGTTTTCACCAAGTCGGCGCTCAGCAATTCGGCCCACATCGCATAAGCGCCGCCGCCATCGGCGGCCTCGAATTCCGAGATCTCCAACGTGGCGCTGGGCACGCTGCCATCCCACTTGCCGTCGCGCCGGAACAAGGCGTAACCCACAGCGTGTCCCGCGCGTCTGGCTATCAGGATGCGGGACGGCTCTGCGAGACCGTCCGCCGGGGATTGGTCCAAGAAAGAAGCTTGGCGCGCGCCTTCTGTGACGGCCGCCGTCCAACCAGGGCGCGCGGCGGCCCCAAAGCCGGCAGCGCGGTTCACTTCCTCGACAACGCCGCAATGAGAGCTGTAATCGGCAGTTTCAACCGCTATGTCCACTTGGCCGGCCGCGCCAAAATCCACTGCTCTCAAGGCGGCGCCTTTTGGTATGGACAAGGCCGCCGCCCGCCCCGCCTGCCCGTAGCCAAACCGCCCATAGATGGGCGCCTCAGAGGCGAACAACATCGACATGGGCTCGCCGCGATTCAAACAGTCTTCGAAGTGCGCTGCCATCAACGCTCGCAGGAATCCCCGACGCCGGAACCCGGGGCGGACCCCCACGTTGCTCAGGCCGCCCGCAAACGCCCGCCCGCCCGGCACGGAGGTGTCAAATCCCCAAGCGGACGCCAGGGCCGCGAGCACCGGCCCACCGGTCGTCGGCGCCTCGACGCCAAACGTCCGGTCAAAATCAAGCTTGGTTCGGAAAGCTTCGGCTTGTCTGGCGGTGAAACGCTCGGACCAAACCAGACTCTCCAGCTCAAGCGCCTCGTCCGCGCGATCCAGCCCAACCGGAACCACTTTGGCGGGGGCGATGGCCTGTGCTGTCATCTCGAGGAATGTCATAAGGCAAGTATTTCACGCGCTGGGCGGACGCTCTGAGTATGCTTCGGCCTGATCCTCCCGCCGCCCGACCGCTCCGAGCCGCCGCCCGCCGGGTTGCTCCTCACTCAGCACGGCGCGCCGCTTTCTCAGTCATACGGAAATATCCTGCCTTCCCGGCGCCCACAGCTCAACGCGGGTCACAGAAATTTCACCGTTCGAGCAATTGCATGCATAACGATAGGTTTCATCGACATAACCTTCGCCGCGACAGTCGGGGCATCTAATCGAAACAAAAGACGCCACCTGCCATCACCGCCCATCTGACTTGCGTCGCGCGCTCATCGCAGAGACAGACTCATGTGTGTTGCCCACGCTGCTCGGAGCGTTCGTGCGCGGTTGCGGCGTGACCCTGATCGGCGACACCCACGCCACTGAAGACAGGTCTGACCGTCTCTTCTGGTTACAAAAGAGATTGTCTGGCAAGATGGTGATCCGTGAGCGAGGTGACCATCCGGGAAGAAACCCCCGACGACGTCCGCACTATCATCGCCGTGACTGAGGCGGCTTTCCGTGACTCGGGCCTGCCGGGCGAACGCAACGAACAGCACATCTTTGCCGCGTTACGCGAAGCGGGTGACCTGACCATCTCTTTGGTCGCTGAACAGGACAGCCAGATCGTAGGCCACATCGCTTTTTCGCCAGCGACGATCAGCGACGGGACCGCCGGTTGGCACACTCTCGGCCCGCTGTCAGTGTTGCCTGAGTTCCAGCGCCAAGGCGTCGGTTCGGCGCTGGTCCGAAAGGGCCTGGTCCAACTCAAAGAGCTAGGCGCTTCAGGTTCTGTCCTAGTTGGCAACCCGGACTATTACCCGAGGTTCGGGTTTATTCACCGCGACGACCTGGGCTATGACGGCATCCCGCCCGAGGTGGTCTTCGCATTGTCGTTCAACGGACAATATCCGACGGGCGCCGTCAGCGACCATCCAGCGTTCCAGACAGCGGACCAATGACGTTCCCTCAAATTTCATTGCCGCCACTCGAAGGGAAGGGGTCCGCGCCGCGATGTTGAACTCCGGCGGCGATGATGCAAACAGAGTTCTCTTACCGCTGCGGTTGCGGCACGATGTGGGCTGAATTACGTAAGGGCGCCGTGATGAAGGGGCTCTGCTCGGCGTAGCACGCCAACCGATCCTCAGCGTCATCAGCTTGAACCGGACGAAAGCGGAAGCTTTCGGTCTACGGCACGGGCGGCATGATTCACCCTTCCCTTTCGCTGACGATGGTCTTCAGCAGCCGCGTCCATGATCCCTCGGGCTGGGCGACCAGGCAGAATTCGTTGGCTTCCGGGTCCTGCATGACGACGAAGCCGCCGCCGCCTGGATCGTCATGGAAGTCGCTGAGCCTTGTGGCTCCCAACGCTTCGGCCCGGACAATGCCTTGGTGGATGTCGTCAACTTCAATGTCGAGGTGGAGACGGTTCTTGGCCGAACTTTTCGGTTCCGGCACGGCCTGGAACAGCAGCCACATGCCACCGGCCTCCACAACACCACCGGGTTGGGGCCGGTATCCCCACGGGCGCTCTAACAGGTTCCCCCAAAATTCGGCCTCTTTGGCGGGATCGGCGCAATCGAAGACGACTTCCTGAAGCTTGGCGGTTGGCGGCATGGCAAAAACTCTATCCGCCGGCGCTGGCACGCAGCTGGCCTCGCCTCGTCATTGCCGGCTGCCGCTCTGGCAATCCGCATCGGGCTCTAGGAGGGTCTGCGCAAGGGTTTCACAGAGTGTTTGGCCGGCAGCTGTGGCGGCTTTCCATTGGGACGGTCCCACGCGATTGAGACGGCCCCACGCGGCTCAGGCGTTCCGCGGCGGGCTGGCCGCCCGGGCTGTCTCGCCGTCGATGAGCCGGCGCCATGTCCGTAGGCGGTCGTCGTCTGACTCCCCCGGCTCTCCCCCGTCGCCGATGTGGAAACGGCGGACGCCGGCCCGAACCAGCCAGGGCACGTCTTCGGGGGCCAAACCGCCGGCCGCGGTGATAAGCGGGGCCAGCTTCGGATCGCGGGCCAAGCCGAGGACCTTGTCGAGGCCATGGCGCAGCCCGCGGGCCGAGCCGGCGGTCAGCACCGAGTCGAGGCGCGGCAGCCCCGGCAGCGCCGCCCAAGCGGCCGACGGGTCGAAGGCGGCGTCAACCGCCCGGTCGAAGGTCCAAGGCCAGTCGCCGTCCGCGGCCAGAGCCTTGCAGACCTCGGCGTCAACCTGGCCGAGGCCGTTCAGGAAGCCGAAACAGAAGCCGTCGGCGCCGGCCGCCAGATACGACCAGATGAGCCCGCGCAGACGGGCCAGTTCGCCGCCGCCGGTCGAATAGCCGTCGCGTAGGCGCAGCAGGACACGAAGGTTGACCGTCGTCACCTGGCGGATGGCGGCGACGTCGTCGGGCAGCGGGCAGCCGTCACCGAACTCATGCGCCCGGACGGCCAACAGACGGTCTGCTCCCGCCGCCGCCGCCCGCGCCGCCGCTGCCGGCGTTTCGACCCGGACCTCAAGGAATCCAGCCATGGCGCCCATGATGTCGGGCTCTGCCCAGCCGCGGCGGGCGACACTCGGGGACCGCCGTTTTTCGTCCCGGCGGCCGCTGAAAACCCGTCGCGGCTGAACCGCGCCGGCCTGGCCACGGACAACGCCCGCTCACGCGTCCGCGGCGAGTGCTCCCCGTCTGCCGTGTTCCGACTTGGGTTTCGAGAAAAGAACGAAGCCCAAGCCGACTCACCGCCAGCTTCTCTAAAGGCCAGGAGTCGGGCTTCTCTTTAGCAGAAGCCGGGCCGTCAAGGCAGCGTGATCTGCTGTGCTAGGCTGCGTTCGGTTTTCACACCAGCAGGGCGGTCACCTTCAGAATTGGGACTGCTTGCCCTGCTATACGAAAGGAGGCTCGTGATGATCACCAGCTTCCTTTTGTGTTGTTGTCCGTGTCGTTGACGCGCCGGCAGCTCGCGATGACCGTGTTTTCGGTCGTCCTGCCTGGGCCAGGTCTTTATTAATTTTTTGACTGGCCGCCCGCGCACCCTAACCCCACACCGCCGACATGGGAAGACCTTCGTTGCCATGCTTTTGCAAATCACCCAGCCCTGCCGCTTAGGCGGGTTACGCCGCGCCCGCGCCCGGGCATTGGAAGCGTTGACTGGACCGCGTTCCGCCACGGGCCTGTCAGGTTGTCTTGCAATCCTCAAATTCAGCCAACTGGAAAACAATTTAACTTAAATCCTGAAAGGACTGTCATGCGACCATTCAAAACTGCCGCCGTGTTAGCCGTCGGCGTCGTTCTGGCGTTAGGCGCGAGCGCCTGCTCTGACGCCAGCGCTGATCCTTCTTCCGGCTCTTCTTCTCCTGGCTCTTCGACGAGCGCCGCCCAACTGCTTGAGCTGGTCAAACCCGGCCGGTTGGTCATCGGCGTCGAAGGCACCTACCCTCCCTACACCTATCACGATGATTCCGGCGCGCTGGCCGGCTATGACATCGAGGTGGCGCAGAACATAGCGTCGGAATTAGGCCTTGAAGCCGAATTCGTCGAGACGAAGTGGGACTCGCTGATCGTGGGGCTCGACTCGCAGCTTTGGGACGTGGTCATCAACCAAGTGGCCATCACCCCAGAGCGTGAGCAGAAATACGCCTTCTCCACGCCCTACACCTACACCCGGGTGGCGGTGATCACAGCGAACGACAACACTTCTATCACCAAGCTTGACGATCTCGCGGGCCAACGGGCGGCTCAGACCGTCACCAGCAATTACGCCAAGACAGCCGAGACCTACGGCGCGGTCATTGTGGGGACAGACGGCTTCAACGAGTCGATCGAACTGGTTCGCACCGGCCGGGCCGACGTCACGCTCAACGACGAGATCACCTTCGCCGACTATCTCAAACAGCATCCGGACGCGCCCGTCAAGATCGCCGCCACATCGGACTCCGCGACCTCCCAGACCGGCGTGATCTTGGCGAAGGACAAGCCAGAGTTGAAGGACGCCATTGACCTGGCCTTGGACGATCTACGCTCCCAAGGCGTGCTGACCGACCTGTCGACAAAGTACTTCGGCAAGGATTTTTCCTCACCGCTGTCGTAAACCCTAGGAGGCCAGCCCTGGCGCGTCGGCGCGCGTCCGGGCTGGCTTCCAGCCTGATTCTTGAGATTTGAGGAGGCTTTCATGCCTGTAACCGGTGTCTGGCAGATCCTCGGAGATTCTGTTTGGCCGATCGTGCGGGCGAGCCTGGCAATGACCATTCCGATATCATTGGCCGCTTTCGCCATCGGCCTGGCCATCGGGGTGATTGTCGCAATCGCGCGGCTGTCCAAATGGAGAGCGCTGAGATTGCTCGTCTGGTTCTACGTCTGGGTTTTCCGAGGCTCGCCGTTGCTGGTCCAGCTCTATATCGTGTTCTTCGGTTTGCCGACCGTCGGGATCAACCTCCACCCCGTGACAGCCGCTATAGCCACCTTGGCGCTTAACATCGGCGCTTTCTGTTCGGAGACGATCAGGGCTTGCATCACCGCGGTCCCCGCCGGCCAATGGGAAGCCGCCAAGGCTGTGGGCCTGACTGGCGCGCAGACGATGCAGCTCATCGTTTTGCCGCAGGCTGTCACAGCGGCCATCCCCCCGCTCGGGAACAGCTTCATCAGCTTGGTCAAGGACACTTCGCTGGTTTCCAGCATCACCGTCGTCGAATTATTCCGAGTGTCCCAGCAGATCGCGGCCAGGACCTACGAGATCTTGCCCCTGTACCTGTTGGCCGCGGCGGTCTACCTGTTCTATTCAACCCTTCTGACCTGGTTGCAGCAGAAGCTGGAAACGCATTTCGGCGGCGCCTCCAAGGCTTCCTCCGCCCAGTTGGCCGGCCGTACGGCAAAGCCGCTGAAACGCCAAGACCGCACCGCCGCCATCTTGGCGGCTTGACCATCAGAGCCGATTCTGGCCCGTGAAATCTAAAGCGGGGCGGCCCGGCAAACCCGGACCGCCCCGCTTCAGACCAGCCGCCAAGCGGCCAGTTGGGATCAGTAATCCATCCCCATGCCGCCGTCGCCGCCAGCCGGGGCCGGCGGAGTCTTCTCCGGCTTGTCCGCGATGACGGCCTCCATCGTCAGGAAGAGAGCCGCGGCTGAGGCCAACCGCAGCCAAGAAAAGCTCCGGCAGTCCGGCCGGCTGCTTAGGGAACGGCTCTAACTGGGACGGTAGTCGCCGCGTAAAACCTCAGGCGGATAGACGCCGCCCACCCCGGCGTCATAAAACTGCTGCATCTTGATCGTATGCAACGTCCGGTCGAGGTCCGACAAATGATTGAGCTGGGCGATCTGCTCAGGCCCCGGGGGGTTCTGAGCCCAATCGGGCGCCTCTTGCCGCCCGTCGAAACCAGGATAGTCGAACCCGATCGTCGGCGGGACTGTCACGTCTGGCGGCGCCTGCCCCCAAACACCAGGGCGTTCCCGCCGCTGCTCCTGCCCGACCTGGAGGCTGTCGGCCTCCTGTTGACTGGTCCAAACCGGGCACACCTCCAACAGACGGCGCAGCTCCGCCTCCGTCAGGCTGATCGGCAACAACGCCATGGGGGCGGGGTCCTCCGCCGTCAACGGCCGGACGGCGTCCTTGACCCCAAGCACACCATGGGCCCGCGCGCAGGCAGCCCACTTGTTGGCGGCATCCACATCGGCTTGAATCCAAACCGGATCAGCTCCCCCGAAAGGTAACGACCGCCAAACTTCACGCTGGTCGTAACCGGTCGCCTCAAGGCATTCCCGGAAAACGTCGGTCCGGTCCACGCCGTCGACCTCGAGGTGATAGTCGAAACCTGTGGCGACAAAATCCAGGGCCGGCTCGTCCGACGGCTGAGATCCAGACGAGACCTCGTCGGCTGCCGCCTGAGAGAGCCGTTCAACCCGCTCGAAGAAGGCGTCCATCTTGGCCGCCGGATAGGCTTCGCCCGCTGTTAGCTGCCCGTCCGGACGCGCCCACATGAAGTCAGCGGCGGCCGGAAAATCAACGAGAGTCAAACGCCCCTGCGAGTCTTTGCAAAGCTCGACCGGCAAACCGGCCGCGCGCATGCAGGAGTAAAAAGCCGCTGCTGTCGCCTCCAGATCACTATCGTCTCTCACAGCAATTCCCCCTAAATTAGGCAGGTCAACCCTAGCCGATGAACAACCTGCGACCACCAACATGGCCAGCAGGAGCGTCAACCGCTTTAGCGGCCGACTATAGGAATTCAGCGGGCGTGCGCCCGCGCGGCCACCAGAATCACGCTGCCGAAGATGAAATTTATTCACAAGCATCATCCCATGACCGGTTCACGACAAGAAAACTACCAACTCGCCTGGCTCGCTAGGCAACCTCCGGCCTAGCTGGCAACGATTCCTCTCACTTGAACTCTTGTCTGCCTATCACCCCATCGGGAGTCTGACCCGCAAATGTAAAATCAAACTTCTATTTTTACCCTATATGGCTGCTACGATTTGCGCAAGTCACCGATGAAGTGGATCACCCCGGGTGTGATGGAGGTTCTCAATCTTGAGAAGGGGTGATGCGAGTCATAGCAGCACCGAGGAAGTACAGCGTTGAGCTGCAGTAAGGGGCGACGCGGATGGTCTCGGAGGACAGGCGGGATCCGGAGTCGTCCAGAGGTGCGATCAAGCGGGTCGCGGGCCAGTCGGGGGCGCATCCGGAGACGTTGCGGAACTGGGTGTGATTCAAAAGCCCCGAAAACCCGGCCGGCCGGCCCGTGAAACCTGAAGCGGGGCGGCCCGGCAAAACCCGGCCCGCCCCGCTTAGACCAGCCGCCAAGCGGCCAGTTGGGATCAGTAATCCATCCCCATGCCGCCGTCGCCGCCAGCCGGGGCCGGCGGAGTCTTCTCCGGCTTGTCCGCGATGACGGCCTCCGTCGTCAGGAAGAGAGCCGCGATCGAGGCCGCGTTCTGGAGCGCCGAACGGGTCACCTTGGCCGGGTCGATGATTCCGGCCTTGACCATGTCGACGTACTCGCCCGTGGCCGCGTCGAGGCCTTGGCCGGACGGCAAGCCAGACACCTTCTCCGCCACGACGCCGCCTTCGAGGCCGGCGTTGACAGCGATCTGGCGCAGCGGGGCCGCGCAGGCGGTCAAGACGATCTGCGCGCCGGTCGCCTCGTCGCCGTCCAACTTGGGCAACACGATGGACTTGGCGGCCTGGAGCAAGGCGACGCCGCCACCGGCCACGATGCCTTCCTCAACCGCCGCTTTGGCGTTGCGGACGGCGTCCTCGACCCGGTGCTTGCGCTCCTTCAGTTCGACCTCGGTGGCCGCGCCGACCTTGATGACGGCGACGCCGCCGGCCAGCTTGGCGAGGCGCTCTTGGAGCTTCTCGCGGTCGTAGTCAGAGTCGGAGTTCTCGATCTCCTTGCGGATCTGGGAGACCCGGCCCTCGATCTGGGCCTTGTCGCCGGAGCCGTCGATGATCGTGCACTCGTCTTTCGTCACCCGGACCGAGCGGGCTTTGCCGAGCAGTTCCAAGGTGACGGCGTCGAGCTTGAGGCCGACCTCCTCGGAGATGACCTGGCCGCCGGTCAGGACGGCGATGTCAGTCAGCATGGCCTTGCGGCGGTCGCCGAAGCCGGGGGCCTTGACGGCGCAAGACTTGAAAGTGCCCTTGAGCTTGTTGACGATGAGGCCGGCCAGCGCCTCCCCTTCGACGTCCTCCGCGATGACGAGGAGGGGCTTGCCGGACTGGACGACCTTCTCCAAAACGGGCAGGAGGTCCTTGAGGGACGAGACTTTCGAGCTGGCGATGAGGATGTAAGGGTCGTCGAGGACGACTTCCATGCGCTCGGCGTCGGTGACGAAGTAAGCCGAGACATAACCCTTGTCGAAGCGCATGCCCTCGGTCAGTTCGAGCTCAAGGCCGAAGGTGTTGGATTCTTCGACCGTGATGACGCCCTCTTTGCCTACCTTCTCCATCGCCTCGGCGATGATGTCGCCGACCGACGTGTCGGCGGCCGAGATGGAAGCCGTGGCCGCGATCTGCTCGCGGGTTTCGATGTCGGTGGCGGTGGCGGCGAGTTGGCTGACGATCAGGCTGACCGCCTTTTCGATGCCCTTCTTGAGGGCCATGGGATTGGCGCCAGCCGTGACGTTGCGCAGGCCCTCGCGGACCATGGCTTGGGCTAGGACAGTCGCGGTGGTCGTGCCGTCGCCGGCCACGTCGTCGGTCTTCTTGGCGACTTCCTTGACCAGTTCGGCGCCGATCTTCTCGTATGGGTCTTCGAGTTCGATCTCTTTGGCGATGGACACGCCGTCGTTCGTGATCGTGGGTGAACCCCACTTCTTCTCCAAGACGACGTTGCGGCCCTTGGGCCCGAGGGTGACCTTGACGGCGTCGGCGAGGACATTCATGCCCCGCTCCAGGCCGCGGCGAGCCTCGATGTTGAATTCAATGAGCTTTGCCATAGTGCTCCGGGATTCCTCCGGTGGTCGGGGGCGTGCCGCCCCGTAGATTGGTCTGGTGTGCGCCTTGAGTGCCCGCGACGGACGGCCGTTAGGCCTCACCCAAGAGGTAGGTGGCACTCGACAGGGTCGAGTGCTAAACCATGTTTAGCACTCGGGGGGTGAGAGTGCAAACGACAGGCGGAGCGGGTGGCAGCGGCGGCCGCCTAGTCAGCCGAGGGATGGCATCGGCGTCCACGCTGGGTCCTGGCGCAGCCGCTTAGAATCCTCAAGGCCACGCCAGAGCTGCCCAAAACCCTTGGCCGAATGCTCGACGACGGCCAGCCGGAAAATTTCTTTGGCCAAGGTCAACGCCGTGCCCAAGGCGAAACCGACTCGGTTGAGCCGGCCGTAAACCGCGAAATAACGGGCCACATAACCCCGGTTGCGCATCGTGTGGTACTTGACCAGGGGGCTGGAGTCGTTGAGATGGCGTAGGCCGAGATTGACCTGCCGCTGCTCCCGTTTGCGCCGCAGCACGTAAGCGTCGACGTAGGCCACCGCTGTGTGCCGCGACGCCACCCAGGCGTAGGTGGAGTCATCCCAGCTGATGAAGAAACGCGGATCGGGGTAGCCGATCTTCCGGACGACATCTCGGTGGATCAACATCCCCTCGAAGGTGCCAGAATTCGTCAGCGCATAACCTTCCTTGTTGAAGTCCCGCACGGAATACGGCAGTGGCACGCCGAGGAATTCGTTGAAACGGGCCTGCCAATAAAAAGGGCTGCCGTCGACGTCGTAGCGCCGCCCGTGCAGGACCTTGAAGCGGGCCATCCAAGGTTCGAAACGGTCGAACGCCTCGGGCAGGATCTCGACGTCGTCGTCCATGATCCACATCCACTCCGCGCCCTCGGCGTAGGCCAGGCGCACCCCGTCGTGAAAACCGCCGGCGCCGCCGCCGTTGACGGGGCTGAGATAGTTGACGAGGACGCCTGCGGGCAATCGCGCCGCCGCCGCCGCGATGACCTCTTGGGTGTTGTCGCCGCTGGCGTTGTCGACGACGACGACGCGGTACGGCAGCGTGGGCAGGCGCAAGACCGACTCGAACAGTTCGGCCAACAGCTGCGGGCGTTTGTAGGTGACGATGACGAGGGCGACTTTGGCCGCGGTGGCATCCATGCCAGGCAGTCTAACCAGGGACCGCCTACGGCCGAAGGCCGTTTGAGCCGGTTTGGCGGCTCCGGTTTTGCCAAAGCCAAGCCCGGGCTAAGGCGGAAAATTTGAAGGAAGCGCCGCGCCAGCCAAGGAAGCGGCGCGTCAATAGGACAGGGCCCGGTAGCCGTTGTCCCGCCATTGGGACAAGAACTCAGCGCGGTCTACGGCGGTGTTAGCGGCCCCCAGCGGATCGTGGATCCAAACCGACGAGGCGTCGTAGCCGATCAGGAGGACGGTGTGGCTGAAGCCATCGTGATACGGGTCGATCCAGACGACGACCGGTTTGCCGGCGTCGATTGAGGCCTTGAGGCCTTCCCAGCCGGTCCCGGTCAGGTCGGCCGCGCTGCCGAGGAGGTCTT
>JAIRXC010000206.1 GCA_031268515.1 Propionibacteriaceae bacterium
GGACAAAACGTCGAGGACGGGACCGGCCGTCCACTGTCCATTCACGCTGAAGCCGCGGACCGCCAACGCCACGACGGGCCAGGCGAAGAAAAGCCCAAGGAAGAGGATTGGCAATACGGCTGCCGCCGCCCAGGCCCAAGGCGGGCCGGTCAGGTGGGTTCCGCCTTGAGGCGGAAGGTTTGGGGCGGCTGGGGGAGCGTGAAGCCGAAAGGCCCGGCCGACCGGTCCGGGCTGGCGGCTCCCGGCGGGCCGAGGGCTCCCGGGAGGCCGCGGATTCTCTGGGCGCCGATGATCCTCAAAGGTCCGCGGACTCTCGGAGGGCTGGGGGTTTCCGGAGGGCTGGGGGTTTCCGTAGGGCTGCGGGTTTCCGTAGGGCTGGGAGTTTCCGGGGGGCTGGGAGTTTCCGGAGGGCTGCGGGTTTCCGGAGGGCTGGGAGTTTCCGGGGGACTGCGGGTTTCCGTAGGGCCGGGGGTTTCCGGGGGGCCGAGGGCTCTCAGTTCTCCGTCCGCCGGCGGGTGGTGTCATCGCGGTCAGCCCAGCACCGTTTCAGTCCAAGCTCGGATCCAGTCCTCGCGCTTTTCCGCGATGAGCGAGGCTGACACCTCGATGGGGTCGGTCACGACATCGGTGTAGGCCGCCCAATCGGCCGGCACGGCGGCCGCCGGGTTGACCGGCGACATGTACATGGTCTCTGGGATCTCCGATTGCGTCTCGGCGCTCAGGAGGAAGTCGATGAACTGCCTGGCCCCATCGGGGTTGGCGGCCCCGGCGATGACACCGGCGTATTCGACTTGACGGAAACACGTCTTCGGCAAGGCGGAAGTCCGAGATTGCCCGTCGGGGCCGATTTCGTAGAGGGGCGAGCTGGCGTAGGACAAGACAAGCGGACGCGGGCCCTGGCCGGACGAACCGGAAAACTCGACCGTGTAAGCCTCTGTCCAACCCGAGGTGACGAGGACGCCGTTGGCTGTGAGAGCGGCCCAGTAGGCGAGGTAGCCGGGGTCGCCTTTGGCGCCGACCGTGGCGGCGAGGAAGGCCAGTCCGGGCGACGAGGAAGCCGGGTTGGGGACGACGAGGAGATCGGCGTAAGCCGGCTTGACAAGGTCGTCCAGGGTTTCTGGAAGGGCCAAACCGTGGTCCGCGAACCAGGCGTCGTCGGCGTTGAGGCAGACATCGCCGTAGTCGACGGGGGTGAGCGCGCCGCCTTCGAGGCCCCAGCTTTCGGCCCCGGCGGGCAGGGCGGGGGAAGTGTAGGGGGTGAGGACTCCGGCGTCGACGGCTCGGGTGGCGAACGTGTTGTCGAGGCCGAAGACGACATCGCCCAAAGGCGAGTCGGCTGTCAAGATTAATTGGTTAAGAACGGTTCCGGCATTGCCAGGAGAGATGTAAACGACATCAAGGCCCGACTGGGTCGCAAAACGTTCCTTGGCCTGATCGGACAGGACGAAAGAATCATGGCTGACAACGGTCAGAGACGTAGGCGGCGGAGTTTCGCCGCCTACTCCGCCGCCGCAACCGGCCAGGGCCGTCAGAGTGGCCGCAGCGGCTAAGGCCAGGTGGATGAGACGGCGGCTTTGGCCAAGCCTTGGCCTTAGCGGCCGGGCCGAAGCGGCCACAGCAGAAGCGGCCACAGTGGAAACGGTCATCGAAGTGCCCTTTCTGAATCGGGCACGGGTAGGCGCCGGCTGGCGCGCAGAGCGTCCCTGCGCTGGCATGACCCAGATCAGGTTCATTCGGTCGAAGGCTGGCGCCTTCCTCTCAGCCCGGACATTCCCCGGACTCCCGTGTCGCCAGGGAGTCTACGCCACTGCCGGCGGTTTTCCCGCCGCGGTTGTCGCCGCCGCTTTGCCGGGCCGCTAGAGTCTCACACTGAGCCCGCGCCATGACGTGGAGGGGCGGGCGGGGCCGCGCGGCGGCTTCTCTGGCTGCCGCGGCGCCGGGCGAGGATTTCGGACCGCGCCACCTCAAGGAAAATCAACGAAGGAGTGCCCATGAGCGCCTCAAGCGGCCCCGCTGCGACCACGCAGCCAGCCGAACGCCAACAGTGGAGCGGGCAGATCGGCTTCATCATCTCGGCCATCGGCTCAGCCGTCGGCCTCGGCAACATCTGGCGCTTCCCCGGCGTCGCCTACGAGAATGGCGGCGGGGCGTTCATGATCCCTTATCTCATCGCCTTGCTGACCGCCGGCATCCCCATCCTCTTGCTCGACTACGCGATCGGCCACCGCTTCCGCGGCTCGGCCCCGTTGGCCTTCCGGCGGCTCAAGAAATGGCTGGAATCACTCGGCTGGTTCCAGGTCATGATCTGTGTCTTCATCGCCATCTACTACGCCGTCATCTTGGCTTGGGCGGCCAGTTTCTTCGTCTTTTCCTTCGGCCAGAAGTGGGGCGACGACCCAAGTTCTTTCTTCTACGGCGACTATCTCCACTTGGCGGACACGGCCGGTTTTTCAAGTGACTACATCTCCGGCATCGTCATTCCGCTGGCAGCCATCTGGGTCCTGACGATCGCCGTCTTGGCCCTCGGCGTCGCCAAAGGCTTGGAGAAAGCCAATATCATCTTCATTCCGCTGCTGGTCGTGGCTTTTGGCGCCCTCGTCGTCCGGGCCGTCACCTTGGAAGGCGCCGCCGACGGCCTCAACGCCTTGTTCACACCGGATTGGTCGAAGATCACGGACGCCAGCGTTTGGATCGCCGCCTACAGCCAGATCTTCTTCTCGCTGTCGATCGCCTTCGGCATCATGGTGACCTATTCCTCCTACCGCCGCCGCCGCTCGAACCAAACCACCCCTGGCCTTGTCGTCGGTTTCGCCAATTCTTCCTTCGAACTGTTGGCCGGCATAGGCGTCTTCTCGATCCTTGGTTTCATGGCCCATGAGCAGGGCATTGCGGTGTCGGAGTTGAGCGGCCTCAAGGGCACTTCGCTGGCTTTCATCACCTTCCCGAAGGCGATCTCGCAGATGCCATCGGCGGCCTGGTTGTTCGGGGCTTTGTTCTTCGCCAGTTTGTTCTTGGCCGGCTTCACTTCGCTGATTTCCATCGTCGAGGTCGTCTCGGCTGGTTTCCAGGATAAATTCGGCTGGTCGTACAGGAAAGCGGCGGTCAGCATCGGCGTGGTCTTAGGCATTATTTCGGTTGCCTTGTTCAGCTCGGCCACCGGTTTGTACACGCTTGACGTCATGGACAACTGGGCCAATAACTTCTGCGTCGTCCTGTCGGCCATTGTCATGTCGATTGCTGTCGTCTGGGTGCTGCGCCGCGGCCGCGAGTTGGCTTTCCACCTGTCGAGCCTTTCGACCTTCAAGGTCAAGACGACCTGGCTCGCCCTCATTGGCGTCGTGGCCCCTGTGATGCTCTTGTACATGTTCGTCCAGACCGTCTACTCCCTTGTCACGGAGGGCTACGACCCTGCGTACGACGCCTGGTTCGAGGGCCTTTTCGGCTGGGGCACGGTGGTCGCCTGCGTCGTCGGGGCGGCGGTCATGACGGCGTTGCGTTGGAAACACGATCCCGACCGCTTCGAGCCCTGGCCGCCCTACGCGGCCCCGCCCGCCCGCCTGACCGCTGGAAAGTGAGGACCGCATGAACGGCGAAGCGATTTTCTACATGCTGGTGTCGATGGTTGTCATCTGGGGCGCTCTCATCGCCAGCGCTGTTTTCCTGGCGGTCAAACCGGAGGTCGCCAAGTGGCCGGCCGGCGCGCCCGCGGACGGCGAAAGCCAGCCGCTCGACTGAGCGGCTACCGCCTTCTGGCCGCAGGACCGTCGAAACCGCGGGACTGGTTCGGGCGCGGACTTTGCGCCTGGCCGGCGGTGGTGGCGCGGCCGTAGGGCTTCAAAAACCGTCGCCCGAGCTGTCGCCGGCCATTTTGAGACGGCCCCGCGGCTGGGGGCGGAACCCTGTCCGGCCGCGCCCGGGAGCGCCAGCCCCAGAGACGGCCCCGCGGCTGGGGGCGGAACCCTGACCCGTTGCCGCGGCTCCTGCTGCGGTCCGCGGGAAAATGTCAGACCGCCTTCCTAGTCTCTTGGCCATGGCGAAGACAGCAGCGTATAGGTGCGTGGAATGCGGTTGGGCCAGCGTGCGCTGGGTCGGCCGCTGCGGCGGCTGCCAGGAGTGGGGGTCGGTGGCCGAGGCGTTCGCGCCAGCCGGCGGCGCGTCGGCGGCCGTGGCTCCGGCTGTGCCCGCCGTGCCCATCGGCGAGATCGACCCCGCCGCGGCCGGGCGGACGCCGACGGGGGTCGGAGAACTGGACCGGGTGCTCGGCGGCGGTTTCGTGCCGGGGGCGGTCGTCCTCCTGGCCGGTGAACCCGGCGTCGGCAAGTCAACCTTGCTGCTGGACGTGGCGGCCCGCTGGGCCCGGCGCTCCGGTCCGGCGCTTTATGTCAGCGGCGAGGAGTCAATCGGCCAGATTCGGCTGCGCGCCGACCGGATCGGGGCGTCCAGCCCGAGTCTTTTTGTGGCGGCTGAAGCCGACGTCGGGGCGATCCTCGGCCACATCGACCAGGTCCGCCCTCGCCTTGTCATCGTGGACTCGGTTCAAACGATCACGGTCCCCGGCGCCGAGGGGGCAGCTGGCGGGGTGGCCCAGGTCCGGGCCGTGGCCGCCTGCCTGGCCCAGGCGGCGAAGGCGCGCGGGCTGCCTCTAGTCCTCGTCGGCCACGTCACGAAGGACGGTTCGGTGGCCGGCCCCCGCACGTTGGAGCACATCGTCGACGTCGTCGTCTCTTTCGAGGGTGACCGCCAGTCCGGTTTCCGCATGATCCGAGCTGCGAAGAATCGTTTTGGTCCAGCCGACGAGGTCGGTTGCTTCGAGTTGACTGAAGGAGGCATACGGGAGGTGCCCGACCCGTCGGGGGTCTTCATGAGCCGCTGCGGCGAACCCGTGCCGGGAACGGCCATGGCGGTCGCCCTGGAGGGCCGTCGCCCCTTGTTGGCTGAGATTCAAGCTCTTGTCGCCCCGACGGCGGCCCCGAACCCTAGGCGGGTCAGCCATGGCTTGGATTTCAGCCGGCTGGCCATGATCCTCGCGGTCCTGCAACGGCGGGCGGGTGTGCGCCTTCACGTCCTCGACGTCTACGCTTCGACGGTCGGCGGGGCCCGGGTGGGCGACCCGGCCGCCGACCTGGCTCTTGCCTTTGCGGTCGCCTCCGCCGTCGAAAACGAGATCTGCCCGCCGGGTCTGGCCGCCATAGGGGAGGTCGGTTTGGCCGGCGAATTGCGCCGGGCCCCCGATGTCGGCCGCCGTCTGGCGGAGGCGGCCCGCCTCGGTTTCCGCGAAGCGATCGTTCCGGCCGGCAGTTTGGAGGCTGTCTCTGGCGCGGCTTCTCCGCGCGGCAAGGAAACCAGCCGGTCTGGCCAAGGCGCCGCGGCCGCCGCCTGGCCGGGGTTGACGGTCATCGAAGCGCCGACTCTGGCTCACGCTCTCGGCCTCGTCGGCTTGGCGGCCAGGAGCCGGCGCGGCGGGGCGGGCCAGGGCTGGGAGAAAGAGAGGCGACCGGAACGTGAAGCACTGGACCCGGCCGATGACGAGGCAGCGGCCGGCCGCGCCATCGAGACGACGGCTTTCGCGGACGCCTCGAATGTGACGGAACTGCGGGTCCGGCCTGAGCGGCGCCCCGCCGGGTTCAACCGTTTTTGAGCTCAGGGCGCAGTGTTGGCGAAGTCGCCGATCGTGTAGTCCACGGGCAGACAGGTGTCGGCTTTGATGTTGACGCGGTTGGATGTCAGCGTCCAGCCTAGTTTTCCGATCAGGGCGGGGATTTCCGCTTCGGGGGCTGGCCAGGTTAGCTGCGTGAAGGCGTCCAGGATTGGTTTTAACTCTTTGACTGTCAGGCGCCGGATGTTCCCGGTGTTTTGGTTTCCGGTTCCCATGCGTGTCAGCCTTCAAGGATTTGGTTCCAGCCGAGGTGGGCGTGGTTGGCCGCGCCGATGTTTTCTTTTCGGCGTCGCTTGTTTTGAATGGCGCAGGCGGCGTGTCCGAGTGTTGAGTGTTAGGCGGGGTGTGGGAAGGCGGCGGTGAGGTAGCGTTCGGGAGTGAGTCCTTGTGGTTGAAGGGGTTCGGCGAGCATGGTTCGCAAAGTGTCCCAGGGGACGGTGATGCGTCCTAGCTGGTTGCCGATGAGTGTGATTTGGTGGGCGTGGGGCAGCAAAGTGGTGAGTCCTTCAGACCAGACGGCGTGGGTTAAGATTTGCCCGTCGGGGCCCTGTGAAACCTTATGGCTCGCCACGAATATTTCTTTTTCGCCGGTGGTTTCGAGCTGGTTTTCAAGGAGGGGTTTCTGGCGGCCGTAGAGTTGGTCGGCGAACAAAGCGATGGCTTTGTTCCAGAGGATTGGGTTGACGCCGCTGGCCGGCCAGGCGACGGTTTCCCAGCCAGCGGGTCCGAGGCGGGCGGGAGTGATGCTTTCGAGGCGTTCGCCGGCTTGGAGCAGGTCGCCGATGACGCCGGCGAAAATGGTCAACGTTTGCGGGGTGTAGGCGCCGGTCAATGTCATGTCGGCGGTGGGGGTGACGATGACCCGGGCAGCAGATCCGGCGGCGCCTTCGAGGAGGGAAGGTCTGAGCCAGACGCAAGCGGCGAAGACGGGGTCGCGGATCATTTGCGCGTTGGCGGTGATCGGGTCGACTTGGATTTGGCGGCCGATGGCGTTGCCCAACGCCGCCTCGAGGATCTGGTCGAAGGGCAGGCCCCAGTTGTGGGCGGTGGTTTCTGATATGCGGGTTTGGGTGTCAGGTTCGTCGATGACCACGCCGACGGCGACGCCGGGACCGGCTGGGCGGATCGCTTCAAGGGCGGCGCCATGGCCCGTCAATGACAATTCCAGGCGGTCCAGTGCGACGTGTTCTAGACCGTATAGCTTAGGCTGCAGCCTGGGCTGTGCCTCCGTGAAACTGTCTGATGCCATTGGTTTGCTCCCCTCTGGGTTTGGTTGGCTCTGACCTTAGTCGAGATAGTGGGCGAGGTCTGTGGGGTAATACTTGCAGTCGCTGAAGGTTGAGTCGTCTAAGTGGTAGGCGCGGACCGTCGCCGCGATCTCCCAGGCCCAGTAGCCGAAGTAACGGATCGAACCGCCCTTATGGCTGCCCCACCAGTATTCAGCCCGTTTCGTATTATACCAGTAGCGTTTGACGTATTCACCGAGGTAAGTTTGGCGTTCTGTGTTCGTGGCCATGTCCCGTACTTGGGGGAAGAACTTCCACCGGTACTCTTCGGTCATGTCGTCTGGATAGTCAATCCCGACGGCGGCCGCCAAAAACGCCGAAAACGTCAGATGATGGGGCGCGCGGAAAATTGTTTCCCGCATGGTCGCGCGTTCTTCCTCGTCGGCCCCCATCATCAACGCGAAACACACCGGGTACACCACATCAGCCGGAGTCGGACCCAGCTTCTTTGCGATTGATTTCACCCACAATTTGAAAACAGGTTTCAAATCGTCAACCTGGTATCCGGCGGAATACATCGCGGCGATTACTTCGTAGAAGTCAGTTGGCCGCGGCCCATAGCGAACAGAGGCGAACCACTCCCGCTTCCGCTCGATGAAGCCTTCGAAGTGTGCGGCGTCCTTCAACGGGTCACGCGCTATCATTTAACCCTCACCCTGCTTCCCAGTTCTGCCGTCGTCTGGCCGACGGACCCAGCTTCATTGACCGTGATGTCGCTGATGGTCCAGTTCCCGTTGATCACACGTACATGGCTGGAAACAGACGCGCCCCCGACTCCGACGCTCTCGCCAATGTTGGAGTAATGTTCTTGCAACGTTTCGAGGTGCGCCTTGTCTGTATCGCTTAATCCTTGTTTGGCGGGATCAAAATAATCGTTGAGTTTGTCTTGTATCCAGTCGGGTGTCATTTGGCCGCCGCTGTCGGTTTTACCGAGTTTGGGGCTGCTGTTGGTGGCGTATTTCTGGTCGACGACCCGGTATTCGGGTGGTTCGCCAGGCTTGTAGTAGATGCCGTCGATGCCTTGGTGGCCGGCTTGCTTCAAGCTGGTGACCTGGTTGTGGCCGAGGCGTTCCCAGCCGTCTCTGGCCATGATGGCGTCGTCTAACATTTCAGCGAAGTTGCCTTTTTTCGCGGTCGTGTCCAAGATGCTCGGATCGTCTAGGACCCGTTGGATTTCAGCTCGTTGGGCGGGGTTGACTCTCGGATCAGAGATGATGTCGTGGAGGAGTTGGCGGTTCGCCGCTTGTGTAGGGGTCAGATTGTCTGGGCTGTTGTGGGTGATGTCACGGCGGTCAGCCGGCTGGCCGTCGCCGTGGTCTGCGGCCGTGTCGGGCCCTGTCGTGTCATGGGCAGGAGTGTCATGTCCGGCCGTGTCGTGGGCGGGACTGTGGGAGGCGTCGTGTCCGGCGTTGGCGGTGTCGTGGCCGCTGCTGTTGGCGTGCTCGTCTGAAGTGCGGCTGTCGGCTGGGTCGTGGGTTGTTTGGCGGTCGCCGGCTTTGTCGTGTTTGACGGGGTCGCCGCTGGAGTGGGCGGCGTTGTCACTAGCGTCAACGGGTTTTGGTTCGTGTCCGGCTGTGGGTGGGGGTTCGGTTTCGTGTCCAGGGGTGTGGTTTCCGGGCGGGGCGTCGTGGACTGGTCCGAGGTCGGGCCGGGGTTCGGGTATGTGAGGGCGGGTGAAGTTTTCAGGGAGGATAGTGTCTATTTCAGGAATATTAATTTCAATGTCTTTTGCGATGTTTTCGGCCAGGTCGGCGAGTTTAATCGTGTTGTTGGTTCTGGCGATGGTTTCGGCGATCTCGGCGTTTCTGGCGATCTCGGCGCTTTTGGCGATGTCTTCGGCGATCTCAGCGCCACGGCTGGCGACCCTGGTGGCTCCGGCCCCGCGGGCGGCTCCGCCGACGGGGATGAAAAACGAGCCGATGTTGAACACCGCGCCGCCGAACGCCGTCCCAGGGTCATCAGCCCAAGCCGAAGCGTCAATGGACGCGCTTTGCATGGTGAGGTTGACATGCACGCCGACCAAACCAGTGACAACATCAGCTATCATGCTGATGTTGTCGATCGGGGTGACCCATTTACTGGCGTTGAAGTCGTAGCGCGGCAGGCAGGGCATCATCACCGCGGCCGCCAGATCGTTCAGGCCGTTCCAGGCTTGGATGGCGGTGCTCCAGCTCCGGTGCACGCCAGAAGAATCGAAACTGTACCCATCCAAGCTGGCGATCCCTGCTGCCATCTCACCCGCTCCGGCGGCAATGCCTTTGAACATGTTCGGGATGAACATGACAGTTTTCTCTTGACATGATTCTTGCCGATCGACAGCTGAACCCCAAGGCAGGGCCGCCTCAGCGGGGAGCGTGTCGTAACCATAAGCGGCCGGGTCGTCCGAGCCAGAACCGTCGGCGGCATACGGGTGGTATTGGGTTCCTTGGCAGAGGGCGTTGATTTTGTTGGCGCAGTCCCGTTCGACGGTTTCGTAGGCGGCGACTTGGGTGTTGATCTGGCCGATCAGATCATTGTTCCGGTCGACGAGGTTTTGGTCTTGGTCCCAGGTTTCGATCCGCACGCCGATCTGTGGGTCGATGCCTCCGGGCGTTAACACGCCTGGCGGCTTGACCATTAACCCGTAGGCCCATGCGAGAGGGCCGTGGGCAGTGTAAGGGGTGAAATTATTAATGTCGGAGAGCAGTTGTTCGGATTGGATTTTCAGGTCCGCCAGTTCGGTGATGATCGGGCCGGCTTCGGTGGCGAACTCGGACAAAGCGGCGGCGACTTGCTCCAAACCACTGGCTAGGACATCGGTTTGGGGGCCGACGGGGAGCAGGGCTTCGTAGATTTGGGTGTCGCCGGGGCCTTGGTAGCAGCTGGTGATCGCCGACCAGGCGGTCACCGCGTCTTGGCCGTTGTCGCGGACCGCCCCAGCTGCCCTCGCGGTGGTTGCGGCGGAGGCGGCTAGCCCGTCGAGGTCGACTGGCGGGCAGCCGCCTTGCGTCGTGACATAAGGAATATTGTTGGGGTTTATCGGTGTGGTCATTTATGTTCTGCCAAACTAGCGGGAGGGGCGGGGAGGTTTCAGCTGGAACTCCCCTGAGAGGGCTCGGCCGCCGCCAAACGACGTGTCAGCGGCCCAGGTCTTGGCCAGAGGAGGAGTTCCGGTGGATAGACTGCGTCAAGGGTTGCGCGCCGTGTCAAATTTCATCGCCAGTCTCCTTCACGCCGTGACACTCTGACAGGACGCTACTTTACTCACAGTTAAACACTATGCAAATCAACTCGGCAAACTCTCCTCTCATCAGGGGTTTCACAGGTTGGTTTGCTTGGCCGCGGCCGCCACAGCCATCACGTTTGATCGCAGACCAGCTTCGGGGATCGGCCAGGTCACTTGGGCGATGGTTTCCAGGATGGGTTTGAGCTGCTTGCCGGTGAGCTGGTGGAAGGAGTCGGTGGTGGGGTGTTGGATGGGCATGGTCAGTGTTCGGAGTTGTCGCCTTCGTATTCGTAGAGTTCTGGGTAGTCTTCCCGTGGATGCGACTGGTAGTAGCGTTCCACGGCCGCGAGTTCTGGGCAGACGAAGTTAGCGGCGATGCTGCTGACGCGGTTGCGCACAGACAGGCGGGCGCCGGTAGGTAAGTCCCACCAGGTTTGTGCGACATCATCGGCCTGTGGATTTCGGGATCCGGTCGGGTTTCCCCATAAGGATTGGATCTCGTTTGTCAGTGTCTGGTAGGCGGTCTTGACTGCCGCTAGGGCGGTGGTGTCAGCTTTGTCGTCGGCTGTGTCGGTCAGGTAGAACGACATTCTGGTTAGTTCGCCGTCGGGTTTGGTAAAGTCCCCTACCGTGTAGTCCACGGGCAGGTGGGTGTCCGCGTCGATGTGGACACGGTTTGAGGTTAATGTCCAGCCTAGTTTTCCGATCAGGGCGGGGATTTCCGCTTCGAGGACCGGCCAAGTCAACTGCGCGAACACGTCCAGGATCGGTTTTAACTCTTTGACCGTCAGGTGCCGGATGTTGCCGGTGTTTTGGTTTCCGTTTCCCATGTCTGTCATCCTCCCAGGATCTGGTTCCAGTCTATATGGTCGGGGGTTAGCGAAAACTCTGGTAACACGATTATGTTATCACTCGGGGATCCGGCTGGCAGGTGGCACGTCTACACGGTATATTCTTCAAGTTATATGCTACGCCATTAGCCTCTGGACGCGTGAAATTACGTCACTCTTCATCATCGTCCCAGGCATACTTCTCCGCAGGACGAGCTTCATAGAAGCGCTGGTCATCGGCATATTCTTTGCACAATAGGGTGCCTTGGACTTCGCGTGGTGCGAGTTCCACGTTGAACCGGCCTCCTGTGGGCAGGTCCCACCAGGCGGTGGCGGAATCACCGGTTTGGGCGCCGGACGGCTCTCCCCAGAATGATTGGATGTCTGCTACCAACGCCGGGTAGGCCGCCTGCATCACAGCCATGGCTTCCGGATCATCTTGCGAGACTATGTCAGTTAGAAAGATCGTCATCTCTGTGAGGTCGCCGTC
>JAIRXC010000010.1 GCA_031268515.1 Propionibacteriaceae bacterium
CCACAGCAGGTTTGGGACCGCCCGTGCCGATGAGGCAGACCACGCCGGGAACCCGGCCGAAGCGGTCCCGGAGCGCTTCGGCAAGCGCCCGCAGCTCGCTCCCGCCGACAGGCAATATGGCGCCGGCGAAGGCGTGCGAGCCGACGGCGGCCGCCTTGTCAAGCAACGCCTGGGCTTGGCCGCCGGCCCGCTGGGCGGTCAGCTCCGTGATCGTTTTCTCAGCCTGCTTGAGCTGCTCCACGAGCCGGCCGACCCGCTCAGCCAGTTGGCCAGGTTGGACACGCAAAAGGCCCGTCAACGAGGCCACGATGGCCCGTTCGGCGGCCAGATGGCCGAAAGCGTCGGCCGAGACGAGAGCCTCGACCCGGCGCGTCCCCGAGCCGACGGACTGCTCTCCCAACAAAGCCAGCAACCCGATCTGGCCGGACTGGGCGACGTGCGTGCCGCCGCACAGCTCGCGCGACCACGGCCCGCCCAATTCGACCATGCGGACGACATCGCCGTATTTCTCCCCGAACATCGCCATGGCGCCGAGCGCGCGGGCTTCCGCCAGAGGCAGCTCGCGGGTCGTCACAGGCAGTTCAGCCCGTATCGCCTGATTGCTCAGAGCCTCGACCTCGGACTTGAGCTGGTCGCTCAACCCCGTCGTGGAAGAGAAATCGAATCGCAGGTAGCCAGGCTTGTTGTAGGAGCCAGCCTGAGTGGCCGTCGGGCCGAGCAACTGACGCAGCACGGCGTGGACGATGTGGGTGGCCGAATGGGCCTGGCAAGAGCCAAAACGGGCCGCCGCGTCCACCGCGGCAGTCACCTCGTCCCCGACCGCCGCCAAGCCGTCAGCGACAATCCCTCTGTGGACGACGAGCCCGGGGACGGGTTTTTGGACGTCCGCGACGTCGAAGACAAGGCCCGCGGCCGTGATCTGGCCCGTGTCAGCGTCTTGGCCGCCGGACTCGGCGTAAAACGGGGTTTCCTTCAAAATCATCTCGACCTCGTCCCCGGCGGCGGCCGAACGGACAAGGGCGCCGTCCTTGACGAGCCCGAGGACGCGGGAACCGGCGGTGAGGTCGGTGTAACCGAGGAAACGGGTCTCGCCTTCCCGGCGCAGTTCCCCGTAGGCCTCCGTCGACGAGGTCCGGCCCTTCTTGAGCCGCGTGTCCGCCTTGGCCCTGGCTTTTTGTTCAGCCATGAGCCTGCGAAAGCCCTCGGCGTCGACTTCAAGGCCCTGCTCGGCCGCCATCTCAAGGGTCAGGTCGATGGGGAAGCCGTAGGTGTCGTGGAGTTGGAAGGCCTGGCCGCCGTCAATCTGGCGGCCGCCTTGCTCGCGCGCCTTGGCCGCTTGGACCGTGAAAATCTTCACACCCTCGGCCAAGGTGCGCCTGAAGGAGGACTCCTCCGCGTAGGCCTGGGCCGAGACGCGCTCCCACTCGGCGTCAATCTCGGGGTAGGAAAGGCGCATGACGTCCCGCGAAACGGGCAACAGCTCAGGCAAGACCGGATCAGTCAAGCCGAGCACCCGCATGGCCCGGACCGAGCGCCGCAGGAGGCGGCGGACGACATAGCCGCGGCCCTCGTTGCCGGGAGACACCCCGTCCGTCATGAGCATCAGACAGCTTCGGACATGGTCGGCCACGACGCGCATCCGGACATCCGTGTCACCGCCGGCGCCATAGTCCTTGCCCGCCAACTCGGCGGCCTTGGCGATGACCGGCCAGATCTCATCCACCTCGTACATATTGTCTTTGCCTTGGAGCAGCAGCGCGACCCTTTCTAGACCCATGCCCGTGTCGACGTTCTTGCGCGGCAAGGGGCGGGCCACGTCAAAATCATCCTTGGCACGGACCCGGCTCAGTTCCTCTTGCATGAAGACGAGGTTCCAGATCTCCAAGAAACGGTCCTCGTCGACGACGGGACCGCCGTCAGGGCCGTAGGCGGGGCCGCGGTCGATGTAGATCTCAGAGCAGGGGCCGGCCGGGCCGGGCACACCCATGTTCCAGTAGTTGTCCTTGAGGCCGCGCGCTTGGATGCGTTCCCCCGGCAAGCCGATCTGCCGCCACAGCCCGGCCGCTTCCTCATCGCCTTCGAGGACGGTCACCCAGACCCGTTCCGGATCAAAACCAAGATTCCCGGCTGCCTGGTCTCCCGTGACGAACTCCCAGGCGTAGGCGATGGCGCCGGCTTTGAAATAGTCGCCAAATGAAAAGTTGCCGTTCATCTGGAAGAAGGTGCCGTGGCGCGTCGTCTTGCCGACCTCGTCGATGTCGAGGGTGCGGACGCATTTTTGGACCGAGACGGCACGGTCGAAAGGAGCCGGCTCAGCCCCGGTGAAATACGGCTTGAAGGGCACCATGCCGGCGTTGACGAACAGCAAGGTGGGATCGTCGTAGAGGAGGGAGGCCGAAGGGATGGCCTGATGGCCCCGGCTGGCGAAAAAATCAAGGAAACGGCGGCGGATCTCAGCGGTTTTCATGGCGTGTCAAATGTCTTCCGTGCTTGGAGTGGACAAGGCAGAAGCTGTCCCAAGTCAGCCGAGGCCGGCCTGGCGGCGCAACGCGGTTTCAGCCTCACGGCGGCCCGCGGCGAATTCCCCGGCGCCGAGACGGGCGCGTTCCAAGAGGCGGCTGCCGACCTGTCCGGCCCGCTCGGCTAAGCCCGCCGGAGTCAGCTGGGCGAGCCAGGCGCGGCCGCGGGCGGCGGCGACAGCCCCGACGGCGACGCCGAGGCCAAACCACAAGAGCCGGCGCACCTCAGTTCTTCTTCCAGCTTGTCAAAGCCCGTTTGACCCCTTGGACGAGGCCTCCGAGCTTGATGAAGGGGACCACGACGGTGTCCGCGACCAACTTGGAAACCCGGGAGGCGTCCCCGGCGATGTCTGAGGCGTGGCCGGACAAATTAGCGACGTCTCCGGTCACAAGGGCCAGCTTGCCGAGTTCCGCGTTGGCGGCGCCGACCGTGTCTTCCAGGCTCGCGATGACCGGCAGCGTCGTGTCAGTCAGCTCCTTGACGGAACGCTGCAGTTCCGCGAGCACCTTGCTCAGTTTGTAGAGGGGGAGGAAGACGACGCCGACGAGCAGGAGAAAGGCGATGGCGGCTATGAGCCCGGCGATCGCGCCGATCGCGCTCCACGCTTCCAAAACCAGCACGGCTTGTCCTCTCCCTCACGCCGCCTCCCAGGGGGCGGTTTCAACCGGACAGCCTAACGCACGGCGCCCGCCGCCGCGGCGTCGCCGCCGGCGTCGGCCCGGCCGAGCAACCGCTCGATGGCGGCGAGGCGTTCCGCGATGGCGGCCTCATGGCCGTGGTCGGTCGGCCTGTAGTACTGGGCGCCTTCGAGGTCTTCGGGCAGATAGCCCTGAGGGGCGACCCCGTGGGGCCAGTCGTGGGCGTAGCGGTAGCCAACGCCGTGGCCGAGACGGCCCGCCCCGGCGTAGTGGGCGTCCCTAAGGTGCGCTGGGACGGGGCCGCCGCGCCCGGCGGCGACATCGGCCATGGCGGCGTCGATGGCCGTGATGACGGCGTTGGATTTAGGGGCCGTGGCACAGGCGATGACGGCCTGGGCGAGGTTGAGGCGGGCCTCGGGCCAGCCGACGAGTTGGACGGCCTGGGCGGCGGCCACGCAAACGGCGAGGAGGCCAGGGGCGGCCAGCCCGATGTCCTCGCTGGCCAAGACGATGAGGCGCCGGGCGATGAAGCGGGGGTCTTCGCCGGCTGCGATCATGCGGGCCAGGTAGTGAAGGGCGGCTTGGACGTCAGAGCCGCGCAGCGACTTGATGAAAGCGCTGACGACGTCGTAATGCTCGTCGCCGCCAGCGTCGTATTTGACCGCCGCCCGGTCAGCGGCCTGCTCGACGGCGGCCGTCGTGACAACGCAGCTCCCCGCGGCGGCGGCCCCGGCGGCCGCCTCTTCAAGGTAGGTGAGGACCCGGCGGGCGTCGCCGCCCGCCAGCTGGACGAGCTGGGCGCGGGCGTCGTCGTCAACGCTGAAGGTTTGGCCGGCCGGAGCCGCCAAGCCGCGTTCGTCGGACAACGCCCGGTCGATCAGCCGGTTGAGGTCCTCGGGCGAAAGCGGCTCCAAGACGAGCAGGAGGGAACGAGACAGCAAAGGCGAGATGACAGAGAAAGACGGGTTCTCGGTCGTGGCGGCGATGAGGCTGACGAGCCGGTTTTCGACGGCTGGCAAGAGGACGTCTTGCTGGGTTTTGGAGAAGCGGTGGACCTCGTCGATGAAGAGGACCGTGGCCCGGCCGCGGGCCAGTTCGGCCTTGGCTTCCGTCAGACAAGCGCGCAGCTCTTTGACGCCCGCGGCGACGGCGCTCAGCTCGACAAAGCGGGCCCCGGCCGAACGGGAAACGACGGCGGCGATACTGGTTTTGCCAACCCCGGGCGGCCCCCAAAGGAAAACTGACAAAGGCTGTCCGGCGGCCAAGCGGCGCAGGGGCGAACCAGGGCCGAGGAGGTGGTGCTGGCCGACGATCTCATCGATGTCCCGTGGCCGCAAACGGACCGCCAAGGGGGCGTGCGGGCCCGCCGCGGCGAGGGAACCGAGCCCTGGGCCGGCTGGGCCAGGGGCGAGGTTGCCGAAGAGGTCTTCGCTCACCGGGACAGCGTAGGCCACTTTCTCAAGGTCCCGCCGGACACAAGCGCAAACCAGGTCCGGCGCCCGCGCCGACGGAGTTTGCCCTAAGACCCTCCGGAAACAGGCGTAGGCCTGGCTTCCAGCCCCTGAGACGGATGACCTCCTAGAGCCCGCCGACCCGACGAGGCCAAGGACCCCCGAACCGGCCAGCAGATTCCAGCCGGCCGGACGGCTTGGCGGCCGCACACGGGCGTAGGCAGTCCAGGCGGCGAAACGGCTGGGGATGAACGCCTAGAACCCGCCGGACACGGGCGTAGGACTCGTGGACAGCCCGTTTGCAGACTGCTAACGTTATATCGTTCGATGTAACGAAAGGAGAACCATGTTTCCCCCAGATCCCCAACGCCGCCGTCACCACGGCGGCCACCGCTGCCTGCCCGACGGCTCGCAGCCAGGCCGAGAAGGCTTCGGCTTCGACCCCCGCTTTTTCGACCCCCGCTTTGAGGTCTTCGCCGAATTCGGTTGGCGCGGCCGCGGACGGGCGCGGCGCGGCAAGCTCCGCGACTCGATCCTCGTCCTCTTGGCCGAGCGGCCCCGCAACGGCTACCAACTCATGGCCGAACTAGCCGAGCGCACCCTCGGGGCCTGGCAGCCCAGCCCCGGCGCCGTCTACCCCTGCCTGACCCAGCTGGCCGAAGAAGACCTCATCGAGGCCGTC
>JAIRXC010000108.1 GCA_031268515.1 Propionibacteriaceae bacterium
ACCCTGAACACAGCATCGATCCGCTGACGGCCAGTTCCACCGACGGCCGCCGCTTCTTCACGAGCTTAGAACACTTCTTGGATTACGCCTTGTCCTTGTGACAAGCGGCAAAGCCGTAGTTGGCGCGGCGGCTGAAGAACTCGGCGTGGTTCGAGCGGGCCTGCCGGATGGGCAAGGCAACCGTTGAAGAACAGCAGAAGTCCTACTGGCAAACGAAACAGTCTATAGGCTCTGGAGCGTCCTGGCGACGTCTCCGCTCGGCAGGAACAGGCGCGAGTCACCGGGGACCAGCGGATCGAACCCGAACCGCTGCCACCACCTGGCTGCGGCCGGGCCGGCGGCGTCGACCACCACAGCCCTGAAGGCGGCTTTCTCTTGGAGCTCTATCGCCGTCGCCAAGGCGTGGGCGACCAGGGCTGTGCCCACGCCCTCGCCCTGGACACGCCGGTCGACGGCCACCCGGCCAATCAGCAGCGCCGGTATGGGGTCCGGCGCTTGTCGGCGCAGCCGCTCCGGGGCCGCCGCCGCGTCCACCGCCGTCATCGCTAGGGCAATATAACCGATCACAGCCATGGCCCGGTCCGCTATGACCCACGTGGCGGCCGTGTCCCGCCTGCGGCTCTGCCCGGTTAAGCGCACCAGCCACTCGTCCTTCGCCGAGTCTCCCGAATCGAACCCGCCCCGGCGGTGTTCTTTCGCCAACGGGGCCGGGCGGCGCAGCCGCAGATCCACGGTCAATCGATCCACTCAAACCGGCGCGGCGCTGCCAAGGTGCGCCGCAACCGCTTGTTGACCTCGGCGGGCCTGGCCATCGCGGCCAGGAACGCCTCGGCCTGCAGGCCGGTCAGCTGGATGAGGGAACGCTCGGCGAGCACCTGTTCGGCTCTGGACTGGGCGGCCTGGAGCACAAACGAGGACACGGTCAGGCCCTCGAGGCTGGCGGCTTCTTCCAGCTGGCGCTTCGCATCTGAGCTGACACGCACTTGCAGCCGATCAGTCATAACAACCATGTGCTCACAATGGCATCACGAGGCGCCTGAGTCAATCCTAGGCGCAGTTCACGCAGTTCGAGCTGCGTCTTCGCTTGGACTCGGATCGAGTCATATCGGTGGCAGCGAGGCTGACCCATGACTCCATATAAAATGAGAAAATCTGCGAGAAGGGGATCGCTCATGGCCCGCAGCACCACTGCCACTCGCGGCGCCGAGACTGACGCCGAGGAGCGGATCGCGTTCGCTGACGCCGCGCTGGCCCTTGCTGGCCACCAGGTCACCGATCCCTGCCTCAATGATCTCGTTGCCCGCCGGGCGCGTGGCGAGCTGTCCGGTGACGAGGCGCGTGAACTGGGCCGAAAACACATCCTCGGCCGCTGAGGCTGGCCCGCCGGCACGTTTTTCGTGTCTGGGATGACTACTTCATCCCAGGCGCATTCGTGTTACGCAACAAGTTCACTGGACCGGGCAAGCCCTACGGGGAGACGGACCCTGCCAAGCTCACGAAGCTGGAGGAGTTTTACGCCAAGTCGAGGCTGGCTGAGCTGGCAGATCGCCCGATTCGTGGCCGCTTCGACTATGAACACAGGAAGGCGATCCACCGCCGCATCTTCCAGGACGTGTACGAGTGGGCCGGCCAGGAGCGCGTCGCCCCGGTGGGAGAGTTCATGACAAAGGCGGGACCCGATGTCGTGCATTACCTGGTGGGTGAACCAGCCGCGCCGCAAGTCCCGCCGCTACAGTTGCCCTCGAACAGGCCGCGACACGCGCCCCGGGTTTCGCGGCCAGCCCGATCTGAGGCCAGCGATCTCGTCCGCGATCACTTTTCACAAGCCAAGTCGGTTCCTTGACACTTTGACTCCAGAGCAGTACTTTTACCGTTAAATATATAGGACGGCTAGCTGGCCGATGATAGTCCGGCTCTTGAAGGGAGTGATGTGAAGTGTTGAAAGTCCGCAAAGCCGCGGTCACAGTTTTCGCCCCGCTCTTGTCGACTCTGGATTATTGTGATAAAGGGTGAGAGCCGCCATGAAGTCCTTTCGTGTTTTGTTGTTTTCGTCAGGGCGTCTATGAACTGCAGAGGCTCCCGCTACGGCTGGAAAACCTCAACCGCAGAGAGAGCCTTTCAGAATAAGTCGGATAAGGTGATCCGAAGTGAGTGAATCAAAGTGTGGTTTTAGCTTGACCTGCCTGTTGGCGGCTATGTCGGCGGGTGGCGTCATTTTCGCTGTCAGCGGTTGCGCTGCCGAATCCGCTGATCCCATTTCCTCAGAAACCAGCGGCAGCATCGCCGAGGCCTCTGGGTTCACGGGGCCGTGGAAGTCAGAATTCACGCGCTACTACAACGGCACGACCAGTGCTCTGGCTAAGAGCATCCTGGCCGATGAGCAGATCACGGAAGCCGAAGTCGCCGAAATTAACAACGTCTTCCGGGAATGCTTGGAGGGAGCCGGGTTCGTCAGGGTGGAAATCGGTGAGTACGGCACCTTGTCAGTCGGCAACCCACCAGGCGCCAGTGAGGAAGAACGAGCTGAGCTGCGCAAGCGGGAAGGAGGTTGTGAGGCTTCCACTGGCTGGGATCGGGTCATCCCGCTGTTCGTGGACATACGCGGCAATCCCGACAAAGGTGATAACTCTGGGGCCATCGCGAGCTGTCTGGTCCGCGCCGGTCTCAGGCCAACGAATTATACGGTTGAAGATTTCCGAGAGGAATACGTCAACAACGGCGACTTTGGGTTCGCCTCGTATGATCCCGAATACCCGAAATTCCTTGATTGCATGTATAACCCCTACAACTCATAAGATTAAACCAGGCCCACCCGGCGAAGGCGTCCTGGAAGGGGGCGAAACAGCAAGGAGGTGCTATGCCGGCCGGGAAAACCGCGCTACGGCGGACTGGTCTGGGTGATTGTCCGGCCGCCGTTTTAGAGCGGGTCGCCCACGGCGGCTGTCCTGTTTGGCGGCTCAGGCGGCGAAGGCTTGTCCAAGCGACCGGCCGCGCTGCCCGATCATTTTCTGACAGGATCTGCGCATGAGTTCGGCCGGGCAGAAAGCTGGGAGAGCCGCTTTGGCCATAGTGGCCGCAGCCAGTTTGCTCGCGTTGGGGGTTTTGGCGGGTTTGGCTTATTCTTGGCAAGAGCCGCCTTCGTTATTGCGCAAACCGGCTTTGAGCGGGGAATTCCCGGTCGCTCAAGTTGAGTTCGACAATGCCCGTACGGTGTCGTTAAGCGGGACATTGGCCGGACAGGCTTCCGCCTTGTCGCCGAGGGCGGGACGGCTGACCGGGTCGGCTTGCCAGCCGGGCGGCACGTTGGAGTCAGGCAAAATGGCGGTCGAGATTGACGGCGTGCCCTTGCCCGGATTGGCCACCGCAAAACCTTTGTGGCGCGATTTGGAGCCCGGCGACAAAGGCGACGACGTGGTCGCGTTGACCACAGAACTGATCCGGTTGCAATGGTTGGCCGGAGAGCCAGCCGAAACAATGACTCAGGCGGCTGTCAACGCTTTTAACGCAATGGCTGCCAACCTGGGAGCGGCCAAGTCTGAACTCGCCGCCTGGACGGTCTTCGCGTCGCTGGTCGTCTGGCTTCCGCCGGGCCCGTTGATCGTCGATTCGTGCCCGGTCGACGTGGGAGCTGCGCTGGCGCCTGACCAAGTGTTGATTCGTTTTGCCCCGCTTTTGACTGAGGCCCGTGTCACAGCGGACCCGGCGACAAGCCTGGGAGGCGATCAAGTGCTGGTTTTGAGCGACAGTGAGATCACGGTCCCAGACGGCGGCGTCGTGACCGATCCAAACCAGTTGGCGCTTCTCGCGGCCAGCGCCCAATTCCGGTTCGCCCAGTTGGCCAATGACACGACAATCACCGTGGTGGGCGTCCTGAAATTAGTGGAACCTATTTCCGTGTCAGTCATCGCTCCCGCCGCGCTGGTGGCCACAGGCCCCGCAGCTGGCTGCGTCGTCGCGGACGGTGAAAACAGGCCTGTCCGCGTAGTCGCCTCCGTGTTAGGCCAAACCTTCGTCCTTTTCGACGGCCGCCCACCGGCTTCGGTCTTGCTGAACCCGCCGCGGGACATAAAGTGTTAAAAAGACCAGCGGCGCGCGCCTCCCAAAGCAGCCAGGCCCAAGGCGGCGAGCCGCGGGTGACCGCCCAAAACCTAGGCCATTGGTTCATCCGCGGCCGTTGGCTTTTCCAAGGTTTGGACCTAGATCTGCGCCCTGACCGGGTTTACGCGGTGACGGGACCATCCGGATCAGGCAAATCGACTCTGCTGTCCTTGCTGGCCGGCTGGGAGCCGCCGCGGGCGGGCATGATCAGCCGGCGCGACGTGTCAGCTGTGCGCTGGGTCTTCCAAAACCCAGTCGGAGTGGCCGGGCGCAGCGCCATCGACCATGTGGCACTGGGATTTGTCGCCCGTGGCTGGACACGGCGAGCAGCCGAAACCTCAGCCTACGAGTTGCTGGAACAATTCGGCCTGGAAAACGTGGCCGCCTCCGCTTTCTCGGCTCTGTCGGGAGGGGAAGCGCAACGCTTAATGCTAGCCAGAGGGCTGGCCAGCGGCCCTGGCCTTTTCCTGGTGGATGAGCCGACCGCGCAACTCGACCGCCCGACCGCGGCGGTCGTCAACAGCCGCCTGTCCGCGTTGGCCGAACGGGGAGTCATCGTCGTCATAGCCACGCATGACCTGGACACCCGCGCCCAATGCACCGACGTCATTGATTTGGGAACACTGTGAACGCCAAACCTGAAGGGCTAGCGCCCCTTCCGACGGCGGCCTTCGTCGAGGGATTCCCCGACGGAGGCCGGCTTGCGCCCGGGAGTGCGGAGAGCGCCCGGATTGAGCTGTCCGCTCCGCCTGCCTCGGGCATGGCCTGGCGGGAAATCGTCCGGGAGGCGTGGCGTAATTTGACTTGCGGAGTGACGCACGCCGGCCGCTGGGCGTTTATCGTCGCCGTCGCAGTCGGCGGAATAGCTTGGCTGGACACTGTTTCGGTGCGGCAACTTGTCGACGAGGCGGCCCGCTACATTTCCAGCGGCGGGGCCACCTGGATACTGCAAGCCCCGGGCAAGATTTCCGGCGCCGGCTGCGAGGCTCTCAACTCCGTGGACGGAATCATCGCCGCTGGCGCGTTGCGCGACCACGGCGCGCCTTTGACTTTGACAGCGTTGCCAGGCGCGCCTTTGCCAGCCTACGACGCCACCCCTGGATTGTTGTCGCTGGTCGGAGCCGTCCGCCCGGACGGCTCGGCGACAGCGGCGGGCCTGGCCCTTCCCGAAGCCGTCGCCGACGCCATCGGCATCGGCGGCTCAGGCTGGGTGGACACGGTCCAAGGGGTCGCCTGGGCCGCGGCGGTTTACTCTTGGCCCGACGACGGCCGCCGCGCCGGCTTGGCTTACGCGGCGCTGGCTGCGGCGCCGGCAACCGAAACTTTTGACGAATGCTGGCTGGAGGTCTGGCCGGCCGACCAAGCGACCGTGAATCTAGCCGACACAGCGTTATCAGCCTCTGGCGGCCAGGATGTGCCAGCACAGCTGACACAGCTCAATCCCCGTTTTGCCTCTTCTTTCTCCGCCGACAGCCTTTACACAAACCGCGCCACCTACTGGCTCACCCCAGCGGGCGCCTTGGCTGGTTTGGCGGTCGGCTTCGCGGCGGTGCGCTCACGCCGGCTGGAGCTTGCCTCGGCCCTCCACTGCGGTGTTCCGCGCGAGCGCCAAACCGTCCAGACGCTGTTGGAAACGGCGGTCTGGTCAACCGCGGCGGTCCTCCTGGCGAGTCCGTTCGTCCTGTCCGCCGGCGCTTCGGCCGCCCAAGAGCCGGCCCGCGTGGCCTGGCATGGCGTCGTCTGCCTCATCCTCGGTTTCACCGGCTGCCTATTCGGAGCAGCCGTCGCGACGCTTGCCGTACGAGAAAAATATCTTTTTAAAATCTTCCGGACGCGCTGAGATTCCCCGTCCGGCCGGCCGCAAAGCCAAGTGGCCGCACAGCTGACGCCTGCGCCGCAATGGTTTTGTCCGCCTAGGCAGTCTCGGGCCAGGCGACGTGGCCGCTTGCGCTGCCGGGCTGACGCAGCTTGGCCTCCTCCCAAGCGCCGCCGTCTGGCCGGGCGGCGGACGCCGGCCCCTCCGCTACAGTTGGCCCCGTGGCAGACACGGTTACGCACGCCCAGCTGACGCCCAACACGCGCCAACCTTGGGCCGAGTTGGGCCTTAAAGCCGACGAGTACGAACGCCTCCGGACGATCCTGAGGCGCCGGCCGACCAGTTGCGAACTGGCCATGTATTCGGTCATGTGGTCCGAACACTGCTCCTACAAATCTTCCAAGATCCACCTCAAGCGTTTCGCCGAATTACCCCAGACGACACCCCGGGGGCCGTTGTTGGCCGGCATCGGCGAGAACGCCGGCGTCGTCGACATCGGCCAAGGCTGGGCCGTCACATTCAAAATCGAATCACACAATCATCCCTCCTACGTCGAGCCGTATCAGGGCGCGGCCACCGGCGTCGGCGGCATCGTCCGGGACATCTTGGCCATGGGGGCGCGGCCGGTCGGAATCATGGATTCGCTGCGTTTCGGCCCCCTCGACGCCCCTGACACGGCCCGCGTCTTGCCCGGCGTGACGGCGGGCGTCAGCGGCTACGGCAACTGCCTCGGGTTGCCTGACATCGGCGGCGAGGTCGTGTTCGACCGCTCCTACGCCGGCAACCCGCTCGTCAACGTCCTTTGTGTAGGGGTCTTACGGCACGCCGACCTCCACGTCGCCCACGCCACCGGGGTCGGCAACAAAGTCATCCTCTTTGGGGCCCGCACCGGCGGCGACGGCATCGGCGGGGCCTCCGTTTTGGCTTCCGAAACCTTCGAACGGTCCGGGCCGGCCAAGCGTCCGGCCGTCCAAGTCGGCGACCCTTTCATGGAGAAGCTCCTGATCGAATGCACCCTGGAACTGTTCCAGGCCGGCGTCGTGACAGGCATCCAAGATTTTGGCGCGGCCGGGCTGAGCTGCGCTGTCTCCGAACTGGCTTCGGCCGGTTCCGGCGGCATGCACGTCAACCTCGACCTCGTGCCCTTGCGTGATTCCACGCTCACCCCTGAGGAAATCCTCATGAGCGAGTCGCAAGAACGCATGATGGCGGTCGTCCGGCCCCAAGACGTCGGCCGTTTCCTGGACATCTGCCGCAAATGGGATGTCCTCGCGACGCCGGTGGGGGAGGTCATCGAGGGCAACCGCCTCCTCATCGACTGGCAAAGTGAGCGCGTCGTCGACGTCGATCCCAGGACGGTCGCCCACGCCGGCCCCTCCTACAACCGCCCTATCGCCCGCCCGCACTGGATCGACCGCGTCCGCTCCCAGCGGGCCGAGGATCTGCCCCGGCCTGTCACAGGGGCCGAGATGGGCGGCCAACTCATGCGCCTGCTCGGTTCGCCGAACCTTTGCGACCGCAGCTGGGTGACCGATCAATATGACCGTTTTGTGCGTGGCAACACGGTCTTGGCGCAGCCGGAGGACGCCGGCATGTTGCGCGTCGACGAAGCCTCCGGCCTCGGCGTCGCCCTCGCCGTCGATTGCAATGCCCGCTTCAGCTACCTCGACCCTTACCGCGGCGCCCAGCTCTCGTTGCTCGAGTCGTATCGCAACGTCGCCGTCAGCGGCGCCGAACCGGTCGCGCTGACGGATTGCCTGAACTTCGGTTCCCCCGAGGACCCCGAGGTGATGTGGCAGTTCACGGAGGTCATACGCGGCCTCGTGGACGGTTGCAAGGCCCTCGGCGTCCCCGTCACCGGCGGCAACGTGTCCTTCTACAACAAGACCGGCGATCAGGCGATCTTGCCGACGCCGACGGTCGGGCTGCTTGGCGTCATCGACAATGTCGAGCAGCGTATCCCCTCGGGTTTCCTCCAGGCTGGCGACGCCGTCTATCTCCTCGGCCGCACCCGGGAGGAATTGTCCGGGTCGGCCTGGGCCGAGGTCGTCCACGGCCATCTAGGCGGCGAACCGCCGACGGTTGATTTCGACCAGCACCGCCGCCTGGCCGGTTTCTTCGGCCAAGCCGCCCGGGACCGCTTGGCCGCCAGCGCCCATGACCTCAGCGACGGCGGCCTGGCCATCGCTTTGGCGGAATCTTGCCTACGCCGGGGCCTCGGCGCCGAGGTGACCTTGCCGGGTGATCCTTTCCTCGATTTGTTCTCCGAGACGGCCGGCCGCGTCCTCGTGACGGTCCGCCCGCACCTGGAGGTCGACCTCATCAAGTTGGCCAACCAATACGACATCCGCCTCGCCCGCCTGGGCCAGGTGACGGCGCAGCCAGCCTTGACCGTCGAGGGGCTGTTCAGTCTCCGCTTGCCTGCCCTACGCCGCAACTGGCGTGCCCCTCTGCCGACCGCCTTGGGCCTTTCCACGCCCGACTGAACAGAAGCCGGCCGTCGTTTGGCTTAGCTGCTTTCGGTTTGCCCGTCCCGTATGCTCCCCTGCATGACCGCTGCTGGCTCACCGCCGCCTTCCGAACCGTCCGCCGACGCCATCTTGGCTGACCTGGCCCGTCTCGTCGCCGTGCCGTCCGTCGGCTCCTTGCCCCAACACAGCGCGGCTGTCCGCCGTTCGGCCGACCTTGTGGCCAGCTTGTTCGCGGACTCAGGCTGCCCTTCGGCCGAGGTCGTGGACGATGTCGCCGCCCCCGCCGTCATCGCCCGCTGGCCCGCCCCGCCGGGGGCCCCGACGGTCGCCCTCTACGCCCACCACGACGTCCAACCGGTCGGCGAGGAATCTCTTTGGCGGACGGCGCCGTTCGAGGCTGTCGTGCGCGGGGATCGGGTTTTCGGCCGGGGCACGGCCGACGACAAGGGCGGCATCGCCCTTCACCTCGCCACCGTGCGCGCCTTTGGCGGCCGCCCGCCCGTCGGTTTGACCATTTTCGTAGAGGGCGAAGAAGAAATCGGCTCGCCTCATATCGGTTCTTTTCTGAGCCGTCACCGGGAAAGCCTCGAAGCCGACGTCTTCGTCATCGCCGATTCTGGCAACTGGGCTGTGGGAGAGCCGGCCTTCACGACGAGCCTGCGCGGCATCTGCGACTGCGTGGTCGAGGTCCGCACTCTTGAACACGCCGTCCACTCCGGGGAGTTCGGCGGCGTCGCCCCTGATGCTTTGACCGCCCTCAGCCGCCTCCTCGCGACTCTCCACCAACCCGACGGCACGGTCGCCGTCGCCGGTTTGGAGCCGCGGCTGAGCTTCGACCTCGACTATCCCGAGAGCCGTTTTCGGGCGGCGGCGAGCCTCCTGCCCGGCGTCATGGCCCTCGGCCGCGGTTCTATCGCGGACCGCCTCTGGGCGGGCCCCGCCATCAGCGTCATCGGCCTCGACGCGCCTTCCGTCGCGGAAGCTTCGAACACCCTTATTCCCGTCGCCCGCGCTCTCGTCAGCCTTCGGGTGCCGCCGGGCTACGACGCGGTCGCCGCCCGCGACCGCCTCATGGACCACTTGACGGCCCACGCCCCCTGGGGCGTCCACGTCACAGTGACCCCCGGCAGCGCCGGCCAGCCAGCCGCGCTGCCGCCGGAGGGCCCCTACGCCGGGGCGGCCGCCCAGGCTTACGGCGCTGTCTTCGGCCGTCCGCCCCTTCTCATCGGCCAGGGCGGCTCCATCCCCCTTGTCAACGAGTTGGCCGCCGCCTACCCTGGCGCCACGATCATCGCGAACGCCGTTTCCGACCCCGACTCCATGATGCACGCCCCCAACGAGTCGGTTTGCCTAAGCGACCTCGTCCAATCGGCCAAGGCGCAAGCCCGCTTCCTGAGTTTGCTGGCGCCGTAGAAACCGCTGGGCCTACGGGCGCGGAGCAGCCCACGGCTGCGACGCCACGGATGAACTCGTCAGGCCTACGCGTCCACGGCTACGACTAACGAGTACGCGCGCCTCATGCTCGCCAACTCGTCGCGTCCACGGCTGCGACGTCCCGGATGAACTCGTCGGGCCTACGCGGGCGCGGCGCGTAGGCGGAGTCAGGCGGCTGGGTTGAAACCGCCGGGCCCATATGGGGGCGCGTGACACGACCACCGGCTGGATAGCTTGCCTCATAGGACCCCTCAGCGGTGTTATCATGCGGCCATGATTGTTTGGCGCGGTTTGGGAATGCTCGCCCTCTTCATACCGGCGGCGGGCGCCTCCGGGTTTGGCGCGCTGTTCAGCCTGTTTGGCAGGTCCGGTCTCGGGGCTGGCTTGGGTCTGGCAGCGGGCGGTGTCGTCTGTTATTTCCTCGGCCAATGGTTGAACGTGACACGGCCCGAGAGCCAGCTCGCCGCCCGCATGAACGCCCGTGTCGCCGCGTTGCACGCCGCCGCCGACGGCGGTGTTTTCAGTCTCGGCCCAGGTTATGCCCCGCCGACTTCCATGGCCGAGGCGCACGCCCAAGCGGACCAATTGGCCAGAGCCGAATACGAGGCCCTGAAGAAAAGCACGCGCAATCAAAACTCGATCTTCTGGGTGCCAATGCAATATTGGGGCCTGGCGATGGCCGGCGCCGGGATCTTGCTGGGCCTTTTCACGTTTTTCACCGGCCAATTCTGAACCGGCCAGTGAGGCGGTGCTCCGTCCGCTAGCCCTGCTTTCGGTGACAGGTTCTGCGGCCAGGCCGGTCTCAGATCAGTTTGGCCGCAGAACGCCGACGGGCTCAGGCGACGGGGTTGAAACCGCCGGGCCTACGGGGCCGTGACCACCGGTTGGATAGTGTGACTCACAGCGACCCTCAGCGATGCTACCGTGCCTCCCATGATTATTTGGCGTGGTTGGGGAGTGCTGGCCATCTTCATACCGGCGGCCTGCGCCGCCGGGTTGGCCGCGCTGTTCGGCTCGTCCGGCAGGACTGGTTTCTGGACGGACGTGGGTCTGACGGCAGGCGGTGTCATCTGTTATTTCGTCGGCCGCTGGTTGAACGTGACACGGCCCGATCGGCAGCTTGCCGCCAGCCTGGCCGACCGCGCCGCCGAGTTGCACGCCGACGCCGACAGCGGTGTTTTCAGCCTCGGCCCAGGTTATGCCCCGCCGACTTCTCTGGCCGAGGCGCACGCCCAAGCGGATCAGTTGGCCAGCGCTGAATACGAGGCGTGGAAGAAAAACGCGCGCCGCCGACACTCGCTCTTCTGGGTGCCGATTCAATATTGGGGCCTGGTTCTAGGGGTCGGCGGGGTTTTGGTGATCATTTTCACGCTTGCCACTGGCCGGTGAGGCGGCGCTTAGTCTGATCGCCTCATTTCGGCTGACGGGTTTCCCGGCGGCTGGGCTCAGACCAGTTTGGCCGCGGTAGGCGGATCAAGCCACTTCAGGCCAGGCACGGCGGCGAAGGCCGGGTCAGTCGAGATCACCGTATCGATGCCGTTGGCCAACGCGGTCGCGGCGTGGATGGCGTCGCGACCCCGAATGGCCGCGGTCTGTTCGATCAACCGCATGGCGCTTTCAAGCACAACGGCGTCGAAGGGCAGGATCTCGAAGACGGCCGCCGTGTCCCGGCCGTCGCCCACAGCCAGCAATCGGTCGGAGGTCACGCGCAGACGGTGATAAATCAGCTCTTGGATCATCTCGGTGCTGGCAACTCCTCTGAACTTGCCAGAACCGGCCGCCCGTAGAAGAGCCAGACAAGGCGCTTTCGCTGGGTGTTCGCCGCCCAAGGCGTAGATCGGAATATTGGAATCAACCAGGGCCGTCAGACTCATGCGCCTAGGCCTTCCCACATCTCTTCTTCGATGTGAGCCTTGATGACTGGCCAATCTTCAGATGGCCTTTCGTCTGGCGTCTCTGCGCGCTCCAAGAGCCGCTCCAGTGCGGCCTGCTTGACGGCCCCGGCGCGGGCCAACTTGTCGTCAACCGCCTCGCGGACGACGGCGGCGACTGACTTGCCCTGGGTTTTTGCCAGCCGTTCTAACAATTCGCCCCGTTCGGGGTCGATCAACACCTGTAGGCGCCGCTCCAGTACTGCCATGCTCATACTTTAGCATGTGCATGTTTGCTGGCGGAACGGGACTCGTCTTGGATTGACGGATAGGCCGTGCTTGCAAGCAGCAGACGCTCTTGCTCTTGCAGTCCTTCGTCGTGTCGTAGGTGCTGGCCGTGCCGTCGCCGAGGCACAGGATGAAGCCCCTGGCGGGGGGCGAGCGTTTGACCCCGCTGACGGGGGCCGTAAACCTTTAGACTGAATCGCCGGGGTGGCGGTTAAACAATCTGACCTTGGAACTGGGGTCATCGGCCGGGTGGATTTCGCCGCAGACCCAGGCGGGCAGGCCAGCGGCGGCGAGGGCGCGCCGGACCGGGTCAGCCGCCTCGCCCGGCAGGACCAGCGCCATGCCGACGCCCATGTTCAAGGTCGCCTCGATGTCCGCTTGGCTGATCTGGCCGAGCCGCTGGACAAGGGTGAAAATCGGCGCCGGCGTCCAGGTTTTCCGGTCGATGTCGGCGCGCAGGCCGTCCGGTATGACGCGAGCCAGGTTATTGGCGAGGCCGCCGCCGGTGATGTGGCTCATGGCATGCGCCTCGTGGCCCGCGACAGCGGCCAGGAGGCGGGGCGCGTACACCCGCGTCGGTTCCAGCAGCTCCTCGCCCAGCGTCCGGTCCAGCTCGGGCGGCTGCGTGTCGAGGCTGAGCCCCGCCGCGGCGATGACTTGGCGCACGAGGGAGTAGCCGTTGGCGTGGAGGCCGGAGGAGGCGAGGGCGAGGACGCGGTCGCCGTCGCGGACGCGTTCGGCCCCGAGCAGATCAGCCTTTTCGACGACGCCGACAGTGGCCCCCGCCAGGTCGTATTCATGCTCTTCGAGCAGCCCTGGATGCTCCGCGGTTTCGCCGCCTAGGAGGGCGGCCCCGGCTGCGGCGCAAGCCTGGGCGACGCCGCCGACGATGGCGGCGATCCGTTCGGGGACGACACGCCCGCAGGCGATGTAGTCGGTGACGAACAAGGGTTTGGCTCCGACGACGACGAGGTCGTCCACGAGCATCCCGACGAGGTCGGC
>JAIRXC010000161.1 GCA_031268515.1 Propionibacteriaceae bacterium
TCTTCGGCCCCGTCCTGTGAACCAGGGTCGGGCAGATTGGCGTCGGAATCCTCGCCTTGGGGATCGTCGCTGTCGTCACCGCCGTCGGCGGCGCTGTCGTCAGCCTCGCTGTCGGCGCCGTCGGCCTCGGGGACAACCTGGGAAAGTCCGGCGTCGGCCTCGGCCGCGGCGGGGACGCCCGCCTTGGCCTCAGGCTCCTCAGCGCCCGTCGGCTTGTCTTTCGCCACAATGATCCTTACGTTATCCGGCGGCCCGCCGCCAGAGCCTCACCGGGGAGATGGCCGCAACCTGGTTTCCCCGTTGACCTAGCAGGGCAAGAGGGACTTGAACCCCCAACCTGCGGTTTTGGAGACCGCTGCTCTGCCAATTGAGCTATTGCCCTTCGCGGCCATGGCGCAGACTGCTCCTTATAGGCATGGAGCAGCCTAGGTCACGTGACCACTCGGCAGAGTGTACGGGCTTTCGCGCCATCCGTCGAACCAGCAGCGCTTTGGCCGCGCCAACCGCCGACGGCTCTTCCCTATAAATCCGCGGCCGCATGAGAACGCTTGACGACAGGCCAGCCCCGGCGCGGCCAGCCCTGTCAGCCTCTGTCTTCGTCAGCGGTCTGCCCAGCGTTCGACCCGCCAAGAGCCTCCACCGTCTTCGAGGACGAGGTTAGCGGTGTTGCCGAGCGCCAAACGCCCGGGGTCGTCATGGGGCAGGCCGGCGGCGCGGCCGAAGAGCCAAGTCAAAAGAGCGCCGCCGTGGCTGACCAGAGCCGCGCAACCGTAGCCTGTCTCGGCCAGTTGGCGGACGGCGCCGTCGAAACGCTGGAAAAAGCCGGCGGCGGATTCGCCCCCGGGGATTCGGCGGTCCGGATTCGCCGGGTCCGCCGGCCAAGCCTGGATCAGGCCGAGGTAGGGCTCCCAGTCAACGTCCATGTCGAAATCACCGGCGTAAATCTCGCGCAGCCCCGGGTGCTCGATGATTTCGAGGCCACGAGCGGCGGCCAGCGGCTCGGCCGTCTGGCGGGCGCGAGTCAGGTCAGAGGCCATGATCGCCTCAATGGGTTCGCCGGCCAAGGCGCCAACAAGGGCGCGGGCCTGAGCCAAACCGACCTCATTCAGCGGGGCCCCAGGGTAGCCGGTGTCGAGCAGATGGCGCGTGTTGGAAGACGTTTGGCCATGTCGGATGATGATGAGTCGCACTGCTTCAGGCTAGCGGGCGGCCGCAAAGACGACGCCAGTCGATCTGTCTGGCGTGCGCACCGCTTCAGGCTAGCGGGCAGCCGGCAAAACCCGGCCGCTGAGCGGTGAGTGGCAGCCCGGGGCGCCGCCCCCGCCGCGACCGGCCGGCGCTTCGTGAGAGACTTCTTCCAGGACTATTTGTTAGGAATCATTACAAATGGATGTCATCATCTGCTCAGACGAAGCTGAGGCCGGCGCCTACACCGCCGCCAAGATCGCCCAAATCGCCCGCCGCAAGGGGTCGGACGTCGTCCTCGGAGTCGCCACTGGCTCTTCGCCGTTGCGCGCCTACGAAGCCTTGGCCCAAGCGGCCGCCAGCGGCCAGCTCGACCTTTCGCAGGCCTCGGCCTTCGCCCTCGACGAGTACGTCGGACTGCCCCCCGGCCACCTTGAGTCGTATCACGAGGTGATCCGCCGGACCGTCACCGAACCGCTCGGACTCGACCCCGCCCGCGTCCACGTCCCCGACGGCTTCGCCCAAGACCTAGCCCAGGCCACCAAGGATTACGAGGCCGCCATAGCAGCCGCTGGCGGCGTGGACGTCCAAATCCTCGGCGTCGGCTCGAACGGCCACATCGGCTTCAACGAACCGACTAGCTCGTTGGCCTCGCGGACCCGTATCAAGACCCTGACCGAGCAGACCCGCCTCGACAATCAACGCTTCTTCCCGTCCCTGGCGGCGGTGCCCCGGCACTGCCTGACCCAAGGCCTCGGCACGATCATGGAGGCCCGCCACGTCGTCCTCGTCGCCTCCGGCGAACACAAAGCGGCCGCCATCCAAGCCGTCGTGGAGGGGCCGATCACGGCGATGTGCCCGGGGTCGGTGCTCCAGATGCACCGCCAGGCCACGATCATCGTGGACGAAGCCGCCGCCAGCCGTCTGGCCTTGGCCGATTATTACCGCGACATGGCCGCCAACTTGCCCGACTGGCAGCGAGTCGTCTTGTGACAATCCAGCCCGCTTACGACCGGGCGGCGGCCGCGCCCGAGGCGATACCGACAGCCGAACCGTTCCTAGCCGCCAGCCAAGCCGTCCTGCTCGGCGACGAGTCCGTCTGTAGGCCGGGTTGGGTCGAATGGCGCGGGCCCCGGATCACGGCCAGCGGCCACGGCCCGGCTCCCCGGCAGCCGGATTGGACTGCCGACCACTGCCTGGCCCCTGGCTTCGTCGACACGCACTGCCATGGCGGCGGCGGAGCCTCCTACACGGCCGCCGACCCGGCCCAGGCCGCGGTCGCCCTAGGCGCCCACCGCCGCCGCGGCACGACAACTCAGATCGCCTCTCTGGTGAGCGCCAGCCTGCCCGACCTGATGGATCAGATCGCCGCCCTACGTCCGCTCGTGGCGGCCGGCGAACTGGCCGGCCTCCACCTGGAGGGACCCTGGCTGGCGCCGAGCCGCAAGGGAGCCCATGACCCGGCCCTGCTGGCCTGCCCGACGCCGGAAGCGGTGACAGCGGTCCTTTCCCAAGCCGACGTCGTACGCATGGTCACCGTGGCCCCTGAGTTGCCCGGCGCCTTGACGGCCATCAGCCGCCTGGCCGCCCAAGGCGTCGTAGCCGCCGTCGGACATACGGAGGCGGACTGGGCGGTCGCCAACCAGGCTGTCGCAGCCGGCGCCCGGGGGGCCACGCACCTGTTCAACGCCATGCCCCCGTTGCTGCACCGCGCCCCCGGGCCGGTCCTCGCCTTGTTGGCCAGCCCGTCGGTGTCTTGCGAAATCATCTTCGACACCCATCACATCCAGCCGGCTTTGGCCAGCGCCGTTTTGCGGCTTCTCGGCCCCCGCGGCGTCCTCGTGACCGACGCCATGGCGGCAGCCGGTTTGGGCGACGGCTCCTACAGCCTCGGCGGCCTTCCCGTCGTCGTGGAGGCCGGCGTGGCCCGCCTGGCTGGCCAAACGACAATCGCCGGCAGCACGATCACTTTGGCCGACGCGGTCTTCAACGCGGTCGCCGCCGGCCTTCCCCTGCCCTGCGCCTTGGCCGCCGCCAGCCGCAACGGGGCCGATTATCTGTCGCTGCCCGATGTCGGCCGCCTACGCCCGGGGGCTTGGGCTGATCTCGTGGAAGTGACGGCGGACGGGACTGTCACCCGCGCCGTACGCCGCGGCGCCTGGGTCCACGGCTGACCAGCGCCTCTGCCGGCAGCCGCCTGATCCAGGCCGCCGGACCAGATCGCGGCCTTAGCCAGCCCACGGCCGACCACCGCTTCCGCCTGACAGCCGCCTAGGGCGGAAAGAAACCACTGCGAAGCGGGGAGAACTAGACACAGCCTGCCTTCGTAAGCCATCTTTCTGCAACTCGACCGCTCCAACTCCACCTGGCTTGTCTGCCGAAGGCTTGTGGCCACGCCGCCCAGGCGGTCTATAACGATCTGGTCACGGTCTCTGTGAGAGCTTGACTCTTAGTTAATTCGTTAGGTTAACTAACAAACATGTCAAAGACGACCGCCGCCAGCGTCACCGGCAGCCAGCGCGTTGCCGCTGCCGAACGCCGCCCGGCCGCCAGCCGCCGCCGCGTCCGCCCCGAAGACGGCCGCCGCCACAACCTCGGCCTAGTCCTCCAGAACCTCTATGACTCCCCTGGCCTCTCCCGGGCCGACCTGTCCCGCCGCACCGGCCTGACTCGGGTCACCATCTCCGACCTGGTGACCGACCTGATGGGCGACGGCC
>JAIRXC010000210.1 GCA_031268515.1 Propionibacteriaceae bacterium
ACAAAACCGCCATACGGTCATAGAAACGCTGATATTTCCGGTTCATGGCCCCCAGCGCCGCGTCATCGAGCAGGATGGGGATGCCCCGCGAAACGGCGTAGGTGTTCCCAGCGCCGGTCAAGCGGCCGTCCTCCGCGCACGCCAGAGGCTGGTCCGAGTCGGGAGCGCGGAGAAAGGGAAGCATTTCTTGGACCGCCATGTCCATGCTGGGCCTGCTTTTGTCTGGGGATCGCGCTGCCGCCGCGCCACCCGAGCCTACCATTCGGCCGTCTCGCCCCGTGGCAGCGCCATCTTCTAACTTGGAGTGCAACGTTCCTGGGTGGGGGCTGGTGTTGTTGATTTTAGCTGGTCGAGTTCGGTTTGGAATGCTTCGGCGGGGGTCAGGTAGCCGAGGATGGCCATGGGGCGGTTGTTGATCTCGTTGACGGCGTCTTGGAGTTCTTGTGGGGTGACTTGTTCGAAGTTGGTTCTTTTCGGCCAGTAGCGGCGGATCAGGCCGTTGGCCCGCTCGTTGGCGCCGCGTTCCCACGAGTGGCACGGCGCAGCGAAGTAGGTCATGGCGCCGAGTTTCCGTTTGAGGTCCACCCATTTGGCATGTTCGGGGCCGTTGTCGCAGCAGGTGGACTTACGGGCGGCTTTGGGCAGGGGTTTGAACATGGACAGTTGGGCGTCGAGGGCGCCTTGGGATGTGGTGCCGGGCACGAGCCGGGCCATCAGGTACCTGGTTTTGCGTTCTATCTCGGTGCGGATAGCGGCGTGTTTGGTGGCCCCGATAATGGAGTCGCCTTCCCAATGCCCGAACTCGGTCCTGTCCGAGGCGCCTTGGGGGCGGGCGGTGATCGGGACACGTCCTTGGGGTTTGGACCGGTTCACACGCCGGCCGGTCTTCTTGCGTCGCCGCCGGTGGGCTTTAGGCAGGTAGTCCACGAGTTGGTGGTGTTTCTGTTTGCTGTTTCGCCAGGCGGAGCCTTGGCTCGGTTCGGCCGGCGAGCACCCGGACGCCGCCGCGGCGCGCGGGGGTCGGAGATGACGCGATCGGCAAAAGAAATACGGCCGGCTCAGGGCCGGGTGAGGTCGCCGGCCGCCCTGGCCGGGTTCTGCGGCGCCTCTGGCCAGGTCAGGGGCTGTGGCCGGTGTCTGACAGGTGGGATACTGAAACCGCTTTTAGCTTAGTGAGAAGGGCGCGCTTGTGACAACCGGAGACCCCAGACATCCGGACGGCCTCTGGAATTTTGGAGCCCTGAACGGCGGAGTCCCTGACAGCGGCGCCCCTGGCGGCGGAGTCCCAAATGGCGGGGCCGCCGACGGCTCGCCGCCACGAGGCTTCCAGCTCTATCCGCTTGACGGCTCAACGGCCGCCGGCCCGACGGTGGAACCGGCGGCGTTTCCCGCCCCGGCGGCCGGCTTTCCAGCCGCCCGCCCGGCTCCCGGTTTCGCCCCAGCCCCCGGTTTCGCGCCGGACCTGGCCGCGCCGACCCCGCCGGGCCAGGAAACCGCCGGCCCGCCGACAGTCGGATTGTTTGCCGCGCCCGCCGACAGCCGGCTGGCCCCGTCGCCGGCCTGGAACGTGGCGGACCCGCCTCGTCCCCCGTCGCCGGCCGCCGGAGCCCAGAGCCGCGAAGCGCGCCGCGCCGCCCGCCGCCGGGCCCGCCGCCTCGCCCGCATCCTCCAAGCCCAGGCCCACGCCGCCCGGCCGCCGGTCCGCCGCCGGCCGCGACGCTTCGTCTGGCTGATCGTCATCGCAGGTCTCGCCGTCGTCCTCGGCGGCCGCTTTCTCTTCGCGCCCGACCCCGTCGTACTGCAGCCGGAGCCCGCCCCTCCTGTGCTCATCGACCCTGGGGACGTCTCCGACTACGCCGGCCAAGACTTAAGAGGCTTCGATTTCGCCGCCGCCGACCTGCGCGGCGTCTCTTTCTCGTCCGCCGCCTTGGACGAGGCGGATTTTTCCGCCGCCCGCCTGGAGCGCGCCGATCTCAGCTCGGTGACAGCCAGCGCCGCTGATTTCTCAGCCGCTAACTTGGTGTCGGCGAGGCTCGGCAGCGGCCGTTTCGACGGGGCGGATTTTTCGGCCGCCAACCTCACGGCCGCCAACCTCAGCGGCTCCGGCTTCATCGGCTCTGTCTTCAACGGCGCGCTCCTCAGCGCCGCCGACCTCACTGGCGCGGACCTCACTGGCGCCGACTTCGGAAGAGCGATCCTAGCTGGCGCGGATCTCAGCGGCGCTGTCTTCACTGGTGCTGATCTGTCTGGCGCCATCTTGTCGGGGGCGGACTTGTCCGACGCCAACTTGTCCGACGCCAGCCTCGACGGGACTCAGTTGGCAGGCGCCCGCTACAACAGCGCCACCGTGTGGCCGGCCGGTTTCAAAGTCCCCGCCAGCGCGATCAAGATAGGTTGACAAACCATTTCGCCAGCGCTGGCTGAGTCCGGCAGAGACCTTCCTGCCAGCGCTGACTCGCATACGGCCTTGTCCGTGTCCCCCACACGGCGCTAGCAATCGATAAGTGGTTTTCATTGGCGCTGGCCCGTCGTCGCGGCTGGGCCTGCCGGCCCTGTGCGGCCCAGGTTGTGAAGAGGCGTCTTAGATCTTGCGACGGCTGGCCGGAGCCGACTTTGCCCGGTGCGGCCCAGGCCGCGACTGCGCTGTCATGGGCCTGAGCCAAAAGCCAACTTATCGGACTTAGCCCCGGCGTCGTCAAACCACCGCCACATCTTCCAGGACGTCTACGAGTGGGCCGGGTAGGAGTGGTCCGTTTACTCGGCTTGGCGGGCTGCGGCGGCCTCGGCTGGATAGAAGGCGTCCAACCAGGCGAAAGCTTCGAGCGAGGTTGCGATGGCGCAGCGTACATGCTCGTCTAGTTGGGCGTCGGTCAGGCCGTGGGGGTAATTGACTCCGAAGGAGGCTGCCACGATGGCGTTGTCTTTGGGGCAGCGGGCGGCCAATTTGGGCCACAGGCGGTCGTAGTTCCACTCGTTGACGTGGTGTATGAGATTTTCGAGGGCTGATTTAGGCAAGTCGCGATTCCAGCGGGAGTGGACGGACAAGATCTCGCGGTCGAGGCCGCGTATGAAGAAATAAAACCAGTGGCCGTCCCACCAGCCGCCGATGTCGCCGTCCACGTCGATCCGGTATTGCCAATCGTGGGAGGCGAGGCAGGCTTGGATGCGCTCGTTGTTGAGCGGCGCGACTTCGGCCGCGAACAAGACCCCGTCGGGTTTCGTGAAATATCCCATTGCCGGCCTCCCCTCGTCGTTCGCCTACGGCGGGCTCGGCGCCGTTTCCCGCGGGTTTTGCGGAAAAACCCGTCTTAGTCTTCCAGGTCTTGGGACGGTTTGTCGGCGTCCGGAGACAGCTTGTCGGCTTCATCGTCTTGGCCGAGGCGGCGAAGAAGGACGGCTAGTTCCGCGCGCACCGCCGCGTAAGACGATTTTTCGCGCGGGCCCGCCTCCTCAAACCAGCGAGCCGCCTGCCGCAGGTCGGCCAAGGCCGCCTCGGGCAGATCCCGCGCCAACGTCAACCGGCCCGCCAGCCAGCGGGCGTGGGCGGCGTCCACCATGGCGCCGATGCTGGTGTAGACCACAGCCGCCGTCTGGGCCTTGGCGGCCGCCTCCTCGGTTCGCTCCGGGCCGCCCCACGTGGCGAGGACGCGGGCGACGGAGTCGGCGATGTCGGCGCGGGCCCGCAGTTGGCGGCGCAAAGGACGGTAGGTCAGGCTAAAAACGGCCATGTCCGACAAGCTGGCGTCGCCGGACTGCCCGTTGGCGAGGCTCGGCAACGCCTCCTCGGCCTTGGCCGCGGCGGTTAGGAAACCATCCAGGTCCTCGGCCCGCAAAGCCGGCGCCCAAGCGACGAGGAGCCGGGCCAGCTCCTCAACCGGCGCCCCAGCCGCTTGGAGGCGGAAAAGAGCGGCGGTGTACGCGGCGGCGGCAGCCGCCAGGTCGCCTAGCTCCTGGCGGCAACGAGCCGCCTCCGCCCAATCCCAGCCAGACTCCCGCAGCAAGCCAGCGGCTTGGGCGGCCTGGGCAGACCGCTCGTAGGCGGCGGCAGCCGCGGCGAACGATCCGGCCGCCCAAGCCGCCTCGGCCACAGCCCGGTCCGGTCCTGCGGAGCTGTCCGGCGCCGCTTCCCGTGCCGCCTGGGCGGCCGGCGGCTCAGACAAGACCGCGCCCGACTCGTCGGCCGAAAGCTGTTCGGCGGCCGCGGCCTCTCCTGGCGTCGGCAAGGCGGCCTCCAGGCGCTTAGCGGCCCGGCCTAAAACCAACCGCTGTTCGTCTTTGGCTGGCGTCGGCGGCAAGGCGAACTCCAGACGCCGAGCGGCCGGGACCGCCGCCCGCGCCGCGTCCAGGCGGCGAGTCTGTTCCGAAGTCCCGTTGCGCGCGTCGAAGCGGGCCGTCAAAGCCGCCGCTTCCGCTGACGCCCAGGCGTGCAGCTCCCGGGCCGTCGCCGCCTCGACGCCGGGCGCCGCGACAGGCTCGTCGGCGTAACCGGCCGCCAACAACCCGGCTGTCCCGGCTGTGATGTGCCGCAAGACGACGAGGCGGCTGTAAGGGATGTCCGCGCTGAGCTCCTTGAACCGCTCGGCCAGCAAGGCGAAAGCCAGGTCGGGGCGGCCGCCGCGGCCGTAGACCTCGAAAACACGGGCGTAGGGCGTGGACAACCGGATGGAGGCGGCTTTGGCCAACTCGGCCAAAGCCCTGGGCACGGTTTCCTCGACAAGGCCGAGGCGGCCCTCGTCGAGGTAGGCGAGGGCGAGGTCCGTCAGCATGGACGCCGGTTCGCGCGAACAGGTGACATTGGAGGCGATGGCGGCTTCGAGGACGGCGACAGCGGCGGGACGGTCACCCGACCAGAGCAGATATTCGGCCCGCAGAGCCTCGTGGCAGGCCGGACAGGAATCCTCGTCGTCTAGAGGCAAAGTCAGCCACCGGGTGACGGTCTGGGCGATGTCTTCGGCCCCCCGCAGGAGCGCCCAGTCGAGCCGAGCCGTCCAGACACGTTCCAACCCCCGGTTGGCGATGGCGAAACGTTGCTCCATGTCATCAAGGGCAGTTTCGATTTGTTCCCGCGGCGCCTCGGGCAGTTGTGTCAAGTCCGACATGATCCAGCCGAACTCCCAGAACATGACGGACTGATCGTAGTGGTCGAACAATTCAGAATGCTTGTCCCACCAGGCCAGGAGCCGGGCGAAAGGGCGGAAACTGCGTTCGCGGGCGCCGCCCCAAACCAAGGCTTCGACCAAGGCGGTCAAAGCGTAGGCGCGGGCGGTGTCTGGGCCTTCCCGCTCAATCCGCCGCAGCTCCCGCTCGGCGGCTTCAGTCCGGGCCTGGCCGTAGGGCATGGCGCGGACACGCCCGATGGCGGTGTTCGCCTCAACGAGCGACCGAGGCATAGCCGCCCTCCCCTCTCGCCCGGCGGCGCTCAGCCAAGAAAACCATCGGCTGTCCCATCGTCCTTAGGTCTCATCTTCTGGGGATAAGGGACTCGTGGGAAGGCTGGGGCCTTGTCCGGTCAGGCCGGCGGCCAAAAGGACGCTGAGGGCGTCGTTCATGAGTTCGGCCTCGCGGACGCGCAGGGGTTCGCCCGACAAGAGGAGCGCCGACACGTACATCGAGTGCAAGCCCGCGCCGAAGACCGGCGAGCCAGGGTCGAGACTGCCCCACTGTTGGATCGTCGTATTGGCGTCATTGAGGATCAGTTGCCGGGTCGGCTCGTCCTCCCGGTCGAAACCAGCCACGACCGCTTGCCAAGCTTCGGCCACGTCGTCGGCCTCATCCGCGCCCGGCCGGCCGCTTTCCTCCAAGGCTCCCAAAAGGATGGCCGGCAACGTCTCAGGCGCGAAACGGCGGATGGCCACCGTGAAATCAAGCGGCGCGGCCAGCTCCGCGGCGGCCGCCAATGTGTCGAGCATCGCCAGTTCGCGGTCCGGTTCGACAGGCGAGAGGACTTGGGCGATGTCGTCGTTGCGAAGCTGGCGGATCGACCAACCCGGCCGGGAAGCTAGTTTGCCGAGCAGTTCGCCGTCGTAGACGTAGCCCGCGTTGACGAGGATGATCCCCTGGGCGCGGGCGACAGCGGCGACCCGCCGGTATTCCTCAAGGGAACTCGAGTAGACGATCTCCGGGACCGTGTCCGCGATCTCCTGCAGCGTCCTCGGCCCGTCGGTCGATTCGAAGGGCAGCACGCGGGCGGCCAGGTCGAGCATCGTGTCATCGGTCAGCGCGAGGCTCCGCACGGCCAAGTGGTGGGTACGGATGAATTGTTTGGCCGCAGTCGTCTGCCGGTCCAAAGTGTCGACGACCCACTGGCGGACCGTCGCGGCCAGAGCCTCCTGGGTGGCGAGGAGGATGTCGTCGGAGTAAAGCTGCTCGCGGGAGGCCGTCGGCGACAGGTTGGAGGCGTCCACGACGCAGCGGACGAAGAAAGCCCACTCGGGCAGCAGGCCGTTGACACGGCTGCCGAGGAGCATCCGTTTGAGGTAGACGCGGTGGTGGCCGCCGGAGCCCGGCGGCACGGCGGTGGGCAAGACGAAGGCGACGCCTGTGACCCCGGCCAAAGGCACGGCCAGGTCGATCATCGCCATGGGAGTGAAGCCGAGGGAGCGTTCGCAGAAATCGGTCAGGGCGGCGCGGCGGGCCAATTCGTGCGGGTAAGTTTTCAACCAGGGCAATTCAGGTTCCGTGACGCGGCGCCAGGCCGTGTCCTCGCCCAGGGGCACCTCGACGGCCACATCGACCGGCAGCAGAGCCCCGAACTCGGCCGCCAGCGCGGCCACCGTGTCGATGGCCAGCCAGTGCTCCATGCCGTGGCGGGGTTTGACCCGGACGACTGAGCCGACGGGGTCTCCCGCCTGCCGGGGCAGTTCGCTGAGGTCGTAGCGGCCGTCGTCGTAGCCGGTCCATAGGACGGCCGGGGCCTCCAGGTCGGCGGCCGAGCGGGAGACCAGCTCGATCTCGTCGGCCACCATGAAGGCGCTGAGCAGCCCGATGCCGAATTGGCCTAAGAATTCCTGCCGGCCGACGCCGAGGTCGAGGTCGCGTTTCGAGCTGCGGCCGACCGTGGCGAGCAGTTCGCGGGCCTCTGCCGGAGTCAAACCGATGCCCGTGTCCGAGATCTCCAAACCGTTGTCCGACCAGGGGCGAAGGCGGATGGCGGCGGGCGCGTCCGGCTCGATGTTTTGGCGGGCCGTGATGGCGTCAACGCCGTTTTGGAGCAACTCGCGCAGGTAGACGTTGGGCGACGAATATAGGTGTCGGGCCAACAGGTCGACCACGCCTCGCAGGTCGACCTGGAAAGCCGCGCCCACTTCGTTCATCCGCGCATCCTTAAGCATCGCGCGGGCCGGACGGAGGCGCCGGCCCGAAAATCCGCCGAGGGGAGGCAGGCTGCCGTCCCCTAAGCCTGTACGACGGAACTGTACCCTCGGCGGCGGCTTCGCCGCTTTTTGACGGATTTCCGCGGCTGGGTTTCCCCGAGCCGGCGGCGGGGCAGACGCCGGCCGAACACGGACGGGGTTCAACCCGGGGCAAGGGGCTCAAAGCGGCGGCCGGCCGGGCTTCCTCCAACGGGCTGCCGCAAGCGGGGGCCTTAGACTCCCGGCATGGATTTCGCTTCGGCGTATGCCCACGGTTTCGCCCGCGTCGCCGCCCTCGCCCCAGTCGTCCGCAGCGCCGACCCGGCCGCCAACGCCGCCGCCATTTCAGCCGCCGCCCGCCGCCTCCCCGCGGGCGTCGCCGTCGCCGTCTTCCCCGAACTGTCCCTGACCGGCTACGCCCTCGACGACCTTTTCCTCCAAGACGCCTTGCTAGCCCAGGCCGACGCGGCTTTGCGAAACCTGGCCGCCGCCTCCGGCGAGCTCGGGCCGCTCCTCGTCGTCGGGGCCCCCGTGCCGTATGGCAATCGCCTTCTCAACGCCGCGGTCGTCCTCCACCGGGGCCGGGTCCTCGGGATCGTCCCCAAGAGCCACGTGCCGACCTACCGCGAGTTCTACGAACGCCGCTGGTTCGCCCCCGGCGACGACGTCCGCGGGACCGCGCAGGCGGCCGGGCAGGAGGCCCCCATCGGCCCCGACCTCATCTTCAGCGCCGCCGACGTGCCCCATCTCGACATCCACGTCGAACTGTGCGAGGACATGTGGACGCCCGTGCCGCCGAGCGCCCGCGCCGCCCTCGCCGGCGCTGCCGTCCTCGTCAACTTGTCCGGCAGCCCGGTCACCGTAGGCCGGGCCGGCGACCGCCGTCTTCTGGCCCGTTCGGCTTCCCTGCGCTGCCTGGCGGCCTACGTTTACGCCGCCGCCGGCGCCGGCGAATCGAGCACCGACCTGGCCTGGGACGGCCAGACTTTCGTCTACGAGCTGGGGCGGCCTCTGGCCGCCGGCGACCGTTTCGCCGCCGCGGGCGCGGCCGCCATAGCCGACGTGGACCTCGGCCGCATCTGGCAAGAACGGCTCCGGACCGGCACCTTTGACGACAACCGGCGCGCCGTTGGGTTGGCGGCCGGGCCGGCGACGGCCGAAGGCGGCCCCGGCCGTTTCCGCCGCGTCTGCTTCACCCTCGGCCCGCCGGCCGGCGACATCGGCTTGAGGCGCCCGCTCGACCGCTTCCCCTTTGTCCCGGCCGACCCGGCTCGGCTGGCCGACGATTGTTACGAGGCCTACAACATCCAAGTCGCCGGTCTGACCCAGCGTCTCGCCGCGGTCGGCCAGCCCAAACCCGTCATCGGCGTCTCCGGCGGCCTCGATTCGACCCACGCCCTCATCGTCGCGGCCCGGGCCATGGATCTGACAGGCCGCCCCCGTTCCGACATCCTCGCTTTCACCTTGCCCGGCTTCGCCACCTCGGAGGCGACGAAAGCCAATGCCCTCGCGCTCATGGAAGCGGTCGGCGCGACGAGCGAGGCCATCGACATCCAGCCGGCCGCCCGTCAAATGCTGGCCGACTTGGGCCACCCTTTCGCGGATGGCCGGCCCGTCTACGATGTCACCTTCGAGAACGTCCAAGCCGGCTTGCGCACCGACTACCTCTTCCGGGCCGCCAACCAACGCGGCGGTTTGGTCATCGGCACAGGCGACCTGTCGGAGTTGGCGCTGGGCTGGTGCACCTACGGAGTGGGCGACCAGATGTCCCACTACGCCGTCAACCAGGGGGTTCCGAAAACCCTCATCCAGCACCTCATCCGCTGGGTTGTCTCTGAACGTCACTTTGGCGACGCCGCCAATGCCGTTTTCGAGCGTGTCCTGGCCCAGGAGATCTCCCCCGAACTCGTCCCGGCCGCCGCTGGGGCCTTTCAATCGACTGAGGACTTCATCGGCCCCTACGCCCTCCACGATTTTTTCCTCTACCACCTCCTGCGCGCCGGCGCCGCTCCTAGCAAGATCGCTTTCCTAGCCGGACGGGCCTGGGGCGACGCCGCGGCCGCCGGTTGGCCGGCCGGCTGGCCGGAAGACCGCAAACCGGCCTACGACTTGGCCGTCATCCGCCACTGGCTAGAACAATTTTTACGCCGCTTCTTCGCCAGCCAGTTCAAGCGTTCTGCTTTGCCGAACGGCCCCAAGGTGTCAGCCGGCGGGACGCTCAGCCCCAGGGGCGACTGGCGGATGCCGAGCGACGCCAGCCCGGCGGCCTGGTTGGCGGAACTCGACGCCGCTTTGCCTGCTGCCGCGGTGTCGCCGCCGGGCCTTTAGGGCTGCGGTCGGAATCGAGACGCGGCGGCCCGCTGTCGCCAAATTCGCGGGCTGGGCTCGGGTTTTCCCGGCCGGCTCTCAGACGGCCTTGCCGGAGCCAGCTTGCCCGGCCCCCGATGCTAAGGTCGGGTCATGAAACCGACGCTTCACCAAGGCCTGACCGGGTCGAGTTCCACCGTTGTCGGCCTTGCTCTCACAGCGCCTGAATTCGCGACTCAGTTCTCCCATTTCGCCGACGGCCCCCTCGCCTTGTCCACGATGGGGTTAGTTGGTTTCGTGGAACAAGCTTGCATGGAGTTGCTCGCCGGCCACCTTGAAGGGGACGAGTTCAGCGTCGGCGTCGACGTCGAGCTGACGCACACGACGCCGACCCCCGTCGGCGGCTCGATCACGGCCAACATCGAAGTCATCGTGGTCGAACCCAAGACAGTTTTGTTTGCCGTGACGGTCAACGATGAAGAATCCGTTGTCAGTATCGGGCAACACCGGCGGGCCATCCTCAACCGTGGCCGCTATGACAACAAGCTGGCGGAAAAAGCCGAACGCCTACGCGGTTAGCGGGCTTGGCGGCGGGAGACGGAGTCATGCGGCTTGAGACCGAACGCCTGCTCTTGCGGGAAATGGACTCTGGCGATCTGGAGGCTTTACGGACGATCTTGCAGGACGCCACGACAATGGCCGCTTACGGCGGGCCGTTCAGCGACGCTGAGGCCAGCCAATGGCTGAACCGGCAACTCCACCGTTACCACGAGGATGGTTTCGGCCTCTGGGCGGTTGTTTTGAAGGAGACGGCGCAGATGATCGGCCAGTGCGGTTTGACCTGGCAGGACATCGACGGCGACCGAGTTGTCGAGATCGGCTATCTGCTTAACCGCTCCTATTGGGGGCGCGGTCACGCTGCCGAAGCCGCCCGGGCCTGCGTCGGCTACGCCTTCGGGGAACTCGGCGTCGAGCGGCTGTGGGCGCAAATCCGTGACACCAACTTAGCTTCCCAAAGGGTCGCCCGCCGGCTCGGTTTGACCGTGGCCAAGAGGTTCGTCAGACACTACCGCGGCATCGACATGCCCCACCTCGCCTTCGCTACCCCGGCGGCCGGTGATTCAGCGTCCGTTGGGGTGAACCATCCCGCCGCGACCGGCGCTGACGGTTTCACCGCGCCCAGCGGCTGAACCGGCCCGTGGCGCTCTGCCGGACTGTAGGGATTGACGGCCCAACCAGCGCCAGTGAGGCCCGTGGCGTTCGGCCGCGGCCGGCGTTGACAGAGGCAGTCCACGGTTAGACAGGTTCTGTTTCCGGGACTGAGCGCCCCGAAGCGCAACCGCTCCTACGGTCCGCGCCGCCTCCGCCGGCGTCGGCCTCCGCCGCTATCATGCGCAGGC
>JAIRXC010000182.1 GCA_031268515.1 Propionibacteriaceae bacterium
CGGCTCTGGATTGGGAAACCTCCTTTACCCGCGCCAGCCTCGGCCTGTCGACCGCCGCCGATATCGACCTGTCCTGGCTGACGGACGGCCGGACGGTGTCCCAGCGCTGGCCTGGCAGCCGTACGGTCGCTGTCGCCTGCACGACGACCGGAGTCTCCCAGGCCCCCGTCGCCAGCGCCTTAGCCGCCGTCTTCGGCCGTTGGGGCCACCCCGTCGTCGTCTGGGATAACAACGAATCTGGTGGCGTTTTGCGCTGGCGCTCCGAGTGGGCTGACCACGGCGCCACCGTCCCCGACCTTCTCGCCAACTTGCCGGCGGTCATGGCAGCCGACTCCACGACCGGCGTCGACCCCTACATCCACCCTCAAAGAGAGGACCGCTACGACGTCCTCCAAGCCGGCGACCCGGCCGAATCGGTCTGGCGGCTGTCCGCCCCGGCCATCGAGGCGCTGCATTCGTGTCTGGCCCAGTTCTACGACCTTGTCCTCATCGACTTGGGCCACGATGTCGGCGCGGCCACCTGGCGGGCCGCCGTCGCCGGCGCCGACCTCTTAGCCGTGGCCGTCAGCGAGCTGGCCGAAGCGGCGACCGCTGTCCGCCTCCTCGACAGCTTGCGGTGGGATGATCCCCGGTCGCGCGCGCTGGCCCGTTCCGCCGTCGCCGTCGTCGTCCAGCCGAGCCCCGATGTCGCCGCCGAGGGCGTCGCCCGCCAACTCAACGGCGTCGCCTCGAAGATCGTCGCCGTCCCCTACGACCCTGGCCAGCAGTTTGGCCCCTTCCACTACACAGCCCTCGACCAGTCGGCCCAGCGCGCCTGGTTGCGCGCCGCCGCCGCCATAGCCGAACGCCTGGCCTAAGGGACCTGTCCACCCTCCTGGTCGGCGACGGCTACGGCCGGTTGGGCCGCCGCAGCCGGCCGCCTGGCCTAAGGGACCAGGCCCGCCCTTCTGGGTCGGGTGACGGCGACGGCCGGTTGGGCCGCCATAGCCGGCCGTCTGGGCGAAGGGGCTTGGGCGGCGTAGCCCGTCCGCCCGTTCCGGCCTGGCTTGAGTTTTTGGCGCGGCGCCCGGGCCTCGCCGCCGTTGGCCCTGGCCGACTCTGCTGTCAGAAGAAATCTGGCTGGTCCTACACGCCCATCGATTTGACGCCGTTGGCTTGGGCCGTGGCCGACTCTGCTGTCAGAAGTCGCGGCGGACCTCGTCCACTGCCACTGGGCGGCCTTCGGCGCAGGACAGACGCAGAGCCTCGCAGACGTACAGCGCCTCCAGCGCGTCTTCGACCGAGGCCGGGGAAGCCGTCAGACCGGCTGCCACGTCTATGAAGGCGGCCAGTTCGGCCCGGTAGGCGGCCTCGAAGCGGGGATAGAAGGCCAGGTGGGCCTTGCCGTCCGGGAAGACAACCCCAGGTTCGGCCGAACGCAGGGCCGTGTGCGCGTCCAGGCCGACGGCGATGGAGCCCGAGACGCCGGCGATCTCCATGCGGACGTCATAGCCCTGGCCGTTGTAGCGGGAGAGTTGTAGCGTCGCAAGGGTCCCGTCGTCGAGCCGGAGCAGTCCGGCCGCTTCGGAGACGTCGCCGGCGGCTGCGAAAAAGCCGGCCCCCCGGGCGGCGCCGTAGGCCGTTGTCTCGGTCACTTCGCGCCCTAAGACCCAGCGCAAGGCGTCGATGTCGTGTATGCCGCAGTCCTTGAAGAGGCCGCCGGAGCCGGGGATGAATTCGGCCGGCGGCGGGGCGGCGTCGCAGGTCAGGAGGTGGGCGCGGCGCAGTTCGCCGAGGGTTCCGGAGCGGACGGCGGCGCGGGCAGCCTGGTAGCCGGCGTCGAAGCGGCGCTGGAAGCCGATCTGGACCGGCACGCCGCTGGCTTTGACTTGGGCGAGGACCGCGCGGGTTGTCGGGATGTCGAGGGCCACGGGTTTCTCGCAGAAAACCGGCCTACGGGCGGCGGCGGCCGCCAGGAGCAGGTCGGCGTGGGTCGAGGTGGAGGTGGCGATGACGACGCCGTCGGCTTGGCTGATGAGGTCCCCGACAGACACGGCGACGGCCCCAAGCCGGGCGGCGGCCGCCTCGGCTCGCGCCGTGTCAGCGTCCGCCACGAGCAGCTGGCTGACAGCGGGTTGGGCTTTGACAGCCGCGGCGTGGGACAAGCCGATACGGCCGACGCCGATGACGCCGATGCGCAACGTAGCGCTCATGGAGCCTCCGTAGCTCTCTTAAGGTCAAGGAGAAACCTAGCATGTTAGGTTTCGGCTCGGGCCGCCCGGCTCAAAATCACGTCCTACGGGGCCCTGCCGCGCAGAGTGGTCTTATCGGACAGCCCTCTTCGATCTTGCCGTAGGCTCGGCCCCCGCCGCGCAGAGGGGTCTTAGAAGGGCGCCAGCTTGGCGTAGGCGATCGTCGTCGGCCCCCCGCCGCGCAGAGGGGTCTTCTAGTTAACTTGGCGCCGCCCGCCGCCCGCTGCTGTCTTGCTTATGCCATAACGTAATCACAATTACCCTGTCCCTCTCGTCTGAGACTGGCCTTGCCGTCGCTTAATGCATATGTCTTGACATTTGGCAGACGACGGACGACACTGAGCCGTGTGCCTCTGTTGGGGCCGCCTCGGTCTCCCGCCTGTTTCCGCCCGCTCGGGAGTCTGCCCAAGCGAGGCCGGGCAAACCGGCAGTGAGGGAGCGGAGAATTGCCGTGACTGACATGACCGCGGATCGCCGCCGGCCAGGTCCGCCGTTGCTTGAGGCGCGGGCTGTGTCGAAGGCTTTCCCCGGCGTCAAAGCGCTCCAAGGCGTCGACTTCGCGGTCCGAGCCGGTGAGGTCCACGCCCTGGTCGGAGAAAACGGGGCCGGCAAATCGACCCTCATGAAAATCTTGTCGGGCCTCTACCAGCCCGACGCCGGCGAGATCCGCGTGCGCGGCCAGGCCGTCGGCCTGCCTACGCCTTTGAGCGCCCGCCGTCTAGGCATCAGCGTCATACACCAAGAGTTCTTCCTCATGGCCCACCTCACGGTAGCCCAGAACATCTTCATCGGCCGCGAGCCGAAGCTTCCCGGCGCTTTGTTCTTAGACGACCGCTTGCTCAATCGGAAGGCGGCCGCGTTGCTGGAGCGCCTGGGCGTCGACATCGACCCCCGCGTCCAGGTCGGCCGCCTCACCGTGGCCGCCCAGCAGATGGTCGAGATCGCCAAGGCCCTCAGCTTCGACTCGTCCGTGCTCATCATGGACGAACCGACCGCCGCCCTCACCCAGTCTGAGGTCGAAACGCTCTTTCGCATCATCTTGGAGTTTGTCAGCGAGTCGGCCGCCGTCGTCTACATCTCCCACCGGATGGAGGAGATCAAACAGATCGCGGACCGCATCACCGTCCTCCGCGACGGCCAACTGGTCGACTCCCGGCCGGCCGCCGAGTTGGAGATCCGCGATGTCATCAGGCTCATGGTCGGACGCGTCATCACCGCCGGAGCCCGCCCCGAACCTCGTTCCGCCAAGGCTGACACGGTGCTCGAAGTCGAACAGTTGAGCACGGCGACGCTCGTGAAATCTGTCAGCTTCGATCTGAAACGCGGCGAGATCCTAGGCTTCGCCGGCCTCATGGGCGCCGGACGGACGGAGACGGCCCGCGCCCTCGTCGGGGCCGACCCCAAAACCGCCGGGCGTGTCAGAGTCAACGGCCAGCCGGTCAAGATCACGTCCCCGGCGGACGCCGTCGCCAAGGGCATCGGCTATCTGTCCGAGGACCGCAAGCGCTTCGGCCTCATCATGCGCCAAGACGTCGTGCGTAACATCACTTTGTCATCACTGCCGCGCTTCAACCGCTTCGGCCTTCTGGACGACCACGCCATGAACGAGGCGGCCGAGAGCTTCTGCCGGCTCTTGGCCGTCAAGACCCCGAGCGTCCACCAGCAGGTCAGCAACCTATCTGGCGGCAACCAGCAAAAGGTTGTTTTGGCCAAATGGCTGGAACGGGACTGCGACATCCTCATCTTCGACGAACCGACCCGCGGCATCGACGTCGGCGCCAAACAGGAAATCTACGATCTTCTGCGCCGGCTGGCCGGCGAAGGCAAATCCATCATCATGATCTCTTCTGAGATGGAAGAGATTCTCCGCTTGTCTGACCGTATCGTCGTCATGTGCGACGGCTGCGTCACCGGCGTGCTCGCCAATGCCGAGGCGACTCAGGAAAACATCATGGAACTGGCCACCCGCTTCTGCCACAGGGAGGCGGGAGATTTGAATGCCGCCGCCTAAGCCTTGGCCCCCCAGACCGCCCGAAGAGACAGAGAGGCTCCGATTTCGATGAGCGCAACGGACGAGACCGAGGCCGGGCTCGGCGGCGCGGCCAGGGGGAGCGCCGCTTCCCGGAAGTCCGCCACAGCCGGTTCTGCGGCCATCGCCGCCGTCGGCGTGGCGGGGCGGAGCCTTGTCCCCGACCGCTACCGAGGCTTCTTCCAGCAGGCCATGGTGCTCGCCACCTTGGTCGTCTTGTTTGTCCTCTTCGCGTCGGTCAATCCCGCCTTCCTCAACTGGCCGACCATCTCGTCCATGCTCTTGGCGGCTGTCGTCACGGGCGTCCAAGCCCTTGGCCTGTGCTTCGTCATCGCGACCGGCGGCATCGATTTGACCCCCGGCCTTGGCATGTCCGTGACAGCCGTCGTCGGCGCGCAGCTGATGGTGGCGTTCCACCTGCCCATGGCCATTGGCATTCTCGGTTGTGTCCTCTGCGGCGCCCTCATCGGCACGGTCAATGGTTTTCTTGTCGCCAAGGTCAAGATGCAGCCTATGATCGCGACCTTGGCCATGATGATGGTCTGTTGGGGCATGTCGCTTGTCTTGTCCAACGGCACGAACATCTACCTGCGTGAGATCGAAGGCTATGGCAAGATCGCGACCGGCCACCTCATCCCCGGCTTGCCCAACGCCGTGCTCATATTCGCCGTCTTGGCCGTTGTCGCCGGCGTCCTCATGGGCAAGACTTCCGTCGGACGCTACGCCCTCGCCATCGGTTCAAACAAGGAAGCTGCTCGTATTTCCGGCATCAAGACGGTCCGCTGGGAGATCGCCATGTACGCGATCTGCGGCGTCTTCACCGGCATCTCGGGGGTTATCATGAGTTCCCGCCTCAATCAGGCTCAAGGGCTCATCGGCCAAGGCTACGAGATGTACGCCATCGCCGCCGCCGTCATCGGCGGCACCTCGCTTAGAGGCGGCCGGGCCTCAATCTTCGGGGCTGTCATCGGCGCTATCACGATTCAGACGATCTTCACTGGTTTGACCTTCATCGGGGTGGCCGACCAGTGGCAGAAGGTCGTCCTCGGCGGCGTCGTGCTCGTGGCCGTCTTCATCGACATCATGCGCCGCGGCGGCAAGGAGGAATGACCGCCGGCCTGACTGCTTTGCCCGCCCGCCTGCCCGAACCTTTTCCTCTCCTGTGTGACAACCCAAAGAAAGGCACACCATGAAGCGATTGCTCACTTGTTTGGCCGTCGGCGCCCTGGCCGCCGGGGCCCTAGCCGGCTGCGGCGGCGATTCCGAAACCGAGCCTACGGCCGGGAGCCCGGACGCCATTGTGATCGCCCTCATCGCCAAGGCCAACGGTTCGCCTTATTGGACGGCCGTCAAGAACGGCGCCCTCGACGCCGGCCGGGCCCTTGGCGTCACCGTCACCTTCAACGGCCCTGACACGGAAACTGAAGTTGACAAGCAGATTAACTTGCTCCAGTCGGCCATCAATTCAAAACCTTCTGGTCTTGGCTTCGCCCCTCTCGACGCCGAAGCCAGCTTTGACCTCATGGACCAGGCCAAGGCCGACGGCATCCCGGTGATCGCCTTCGACACGGCGGTGACAGGCTCAGACGTGCCCTTGACGACGATCGCGACCGACAACGTCGGCGCCGCCGAGGAAGCCGCCCGCCACATGATCGAGCTGACCGGCGGCAAGGGCAAGGTCGCCATTTTGGCGCACTCCCAGACCGCCTCGACCGGCGTGCAGCGCCGCGACGGTTTCCAGGACTACATCAAGAAGAACGCTCCCGACATCGAACTGCTCGACCCGCAGTACACGGATTCCGACCAGGCCAAGTCGACGGACAAGGCCATGGCAATCCTCCAGGCCAACCCCGATCTCGTGGGCATCTTCGCGACGGATGACGACGGAGTCGTCGGCGCCGCCCAGGAAGTCGAAGCCCAAGGCAAAACCGGCCAGGTCGTCGTGATCGGCTTCGATTCCGGCAAGGCGCAGATGGATCTCATACGCTCTTCTGTGATCTCCGGCTCGGTCACCCAGAATCCTTATAAGATCGGTTATAAGACGGTCGAGTTGCTGCTCGCCACGGTCAATGGGAACCCGCCGACGGAGACTTTCACGGACTCCGGTTTCCTCTGGTACGACAAGGCCAACATCGATTCGACTGAGGTCCAACAGGCGGTCTACGACTAAAGCGGCCAGGGCCGAATCCCGACAGCCTTAGCCCATCGGGCCGCCGTGGCTTTGGGCGGCCTGTGTGATCGTTTTGAGCCTTTGCGATCAACACGCATGGTCGATTTAGTTTATAACATGCTGCTGTGACTCGCGTATGGCAGATGACCCGCAGTGCGCCGCCGGTAATGATCATGGGCCGTGAGGCCGGCAGAGCCCTGGCCCTGGCCGCCGCTTGGGGCCGGGCCGTCATCGGTTTGGCTGGGACCGGCGAGGACTGGACCTTGTGACCGCATTGACCGTCCCAGACCGTCCGGTGACTCCCTACGCCCAATACGGCGGCTACCTGGGGTTCGCGCTGATCGGTTTTCTTCAAGCCGTTTACGGCCCGGTCCTGATCCAGCTGCAGGCTGATTTCGCCATGGGTCCCAGCCAAGCTGGTCTGACTCTGACCGCGCATTTCAGCGGGGCGCTGGCAGGTGTGCTGGCCTACCATTTCGCCACCTTTCGATTCACCGATCGGGCCTTGCTGGCCGCTTCGTATCTGCTCATCGCGGCCGGCGCTGTCGGCGTTATGGCGGCCACGGGTTGGGAGACGCTTCTGGTGTGCATTTTTCTGACCGGACTGGGCGCCGGCGGCATTGATTTCGGATTGAACCAGATATTCTCTTTGCGGTTCGGGAACCGGGCGCCCATGGTCCTCAACATTCTCAACGGCATGTTCGGACTCGGCGCGGTCGTCGCCCCAGTCCTCGTGTGGGTCACAGGTGCCCCGAACTACACTTTGCTGTTCGCCGGGAGCGCCGTCGTGGCCGTTATCTTGTCTATTACAGTTGTTGGAATCCGTCCCGCTCCAGCGCTGGCAAGAACGCCCCTACGGCCTGCCGCCAAGCTTCGGCCGTCCTTCGTGTTGGCGGGCTTCCTCGCCGTGTACGTCTTCCACGTCGCCGTCGAAACCGGAACTGGCAGTTGGGAGCCGACCCACCTGATTTGGCAAGGCCAGTCTGAAGCTTCGGCCGCCGTCTTCACGTCTTTGTTCTGGGGGGCGATGATGGCAGGGCGTTTCGCCATCGCCCCGATCAGCCTGAAATACCGCGCCTCTTCGATCTTGGCGATCAGTTGCGCCGCCTTGACCGCGACAATCTTGTTGACCGCTGTCACGCCCGTCGCGCCCGCCGCCTACATCTTGCTCGGATTGGCCATCGCGCCGATCTTCCCCACCGCCTTGCCGTGGCTGTACCGGGCGGTGCCCGCCGCCAGGGGCGCGGGCGCGTTCGTCATCGCCGCGTCCATGATCGGCGGCGTGGCCTTCCCGCCCCTGTTCGGCTCTGTCATCGACACGGTCGGGACCGGCTGGTTTCCCTTGTTCCTGGCGTTGCCGGCGGCCGGCTGCCTCTTCGCGGCGTTGCGGTTGCGCCGGTTCGCCGATCCCCGACTTGGCCAGGATTCTCCCGGCGCGTGAAATGGGCCTCGTCTCTTGCCCGCCTCCCCGCCTCCGGCGCTCCGAGAAGCGGCGGGGCTGATGCCGCCGGTGGTTTCAGCGCAGCCGTTCTTGTTCCAGTCGTAGCTGTCGGGCCAGGCGGCGCTTGTCGCGTCGCTTTGGGTGGCGGATGCGCAAACTGCCGAGTCCGAGGTGGCCGTGCAAGGCCAACAAGGGGGAGCCGGCGGCGGGGGAGGCGGCCACGGCCGAGCGGTGGCTGCTGAAACCCCGTAGCCGGTCGCTGTTGACAGCCCAGCCGGCCGGCATTATCAAAGTGATGCTCCCGGCGCCGCCGATGATTTCGACGTCGATGAGATAGGCGGCGGCTTGGGCGCGTTGGAAGTCGATTCGGATCGTTCCCACGTCGCCTTCCAGGCGTAGGTAGGGGGGCACGGTCCAGAGGCCGTCTTTGCGCAATGTGTTTACGCCGGCCGCCAGGGTGAAGGGGTCGTCGAGGCTATAACCGGGCAGAGCAGGATTGGCCGGCGGCGTCTTGGCCGGCCAGGCGTCCGCCGCCGGGACGGGAAGCTTGCCTGAGGAAGCCGCTGACGGGTCTGACAGAGGGAATCCGGCGTCTGGATAGGTCCGCCACCGAGGTTCTGGGGACGGGGAATGTTCACTCACGAGTCTCAGGGTAAGGCCAAGAGAAGAGGTGATTCGTCGGTAGGGGCCGACTGCCGACGCCCGTCAGACCGCCGCAGCCTTAGGCAGGAGGTTCACGTCATCTGACGTGTCCGTGGATTTGGCTGGACAGGCCGGCAGCCCTGGGCGGGAGGTTTTCCCGGCGGCCTGGCCTGTCGGCTCCCGCGGCCGCTTGGCTTTGGCGTTCCCTTGAAGCGACCCAGTCGCGCTGCCTCAACCCTGGGCAAAGCCGGTCCGGCGGCGCCGCGATGGGGAAGACTTGGCGCCATGAGTCCCGACCCAGCCGGCTTAGCCGACCCGTCCGGCCCAACCAGTCCGTCCGGTCCAGTCGGCTCGTTCGGTCCAGCTGGCTCGTCCAGTCCAGCCGACCTGTCCAGTTCAGCCGGCCTAACTGGCTCAGTCGGTTCGTCCGGTCCAGCGGACTCGTCTGACCAAGCTGGCCCGTCTGGGTCAGTCGGCTCATCCAGCTCGGTTGATTCGTCCGGTCCAGCGGACTCATCGGACTCAGCTGACTCGTCCGGTCCAGTCGGCTCGTCTAGTTCAGTCAATCCGTCCGGCTCAGCCGATTTAACTGGCCCGTCCGGCGCCGGCGCAGCGACGTCATTGTGGCGTTACATCGTCGTCGGCCTGGCCGGTGGCTTCCTGTCCGGCCTCTTCGGCGTCGGCGGCGGCATCCTCATGGCGCCGTTGCTGGTCCAACTGGCCCGGCTCGACCAACGGCGGGCCTCGGCCACCTCCCTTCTTGCCATCATCCCGACTTCCTTGGCCGGGGCTTCCGCCTACGCCTGGCGCGGCCAGGCCGCCTACGCCTTGGCCGCCGTCATAACCTTGGGCGGGGTCGTCGGCTCTTGGGCAGGGGCCCGTCTGCTGCGCCGGGTCAGCGTGACCGCTCTGGCTTGGGCCTTCGTCGCTTTGCTGGCCGCTGCGGCGGGCTGGAGCGCCTGTTTCAGCCCGGTCAGGGGGGCTGGTTTGGAGTTCGGCGCCGCTGCGGCGGCTGGCGCCGTCGGCCTCGGCTTGGTCATGGGCCTCGCCTCGGCTTTCTTCGGCATCGGCGGCGGTCTTGTCGCCGTCCCCGCCCTCATGGGCTTCTTCGGCGCCAGCGACCTCCTGGCTCGCGGCACGGCCCTGCTCGTCATGGCGCCGACTGCCGCCGTCGGCACGGTGGCGAACCTGCGCGCCGGCTTGGCCGAAGTCCGAGGCGGCCTAGCGGCCGGCCTCAGCGCCACGGCGGCTTCCTGGGGCGGGGCCTCGGCTGCCTTCCTGCTCGCCCCTAGGACTAGCAACGTTTTATTCGCCTGTGTGCTGATCGTCGGGGCCGTCCAACTGGCCTGGAAGACGGCCCGGGCCAGACCGGCCCGCCCCTGACGAGGGCTGTTTGGCGCATCAGAGCCATCCCTGCCCGGAAGACGCTTAGGGACGAGCCGGCTCGTCCCTAAGCAGGCCGGCTGTGGAGTCACACGATGATACGCAACCCTGATTGGTCCGGGGTCAAGGCGGCCGTCAGTTCCGTGTGGTCCACGACAGCGCGCCGGCAGAGCAACGAGTACGGCAACTGGAGGGGCTCGGGGGCACGGGCGTATTGGTCGTAGAGGAGGCCAACCTCCTTTGACAGCGCCTCGCGGTCGGCTGTCTTGAGCCGGCTCGCCCCCGCCGCCTGGGTGGCTTGGAGTTGGAGCTCGGCCCGCGTGCAAGAAACCCAGATGCGGAACTTGCGTTCTTCGGCGTCGGGGAAGTATGGCGAGCCGTCGAGGTGCCGCAAGGCGTCGTCGCCGTAGTCTCCGCGCATGGCGTCGGGCAAGCGCGTGCGCAAGACTTGCGCCAGCTTCTTGACCCAAGGCACGGAATCGTCGCGGACGACATAGGCAAGGCCGATCCGCCCGCCAGGTCTGAGCACTCGCGCCCATTCGCTCAAGGCGAGCCCCGGCGCGAAGGTGTGGAAGTTCTGGACCGCGGCGACGATGTCGTAGCAGCAGGGGTCGAAGGGCAAAGCTTCGCCCCGCGCGACGATGGCGTGGAGACCGCCCTCGTCTGTCAGCCGGACAACTCGGCTGAAATCCCGGTCGGCCACGGTGACCTCGTGGCCGACGCCAGAGAACAAAGCGGGATAACCACCGGCGGCGCCAATCACGAGCACGTTGGCGGGCCGCGCCCCAAGCAGCCACTCCAGGGCGGCCGGCGGGACGGCCAATCGCGATGCCATGGCCTGACTCTACTGACACGTTCACGCAAAGACAGTGCAGGCCCGCTTAGAAACGCGCTGCGTATCCACAAGCCCATTGCCCTGTCGGCGTGTTATCCACAATTAGGCGGTCCGGCGGCACGTCAAAGGACAGCTCTGTCATGGTCCTTGCCGTGAGCAGCCAACGTGATTCAGCCGTCCTCGCCAGCGCCGACCCCAGCCTCGTCCAATTGGTCCACGCCTCCGCCGCGACGCAAGGCAGCTCGGTTAGGACGGTGTCCCAAGCCGATGATTTGCGCGCCCGCTGGCGTGAGGCGGGGGCGGTCCTCGTCGGGGCGGACTTGGCCGAGGCCGTGGCGTCCCTTGGCCTGCCGCCGCGAGACGAGGTTTATCTCGTCGGCGTCCCTGACGCCTGCGAGCGCCTGTGCCGGGCGTCGATGCCTCTGCGAGGCGTGGTCGTGACCTTGCCTGACGGCGCGCGCGCCTTGGGTCGCATCCTCTCGGGGGCTGTGGCCGAACGAGCCTTCGGGCAAGTCGTGGCTGTGCTTGGCGGGGCCGGCGGCCTCGGCGCCTCGACTTTGGCGGCCGGCTTGGCCTTGGCGGCCCGCCGCCGCGGCCCCGCCGCCCTTGTCGACCTCGATTCAGCCGGCGGCGGCCTCGACTTGCTTTTAGGGGCCGAGTCAGCGTCCGGCTGGCGCTGGGACGCGCTGCGCGCCGCTTCCGGTCAGATAGCCGACCTTGACGGCCGCCTGCCGACGGTGGACGGTGTCCCGGTCGTGGCGATAAGCCGGTCGGACCGCCGCGAGGTGCCGGCCGAAGCGGCGGCGGCCGTCATCGACGGTTTGGCGGACGCCGGGGGCCTTGTCGTGGTCGATGTGGGGCGGGCGGGCGGACCGGCCCAGGCAGAGGCCATCCGGGCCGCCTCTCGGGTTGTCGTCTTGACTGGCCAAA
>JAIRXC010000172.1 GCA_031268515.1 Propionibacteriaceae bacterium
CAACCCGACAGCCGTTTCGACACGTTAGTTTGGCTAGCCGCGCTTGTCTACGCCGGCACCATCGTCTTGCGCCTGGCCCGTTTCAACGTCTTGCAGGACAAACCCAATCCTCTTGACATCGACAAAGAATTCTTCGTCGGGGTGCCGGCGCCGGCGGCGGCCTGGCTCGTCCTCGCCCCCGCCGTGTGCCGGGCGGCGCTCGGCGAAGGCTGGTGGTCGCACGCCCTGGCGCATTCCATCTGGCTCATCGCCGTCGCCTGCCTCGCTTTCTCCCGCATCCCAACTTTCACTTTCAAAACCGTCCACCTGAGCCCCCGCCATGTTCCCATCGCCTTGTTCGCTTGCCTCGTCCTCATCGCCGGCTTGTTCAGCTTCCCCTACGCGACCATCGTCGGGCTCCTGGCCTTCTACCTCGCCCACATCCCCTTCGCGATCCGCGCCCGCCGCTGGCTGCTCCGCCACCCCCAAGCCTGGCCGGCGCCGTCCCCGGAACGCCGCCGCATGCGCCGGGAACGCCGCCAGGAACGCCGTCAACTGCAGCGACGGCGACGGCGGAGCCTGCGACCACGCTTGTAGTCAGCAGCACGCTTGCGGTCAGCTCGGCTCGCCCCGCCCGCCAGCCGCGCCGTCGGCCTCAGGCAACCCCGTCACCTCGCGGCGGTCGAGTTCTTCCAGCAGGTCGCGCAGTTCGGAGCGGATGTAGTCGCGGGTCGCCAAATCCCCGAGCCGAGAACGCAGGGCCGCGATCTCACGGGCCAGGAAATCCATGTCGGCCCGGGACTGGGCGGTTTGTTTGCGGTCGGCTTCCATGGCGATACGGTCACGCGCTTCCTGACGATTGGTCGCCAACAAGATGAGGGGCGAAGCGTAGGAAGCTTGAGTCGAGAAAAACAAGTTGAGGAGGATGAAAGGGTAAGGGTCCCAGCGGAAGCCGAAGACGCCGATGACGTTGACGGTGATCCATATGGCAACGAACAATGTCATCCAAAAGATGAAGTTGGCCGTGCCCATGGAGCGGGCGAAGCCTTCGGCGAAGCGGCCGAAACGGTCGGGGTCGGCTTTCGGCCGGGGCAGGAAGCCCCGCCGGGGCGGCCCTGGAGTGTCTAGTCGCTCATCGACCTGTTTGCGTGGCCTGGCCATCGCCCACCTCCTCAAAATGCGTACGTTGGTTGCGCTGCTCCGGCGCCCGCTTCGAACCGGCGCCAGCGGGGTCGGCGGCCCAGAAACGGACCCGGCCCCGTCAGGGTCTAGATGAGACAGCCCCGTCGAGTTGGATGCCGCGCCAATCCTCCGGCAGCATGTGGTCGAGGACATCGTCCACAGTGACCGCGCCAACCAAACGCCCATTGGCGTCAACGACGGGGGCCACAACCATGTCGTAGGTCGCGAAATAGCGGCTGACCAGGGCCAACGCGTCACCTGGGGCGAGCGGGGCGAGCTCGGCGTCGAGGACCGCCGAAACCAGCAACGAAGGCGGCTCGCGCAACAGGCGTTGGATGTGGGCGGCCCCAAGGTAGCGGCCGGTCGGAGCCTCCAGGGGCGGGCGGCAGACGTAGACCATGGCGGCCAAGGCCGGCGGCAACTCTTCATCCCGGACTCGGGACAAGGCGTCGGCCACCGTGGCGTCGGGAGCCAAGATGACAGGCTCTGGGGTCATCATGCCGCCGGCGGTCTCTTCGTCGTAGAGCAGGAGGTCCCGGACATCCTGGGCGTCCTCGGGCCGCATCCGAGACAGCAGACCCTCGGCCTTGTCTTGGGGCAGGTCGGCCACGAGGTCGGCGGCGTCGTCCGGGTCCATCTCTTCGAGCACGTCGGCGGCCCGTTCCAAGTCGAGGACGGAGATCAGCGCCACCTGTTCGTCGTCGGGCAGTTCTTCGAGGGCTTCGGCCAGCCGGCGGTCGTCCAAGGCGGCGGCGACCTCGAGCCGCCGGCTGACGTCCATGCCGTGGAGGTGGCGGGCGATGTCGGCCGGACGTAGGTCGAGCAACTGGGAGATTTCCAAGCGGGCCGCCCCCGAAGGGTCGGGGCTGAGCAATGGGACCTCGTTCCAGCGCACGATCGTGAAGGCCGGCCGGCCCCTGAAAGGCCGGTTCGACAGAGCCGTCAAGGCCGCCTGGTCGACTTCCCATTCGCCGGCTCGGCCCGGCGCCATGGAAACGTCGTAGATCTTGGCCGGCGCCGATTCGCCGCGGCGGACGACTTGGCGGTCGATGAGGTCCTCGACCACGAGGGTTTCGCCTTCGCGCCGGCGGAAGCGGCGGGCGTTGACGGCGCCGGAGATGACGACCTGGGCCGGGTCGATGGCGTAGACGCGCTCAATCGGCACGTAAACCCGCCGCCGGGCAAACAACTCCATGACGATGCCCTTGACCTTGGGCGCCCGCCCGGCGTGCCGGACCTGGACGACAACGTCGCGGACGATGCCCATGGAGTCGCCTGAACTGTCCACCACTGACAGCCCGCGAAGCCGGGAGACGAACACGCTCACGACGACATAGCCTATCGCCGCCGCCCGCCTGCCTGGCGCTGGCAAGACCGCGCGGCCGCCGGCCAAGCGAAGCCTTTCCCGCCGACGGTCGCCGCCGCCATCTCGTCTGGTCTTCCCGTCTTCTTGCGCGCCCCGGCCCAGACCAGGGCGAATCCGTCGACGCGGCTAGACCGACTCCATTACTAGCCTACTAGTAATTGCCAATGTGAATTCATAGGCTGAACTGTGCTCGCCCAACAGCCCCGACGCAATCTTGGACAGCCGCTCCCGGGCTCTCTGTGAATTCCAGAGATCGAAAGCGTCTTGCCTCTGCCTCCCGCGAAGGTGATCCGCTAGCTGCTGGCCATGCCAGAGGCGATGGTCAGACCGGAAAGCTAAGGCAAGCCGCTGACTTCACCGAACCGCCTGTCCACGTCAAGGCCACAGGACCCGGGGGGAAAGAAGTCGGTGAAGCGCGGCCCCCGCCCGCCGCCGCCTGGCGGCCCCGGCGCCCTAGGCTGCCGGCATGCGCACTGTCAAGCCGCGTCGGACCATCCTGGCCGTGCCTGGCTCTTCCGACCGCTTCATCGCCAAGTCCCGCGCTCAGGCAGTCGACGGGGTCTTCCTCGACTTGGAGGACGCCGTGGCTCCGGCTGCCAAGGCGGCCGCGCGAGCCCGCGTGGCGGCCGCCTTGGCCAGCCCCGAAGGCTGGCGGGCCGGCCTCGTCAGCGTCCGGGTGTCCGGCTGGTCGACGCCTTGGACTTACCTCGACGTCGTCGCGACGGTCGGATCAGCTGAAGCCCGCATCGACACGATCGTCTTGCCCAAGGTCCAGCGGCCAGAAGAGGTGGCGGCTCTCGACCTGTTGCTCAACCAGGTCGAGGCGACCGCTGGCCGGCCGGCCGGCGGCATCGGCATCGAGGCCCAGATCGAGGACGCGCCCGGTTTGCTAGCTGCCGCCGCCATCGCCGCCGCCTCCGCCCGTCTCGAAAGCCTTGTTTTTGGACCGGGCGATTTCATGGCCTCTCTCGGCATGGGCACCTTGTCGGTCGGCTCGCAACCGGCTGGCTATCCGGCCGACGCCTTCCACTATCCCCTCCTGGCCGTCCTCCTGGCCGCCCGCGCCCACGGCTTGCAAGCCGTCGACGGCCCCTTCGTCGGCATCCGCGACCTCGACGGCTTCACCGCCTCCGCCTTGAAAGCGGCGGCCCTCGGCTACGACGGCAAGTGGGTCCTCCACCCCGACCAGGTGACAGCCGGCAACGCGGCCTTCAACCCGGACCCGGCCGTCTTAGAGCGGGCCAGCCGGATCACAACCGCCTACGCCGCGGCGACAAGCCAGGCGGGCGGGGCGACTGGCGCCATCGTCGTAGACGGGGAGATGGTGGACGAGGCGGGCTTCAAACTGGCCTGCGCCCTCTTGGCCAAAAGCGGCCAGAAAGCTTCGGCCTGAACCTGCGGCCTCAAAGCCTCAGCGGCGGGCCTCGGGGCCCCGGGACATGATCTGACTGCCAACCGGCGATTCCACGGGCGTCAAGCACACGGAAACAGGCCCCGGCAGATAGCCGCGGCCACGCCGCGTCAGCCCGGCGACACCCTCCCCCATGAGACCGCCCTCCCCTACGAAACGAACCTAGGAAGCGGACCCAAGCGGGTATCGTTGGGCGGCGTGACCGCAACTCCTGACCATCCCCTTGTCCCCGCCGTCCAGGCCGCCCTACGCGAGGTCATGGACCCCGAACTGCGACGGCCCATAACCGATCTCGGCATGGTCGACGCCATCGCCGTAGGCGACGACGGGGATGTCAGCATCCGCCTCCTCCTGACTACCGGCGGCTGTCCCTTGCGCCAGCACCTTGTCGGCGCCGTCGAGGCGGCCGTCGGCGCCGTCGCGGGCGTCAGCCAGGTCAACGTCGAAGTCGGCGTCATGGACGACGCGCAGCGGGCGGCCCTGCGAGCCCACCTTGGAGCCGGCTCCCGCGACATCCCGTTCACACGCCCTGACAACCTGACTCGAGTCATCGCCGTCGCCTCCGGCAAGGGCGGCGTCGGCAAGAGTTCCATCACTGTCAACTTAGCTTGCGCATTAGCCCGGCTCGGCCACAAGGTCGGGTTGCTCGACGCTGATGTTTACGGCCACTCGGTCCCCGACCTCATGGGCATCGACCCGGAGGACGGCCCGACGCAGATTCCGGACCTGGACATGATCGTGCCCGTCACGGCCCACGATGTCGCGGTCATCTCGATTGGGATGATGAAGCAGGCGCGGGAGGATGTCGTGGCCTGGCGCGGCCCTGTGGTCGACCGGGCCATCGGCCAGTTCCTCACGGACGTCTCCTGGGGCGACCTCGACTTCCTCCTCGTCGACCTGCCGCCAGGCACCGGCGACGTCGCCATCGGGTTTGGCCAGAAGCTGCCCAACGCGGAGGTCATCGTCGTGACAACGCCGCAGCTAGCCGCCACTGAGGTGGCCGAACGGGCCGGGACGATGGCGGGGATCTTGAAACAAAAGGTCATCGGGGTGGTTGAAAACATGAGCTACCTCGACGCCGAGTGCCCTCACTGCGGCAAGTCCCACCGGGTCGACCTGTTCGGCAGCGGCGGCGGCCAAGCCGTGGCGGCCCACCTCAGCGAACGTTTGGCCTATGAGGTCCCCCTCCTGGCCGAGGTGCCCTTGGAACGCGATTGGCGAGCCGCCGGCGACGCGGGCGCCCCCATCGTCCTCCTCGACTCCCCTTCGCCGGCCGCCGCCGTCTTGACAGAGCTAGCCGAACGGTTGTCCGCGACCCGCCGCAAACTGACTGGTTTCCACCTGGGCCTCACACCAGTCAGCTGACACCTTGGCTTCACTCTAATTGTCTGACACCCCGGCTTGGCTTCGGTTGCGGCGCTGGGCTCGCCGAAACGCCATGTCCGCTGACAACGCTGTGTCCGCTGACAACGAAGAATAGGCTGCCCACCAGCCTGTCCCGACTCCGTCGAGCCCACGACCTTGGCATTTAAAGTCAGAGCTCTGGGTTAGTCTGAACGCGTTTAAACCTCCGCGCGCTGAAAGGACCCCCGTGAGCGACCCGTCTTGGACCACACCGCCGCCAAATGAAGGAAGCCCAGACGGCCCGCCGCCGGCCGATTCCACCCCCGCCCAGCCTTTCCCCTCCTACATCCCCGCCCCGCCGCTGCCTGGCTCTACTGCCCAGCCTTTCCCCTCCTACATCCCCGCCCCGCCGC
>JAIRXC010000177.1 GCA_031268515.1 Propionibacteriaceae bacterium
GAAAATCCTCAAATACCCTTTTAGAGGGCCGCTCCAGAAACACTCGGAGATCATACGGGCTGTAGTCTCTCTGGAAAACTATAGAACCTCATTATGAATAACCTTCTAGGATGTAGTACGGATAAGCCGAAGAGAAACTCTTTGGCCGACCGGGTCTTTCGGCGCACGCTGTGGCGGCTTTTGAGTTCCATGGCCGTACGCGGCGTGGCTTCGGGGGCGTCAAGCTGGTGTTTGTTTGCTTGACGCCCCCGGCGGCTGTGGCGGTTAGGTTATTTAGCGTTGAAACCGTTTTGCTGGCCGTAGGCGACCAGATCGACGCCCCAGGCTTTAAAAGCGTCTGCCAGAGTGCCAATTCCAGAGTAGGCCCCGGCGATTTTGTCGCCGAAGATGCTGTTGGCGTAGACCTGGTAGGGCAGGTAGCTCCAACCGGGCAGGACATCCTTGGCGGCTTGGGCGAGGACCTGGTTGTATTGCTGACCGCCGAAGTACTCGTCGGTGTAGTCCAAGAATTCGGTCTTTTGCAGGTCAGCCAGGGTGGAGGGGAAGTTGCCGCCTTTGACGCGGATGGCGACGCCGGCGCCGGCGCTGTTGAATTCGAGGAATTTATAGGCGGCTTCTTTCTTGTCGCTTGAGGCGAGGAGCGCCAGCGACGAGCCGCCGTTTTCTGAGTCGGCGGCTTTGCCTGCAGTTGGCACAGGGGTGGCAGCGACCCGGAAGTCGCCGGCGGCGTCTGGGGCAGAGCCAATCAGGTTGGCCGGCATCCAGGCGCCGGTTATCAAACTGGCCAAGGTGCCGTCGCCGAGGGCTTTGAACCAGTCGTCAGACCAGGATGAGATTTTCGTGTTGATGAGTTCTTCGTCGATGAGTTTTTGCCAGAACTCGGCAAAATCGACTACGCCGGCCGCGCCCAAGTCTATAGTGACGGAATCTGTGCCGACTTTGAATGGCTGCGCTCCGGCTAGCCACATCATGGAAGTGGCCATGCCCGCGTCGCCGTTGTCGGCGGTTATGTAGTAGTCAGGGCCGAGGGCGTGGATCTTTTTGGCGGCGTCGTAGAACTCGTCCCAGGTTTTGGGGGCTTCAGTGACGCCTGCCTCGTCGTAGGTGGCTTTGTTGTAGAACAGGGCCATGGGGCCAGAGTCGACGGGGAGCCCGTAAACCTTGCCGCTGCCAGCTAAAGTGACCGAGTTCCAGGTGCCCGCGGTGAACGTGCCCGAGAGGCTGTCTGCGCCGAACTCGGCCAGGTCGGCCAACTGCCCTGGGATCGCGTACTGGGCGATGGCGTAATACTCGATTTGAGAAATGTCTGGCGCGCCTGATCCGGCGGCGATGGCGTTGTCCAGCTTGGTGTAGGTGTCGCCCGCCCCGCCGACGTTTTGAAGGTTGACTTTGATGTCGGGGTTGGCGGCTTCAAAAGCCGGCACGACATCTTTGAGAGTGGGCTCCCATCCCCAGACGGTGATCTCGGTCTTGGCGTTGACGCTTTCCGATGACGGGTCAACGGGTGTGTCGCTGCTGCCGCAAGCGGCGATCAGCGGCAGCAGCGCAGTCGCTACGATGGCGGCCAAAATTTTCTTGGCGTATTTCACTGTTTTCCTTTCAGTTTAAGAGCAGATGTGGTGTTTATGGGGTGATGTGGCATCACTTGGATGCCGTTAGAATTAATCGCATGCCCCCTTTTATTCTTTGACGCTGCCTGCGGCCAAGCCGGCTTGCCAGAACCGCTGAAGGAACAGGAAGGCGATGATCAATGGGATGATTGTCAGCAGCGATCCGGTGAGGATGATGTTTTGCAGTGGGCTTTGGCCGCCGGCGGCTGAGTAAGTTTGCAGCTTGATGTCATTTAGCCCGGTGGTCAATGGTTTCCATTCCTCTGAGGTGAGCATGATCAGAGGTAGGAAGTAGTTGTTCCAGGTGGCCACGATGGCGAACAGGGCCACGGTCACGATGCCGGGGGCCAGCAGCGGCAGCGAGATGCGGAAGAACGTGCCTAGTTCGCCCGAGCCGTCCAGGCGGGCCGCTTCCAGCATTTCATCGGGTACGGCTTCAGCGGAGAACACCTGCATCAGATAGAAACCGAACGGGGTAATGAGGCTGGGGATGATGACCGCCCAGGGCGTGTCGACCACACCGACCCGGCTGAACAGCAAGAACAATGGAACGGTCAAGGCTGTGGAGGGCACGGCGATAGCGCCCATCACGACAGCGATGAGGCCGCGGCGGCCAGGGAAACGGTATTTCGAGAGGCCGTAACCGCCCAGGACGGCCAGCAGGGTCGCCCCGCCGGCGCCAACCACGACATATAGCAAGGTGTTGAGCAGCCACCGCCCGAAAATGCCGTCGCGATAGGCGAAAGTTTGGGCGATGTTGTCAAACAGCGCAAACGAGCCTCCGAACGCGAAACCGAAGGTCGAGACATAGTCATGCTGGGTTTTCGTCGCGTTGATGGCCAGCCAGACCAGCGGCATCAGCGAATAGAGGACGAACACACCAGTCAGAACGGTGAAAAGCACCGACCGTCGGGGGTTTTTCGGGTTATGCAAGCGGGCGCGGGAACGCAGATGAGCGGCCTTGGTCATTTCTGCTCTGCCCCTTTGCCACCCCACAGCTGCACGACGTAGGCGACAATCATCGTGATGAGACCCATTACGATCGCCAGCGCGGCTGAATAGTTGGGATTGTGCGCGTTGAACGCCAGCTGGAAGGCATAGAAATTCGGGGTGAAATAAGTCGTGATGACATTGCCCGACATTTGCTGCAAAACGTTGGGCTCGTTGAACAGTTGGAACGTGCCGATGACCGAGAAGATCACCGCGATCATCATCGATCCCCGTATCGCCGGCAGTTTGATCGCTTTGATGACGCCCCACTCGCCGGCCCCGTCAATGACCGCCGCCTCGTAGAGCGATTCTGGTATCGTCTTCAGCGCTGAATAGAAGATCAGCATGTTGTAGCCGATGTACTCCCAAGTGACGATATTGCCGATCCCAACCCAGATCAGATCCGCGGAAAACACGTCAATCGAGCTGCCCAAAGCGTTGTTGACCGAGGCCATCACACCGTAGCGGGCGCCGTAGAGGAAACCCCACATCAAGGTCGCCACCACAGCCGGGATGGCGTACGGCAGGAAGACCGAAACCCGAAAGAAGCTCGCACCCCAAAGACGACCCGAGTCGATAGCCAAAGCTAAAAACATCGAGATCGCCAGCATTATCGGGACCTGGACGGCCAAGAACAACGCCACCCCGGCGACTCCCGACCAGAAATTTGGATCGCCAAACAGCCTGACATAGTTCGCCAGGCCAACGAATTCCTCACCTTGCGACACACCCCAAACCATTTTCGGCTGGAAAAACGAAAGCCAAATGGCGTAGGCCAAAGGAGCGATGAACACAATGATGAAAAAGAAGCTGAATGGCCCCGCGAAGACCCATCCGCTCCAGTTGCGCCGCCGCTGGCCTGTTCTAATTTTCGCAGCCGCAGTCATGATCGCCTCGCTAGGCCTCGACGCAGCCCAGAACAGGACCGGACACGAAACCAGCTTGGGGTTTCGCGCAGGAAGCGAGTTCCAGAACGAGCAACCGGTTGAGGCCAGCGCGGATGACCGGGCCAGGCACGTAAAGCGTCTCAGTCGGCCCTGCCGACCAATACCTGCCTAAACAAAAACCATTGACCCACGCCACCCCGCGGCCCCACTGGGCGACATCAAGAAATAGGTCATCCCCGGCCGAAGCCTCAAAATCGGCCCACAAGAAGACCGGTCCTTGCACCGGACCAGACGGGTCAAGCGCAATCCCATTGCCGGTGACGTCAAGGTCGGGGATCGATTCGTGGTCGACTGCCGTGACAGACCAGGCGTCGATGACGCGTTTGGCGGTGCGGGCTGGCCCGATAAGCCCCTTGGGTTCTCCCAACCGGCTGCCGTAGTCGACCCGTCCCAAATCTTCCACAATGATGCTCAACCCGCCGTTTCCAGTTAGGGGAAGGTTGGCTGCTTTCTCCCGCCGGGTACGGTCGATGACCCCGATTTCGATCTGTCCAAGAAATAGTTGAGCGCGGTCGCGCACATCGGCGAAAGCCAAAACCTCATCGCCAGGTGCAAGTTGGGTCTCATAAATGGCCAACACCGCCGCCGGGTCAACCTCGTCCAACGTTGGCAAGTGGTCGTACGATCTGGCCGCTCCCCAATCCACGTCATGCCAGCGCTTCCCTCTGCGCAGTTCCACAGTTACCTTGTCAGCAGGCCGTCGGCCCCTGGCTGGAGCGAGGTCGCGAACCGCGCCATGGCGCATCAAAACGTCACGGAAGGCGGCGTATTTAGGACCCGGTGTCCCATCTTCGGCCAGTGGCGCGTCATAGTCGTAACTGGTGACAACCGGCGCATAGACCCCTTTGTCATTAGCCCCGTTAGTGAAGCCGAAATTGCTGCCTCCATGAAATGGGTAAAAGTTGACCGAGGCGCCCTGGCCGAGGAGTTCGTCAAGGTCCTGAGCTGATGCTTCAGCATCGGTTGTGTGGTGGTGTTGGCCCCAACTGTCAAACCAGCCATTCCAATACTCGGAGCACAGCAGCGGCCCGGTCGGCTGGGCGCGCCGCAGGATCGCCAGCCGTTCTGACGACCTTGAACCGAAGGTGCCCGTTCGAAGCAGTTCTGGCAAACCTCCTCGTTTCAGCATTTCCTCGTTAGCCTGGTCGCAGGTGAACAACGGCACCTCGATGCCTTCCTGACGGATCAAGCTGGTGAGTTTCCGCAAATAGGCTGAATCTGATCCGTAGGCGCCATATTCATTTTCAACCTGTACGAGAATGACGTTTCCCCCACGGTGGATCTGCCGCTCCGCGATGGTCGGCAACACAGAATGAAAATACTGCTCGACCGCGGCCAAATACAGCGGGTCAGCCGACCGCAGCGCAATCCCCTGGTTCATTGTCAACCAGCCCGGCAGCCCGGCGTTGGCCCACTCCGCGCAGATGTACGGTCCTGGCCGCACTATCGCGTACATTCCCGCCGCTTGGATCAGATCCAAATATCGGCCAAGATCACGCCATCCGTCGGTTGCGAACTCGCCGGGCCGCCGTGAATGGAAATTCCACGCCACGTAGGTGTCAATCGTGTTCAAACCAAACTGGCGGGCTTTCGCAATCCGATCCTCCCACTGGCCGGGATGAATCCGGAAGTAGTGAACGGCCCCGGACAGAATACGGAACGGCTGCCCATCCACTAAGAAAGCATCCTCACCTATCTCAAAGACGCTCATTCGGACCTCCGCTCCTGGGCCGCCCGCCCATCAGACGTTGTCAAGTCCGCATGCTCCGCCGGGCCCGTCATCACTCTTGCGGCCTGGCCAAAGGCGAGACGAGAGCTGAGCGCCAGTCCGGGAGCCTTGCCGGCCAACCGACACGAGCTGCCGGCGGCGTGCGCAACCGCAACAGAAGAAACACCGGACACGTCACTGACAGCCGCCGCGCCGCAGGACCGGATTGGCACGGCCGCTGCGGTTTGAGCAACCAACATGGTGACAGTCGCGGCCGCTACTCGCGTCCTGCTCATCCGAGTTCTCCCTTGAACAGCGCCGGCAGCGACTCGTCGATGGCCGGCGATCGCAGCATAGCACTAATTCCTATACCAGTTATAATCATCGTAAGAAAGCGGCGGCAGCCCATCAGATCCGTGCCTCCGCCGCCCCGCCTGCAACGACTAACCCGGAGGCCTGAGCACAGCGTCAGTTGTGAACTTGAGTCCGGACCGCGGCTGGCTTCCTTCCGTAAGCCGTTATGACTGGGCCGTGCCACCGGCGGCAGTGCGACTTCGCAGACCGCGACGGAAGCGGCCGCCAGCCGCGCCACGAATGTCTGCCGCTTTGTCTTGGCCGGCCGCGTCAAGTTCCACCAAACTGGCGTTCCCGCTCAAGCGGGAGCTGGGTGAGCGGGCAGTGTTCCGGCGCCAAAGCATCACCCGGGATCCCGCGGCATCGCCTCCATGAGCGATCACCGTCCGGCGCCGAGCGGCCGTTGCCCGCGGCCAAGGCACGGCCTCCGGCCAAGCCACGGTTAGAGCCAAGGCCCCGTCGGAGCGCAGAGGCCATCTTCCGCTACGAGTCGAAAGCCGAATTACAACCATCGCAAGAAGACTAACGATAACCTATCTCCTAGGACTTGAGACAGATGGAGCAGCACGATGCGCACCGCCGCCGAAATTCACCGCCTGAACGCCTTCGATGTGGTTCGCTCGATCCATGCCGCCGGCGTCTGCACCAGGCGCGAACTCGTCGAGGCCACAAGCCTTAGCTTCTCCACCGTGTCAACGATCTGCGCCAAACTAATCGAAGCTGGCGTCGTGGTTGAAGCCGGCCGCGACCGGCCAATCGTCGGCCGCCCCACAGCCAGGCTGACGCTCAACCCCGAACACGGCCACTTCCTCGGCGTCGACATCGCCGAAACCTACGTCCACGTCGAAACCTTGAACGCCGCTTTAGAGACCATGTCCTCCACCCGCTGGGACATCGACCCCCACAAAAAAACTCCCGCTGAGGTCATCCAGCGGGTCCAAGCGGCAATCGCCGTCGAACACGCTCGCCATCTGACAACGCCACTGCTCGGCGTCGGAGTGGCCGCCCCTGGCCAGGTCGACCAAGCCGGCGGCGCCTCGATCTTCGCGCCCAACTGGGGTTGGCACAACGTGCCCCTGGTCGAGCAACTAGCCGATGGCCTTGGCGCCCCCCTCTACCTCGACAACCCGCTAAAATCCCTCGTCGTCTCCGAGATTTGGTCAAACCCCGAACGCCACCATGAGGATTTCACCGTCATCAACCTCGGCACCGGCGTTGGCGCCGCCTTCGCCATCGAAGGGCGAATCCACCGCGGACACACCAACAGCGCCGGGGAGTGGGGGCACACCGTCCTCGTGGGCGACGGCCGGGCTTGCCGTTGCGGCTCGCGCGGCTGCGTCGAAGCCTACGTCGGCGCCGTCGGGATCCTCCGCACCTTGCGAGAGACCCACCCCACAAGCGATCTGCTGTGCGGCGATGATCAGACCGCTACCCTGGCGGCCTTGGGCGCAGCGGCGGACAAAGGCGATCCCGCCGCTTTGGACGTCATCGAACAGACAAGCCGCTTCCTTGGAATGGCCATCGCTTCGATCATCAACTTCCTCAACCCCTCCCTGATCCTGATCACAGGCTGGGTTGCCAGCCACATCGGCCAGCGTCTTGTCGACCAAGCCCAGCCGCACATCAAGGCCCACGCGTTAGCCGTCCCCCTCATGGGGACCACGGTCGAGCTGCAACACATGAAAAGCAATGCCGTATGCCTAGGGGCGGCCGCTCAGGCCTTCGAGGGCTACCTTGACGCGCTGTCTTCTGAACCCTTCGACCAGGAACTTCCCCCCGCCAGGCGGTCCTGACGAGGCAGCGCGATTCGCCCAGCCGTTTCAGCGCCGCCGCTGGCGTTCCTACGCCTTGTCGGCCCCTTGGGGCGTGGCTGCCAGGCCGGCCGGGGCGAAACCAGTTTGCAGCGACTCATGGTGGCGCACGACCTCGCGTACGACGAAAGTGAGGAACTTTTCCGCAAACTCGGGGTCAAGGTCGGAGGCCGCGGCCAGTTCCCGCAGGCGCGCGATCTGGGCCACCTCGCGCTCCGGGTCGGCCGGCGGCAAACCGTAGGCCGCCTTGATCTGGCCCACTCGCCGCGTGATTTTGAACCGCTCGGCCAGCAGGTGGACCAAGGCTGCGTCTAGGTTGTCAATCGACTGGCGGGCCGCCGTCAACTCGGCCGGCAGGGCCGCCTGTCCTGAGGCCCCCGTCGGCGCGGCGGGAATCGCTGCCTCACTTGGGTCGGACCCCGGACCGGCGGGAAAAACCGCAGCGTCTTTCACGTCGCCGGCCGGCGCGGCGGAAGCAGGCTCCGCTGTCCCGGGTCGCAAGCTCGTCATAAGCTCCACACTAGTGTCTTTCGCTGGCAACACGCTTCGGTGGCCCGCCGGCAGCTGCGGGACGTAATTCGCCCTGGCCTCGGCGAAGCGCCCCCGCGGCCGCCGCGGGCGGGAAGCCACAGCCTTGCCGGCTTGACCCGCCCGCCGCCGCCTCGTCACATGAGGATCAATTCGGCCCGCTGAAAGGACTTGAGGTCGGTGTAGCCGGTCGAAGCCAAGGTCCGCCGCAACGCTCCGACGAGGTTCATGGAGCCGTCCGCCCGACGGCTCGGCCCCAAGAGGATCTCTTCGAGAGAGCCGATCTGCTCGAAACGGACGCGGCGGCCGCGCGGCAAAGTGGGGTGCCAGGCCTCAGCCCCCCAGTGGAAGCCGCGGCCGGGGGCTTCGGCCGCCTTGGCCAAAGGAGCCCCCACCATCACGGCGTCCGCGCCACAGGCCAGCGCCTTGGCCAGATCGCCCGAGACGCCGAGGGAACCGTCCGCAATGACGTGAACATACCTTCCCCCGGATTCGTCGAGATAGTCCCGCCGGGCCGCGACGACGTCGGACAGAGCCGTCGCCATCGGCACCTCGATGCCGAGGACCGACAAGGTGGCATGCCGGGAGCCGCCGCCGAAACCGACCAACACGCCAGCCGCGCCGGCTCGCATGAGATGGAAAGCGGTGTGGTAGTTGGCGCAGCCGCCGACGATGACAGGAACGTCAAGCGTCTTGATGAACTGCTTGAGGTCAAGCGGCGCGCCCACGCTGGCGCAGTGTTCGGCCGACACCAAGGCCCCCCGTATGACGAAGAAATCCGGGGACGCCGCTTCGACCGCGCCGGCGTATTGCTGGACGTTCTTGGGGCTGAGCGAGCCGGCCACACAGACGCCAGCGGCGCGGATCTCGTCTAAGCGGGCGCCGATCAGCTCGGGTTTGATCGGCTCGGCGTAGACCTGTTGGAGACGCTCTGTCGCCGCCTGGTCGGCCAGGCTGGCCAGTTCTTCGTAGACCGGCTCGGGGTTCTCATAACGCGTCCACAGACCCTCCAGATTAAGGACGCCAAGCCCCCCCAGCTGTCCCATGGCGATGGCTGTGGCCGGGGACATGAGAGAGTCCATGGGAGCGGCGACAATGGGGAAACGAAGCGCTGCCGCGTCGATCCGCCAACTCAGATCGACATCCTCGGCGTCACGCGTCCGCCGGCTCGGGACGATGGCGACGTCGTCGAGGGAATACGCCTGCTCGGCGTGTTTGGACCGTCCGATGTCGTGCAGCATCGCGCCTCCCGGGGTTGTTCGGAAAAACCAGCCCTACGTTACCTTCTCCCGCTGACACCGCGCTGCGGCCGAGTTCCGGCTCCGGCCTGACTCGGCCGCCGCCAGCCGCCTCGCCGGACGGCCCCAAAGCGGCTGCCGCCTGGTGGACGCCTCATGTTGGGTTTCACCAGGTCCCTGGACGCTTGCCGCCAAGGCCGCCGCCAGCCTCCTCGACGGCCAGACACTGGTCCCGTTGACTGGCCTGCGCTGGCTGGACTGGCTTACTTGTGGAGCGCTTGGGCGCCGAGCACGGCGGCGAAGGCGAGGCGTTCGGCGTCTTCGCTGTCGGGTTCGGCGGTGTAGACCATTATCCGAAGGTCGTCGCCCGCGACGATGAGGGTGTCGCAGTTCAAGCAGATGGTCCCGACCTCGGGATGGTCGAAGGTTTTACTCCGCGAGCGGTTCTCGAGAGCGCTCAGACTGGCGCGCTCCCAGAGCTCAGCGAAGCGGCTGCTGGCTTTGCGGAGGTCGGCCACCAGGCGCTGCAAGCGAGGATCGGCCGGGTACTTCGCCGCGGTCAGGCGCAGGTCGGCGACGAGACATTCTTGTTGTTCGGCGAGCTGGTCGGGAGTGATTTCAGCGACCGGGCCTGGCCCAGCGAGATTGCGCCACACGCCGTTGCGTTCGATCCCCCGCCACGCCGACGCGCCCGTGAGCGCCTCATAGGGGCCGTTGGCGTCGATGAGGTTCCACATCGCGTCATATACGACGACGGGGGTGGCCCAGAGCCGGTCGAGCAACCGCCGCAGGCTGGGCGGAATGCGTTGGGGCACGAGTTTCGGCCCTGGCGGCTGCTGCCCGCCGAGGCGAAAGAGCAACTCCCTCTCAGCACTGGACAACTGTAGCGCCGAGGCAAGCGCCTCGATGACCTGCGTCGACGGCGAGGTGGCGCGGCCTTGTTCCAACCGGGTCAGATAGTCGACAGAGATGCCCGCCAGATTCGCGAGCTCTTCACGCCGCAAGCCCGCTGCCCGCCGTCTCGGGCCGACCGACGCCCCCGCGGCGGCCGGCGGGACGCGGTCGCGCCAACGGCGCACCGTGTGCCCGAACTCCTGACGCTCCACCTGTCCATTGTCGCGCAGCGCGGCCGGACAGGGGTGGCCCTGCCAGTCCTACGACAAGCAGTCGGCTGCCTAAGCAGCCGCAGCCGCGCGAACCTGGTCCCATGACCACAACACTCGTCACCGGGGCGAACACCGGCCTCGGCAAAGAAACCGCTCGTCAGCTCGTCGCCGCTGGACACATCGTCTACGTCGGAGCCCGGGACAGGGAACGGGGACAGGCCGCGGCCGAGGAGATCGGCGCGCGGTTCGTGCGACTCGACGTCACCGACGACGCCTCCGTCCACTCCGCCCTCGCCCTGATCGAGGCCGCTGGCGGGCTCGACGTCCTCGTGAACAACGCCGGCATCGCCAAGCGCAGTCCGGACGGCCGCGGCGAGGCTCTCGACGGGCCCAGCGCCCTGGCCGTATTCGATGTCAACGCGGTCGGCGTCATCCGCGTCACCGAAGCCGCGCTGCCGCTGCTGCTCAGGTCTGCGAACCCGGTCGTCGTGAACGTCTCCAGCGCCCTCGGCTCGTTCTGGGCCACCCACGAACCCGCCCGTCCCGCCGCCCACTACCCGGCGATCGTCTATGGGGCAAGCAAGGCCGCCGTCTCCATGCTCACCGTCCAATACGCCAACGCCGTGCCCGAGGTGAAGTTCAACGCCGTCGAACCAGGCATCACCGCAACCAACCTCGGCGGCGGCAACCACCCCGGACGCCCAGCCGAGATCAGCGCCCGGATCGTCGTGCGATGGGCCACGGTCGGAAAGGACGCTCCCTCGGGGACATTCCAAGAAGACGACGGCGAACTGGGCTGGTGACCGCGGCGCGCCGGCCACTCGGCCGGACCCGACGCGCGCCCTCGAGCGGGCGCGGCGTCAGGCAGCTCAACCGGCGTAGTTCGGCGCTTCGACCGTCATCTGGATGTCGTGGGGATGGGATTCGCGCAGCCCCGACGCCGTTATGCGGATGAAGCGGCCACGGATTTGCAGCTCGGGGACCGTCAAGGCCCCAGTATAAAACATTGCTTGCCTAAGGCCGCCGACTAGCTGGTAGGCGACAGCGGCCAGCGGGCCACGGTAGGCGACTTGCCCTTCGACGCCCTCGGGGACGAGTTTGTCGTCGCTTGCGACATCGGCTTGGAAATAGCGGTCCTTCGAGTAAGAGGCGCGGCGGCCGCGGGCCGCCATGGCCCCGAGCGAACCCATGCCGCGGTAGGACTTGAACTGCTTGCCGTTGATGAAGACGAGGTCGCCAGGCGATTCCTCGCAGCCGGCCAGGAGAGATCCCAGCATGACCGTGTCGGCTCCGGCGACGATGGCTTTGGCGATGTCGCCGGAATATTGCAGACCGCCGTCGCCGATGACCGGCACCCCGGCGGGGCGGGCCGCGCGGGCCGCCGCGGCGATGGCGGTGACCTGTGGCACGCCGACGCCAGAGACAACTCGAGTCGTGCAGATCGAGCCCGGCCCGACCCCGACCTTGATCCCGTCCGCGCCTGCGTCCACAAGAGCCTTGGCCCCTTCGTACGTCGCGACGTTGCCGCCCACAATGTCGGCGGCGCTGGCCGCTGGGTCTTTCTTGAGCCGCCGGATCATGTCCACGACGGCTTGGGAATGACCGTGGGCCGTGTCCACGATGACGAGGTCGGCCCCCGCTTCGATCAGGCGCATGGCCCGCTCCCAGCCGTCGCCGAAGAAGCCGACCGCCGCGCCGACCCGCAGCCGCCCTGAAGAATCCTTGCTCGCCAATGGATATTTGCTCGACTTGACGAAGTCTTTCAAAGTGAATAAACCGGTCAACTTGCCATCGGCATCGATAAGCGGCAATTTTTCAATCTTATGCTTGGCCATCCGGGCCAAGGCCTCTTCGGCCGGGATGCCTGGGTAGCCGGTGACCAAGGGCATCTTCGTCATGACGTCTTCGACCAGCCGAGCCGGGTCGTCCTCGAACCGCATGTCACGGTTCGTCACGATGCCGATGAGACAGCCGGCGCCGTCTACGACGGGCACGCCTGAGATCCGATATTGGCCGGCCATGGCGTCGACCTCGGCGATGGTGCGGTCGGCCGTGATGGTGTACGGGTTGTCGACCATGCCCGCCTCGGAGCGCTTGACGTAATCGACCATGGCCGCCTGGTCTTCGACCGGAAGATTCCGGTGGATGATGCCGATGCCGCCCTCACGGGCCATGGCGATGGCCATGCGGGTCTCGGTGACCGTGTCCATGGCGGAACTGAGGAGCGGGATCTTGACCTCGATCCGGCGCGAAACGCGGGACGAGGTGTCGCATTGCGAGGGGATGACATCGGACTCGCCCGGCTGCAGGAGGACGTCGTCAAAGGTCAGGCCAAGAGGGACCGGCCCCTCGCCGCCACTTCCCAGCTCTTGCTCTCCTGAATACGCCATAGGACAATCCCCCCTGCTTTCAGCCCTTTGGCAGCCAGTGTAGTGGGGGACGCAATGGCGTCAGGACACCGCTGGCTTTGACCACGCAAGCTGAATCACCGTTCCCCATCGCCCAAACCTCGGGCTGTCATGGCGTCGCCGGTCGCCTGCGCGTATCCCACCGCCTGCACTGCCACTTGCGTGACCTGGCGGCCGACATGTCCCCTGAGCCCGCGGGCGGCCGCCGCCTGCCTGGCGCCGGCCAAGGCGCCGGACAGGCGGGGCAAGGAACGGAGCATGATGTGAACGGCCAAACCGAAACGCTCGGGCTGGAGGCCGAGACGGGAAAAAGGCCTGGCCACGGTGACGAGGGCGTCGATGAGGAGGGAGGCGGGGGTTGTCATGGTGACGAGCCGGGCCGCCCAAAGGGCCAGGACGAGATTGCCGGCGACGACGAGGCCGCCCAGCCAGTCGCCCGTGACCGCGTGGAAAACGGCCAAGACGACGACGAGGCTGAAGAAACCCGGCGCCAAACCGAGGGCCTGCCGCGCTCTGAGCTTGGCGGCCAGGAGGAGGCCGGCGGCGGCCAAGAGGGCGGCCGACGTCAACGGCCAGCGCTGGATGATGAAACAAGGCAGGCTAAGACCGAGCAGGAGGGCGTATTTCACGCCTACGGACCAGCGCTCGACGGCCGAGCCGAGCGGATGGTAGGTCCCGAACCAGCGGTCTGCCTTAGCCATCGCCGGCCAAGCGACGATAAAAACTGATGGTTTCTCCTGGCGCTCCGTCGGCGGCGATCCGGCCGGCGTCAATGACGAGGACTCGTTCGAAATCGGCCGCCCAGGCGAGATCATGGGTCGCTACGACAACTTGTTGGCTCAAAGCGGCAAAGGCCTCCCTGAGACGGCGGGCGTTGCGCAGGTCGAGGAGGGTCGTCGGCTCGTCGGCTGCGATGACAGCGGGGTCGACCGCCAAGACCGTGACGAGGGCGGCCAGTTGGCGTTCACCGCCCGACAGGTCGTAGAGGCTTGTTTCCGCCACCGATTCCAAGCCCCAGGCGGCCAGGCGGCGCCAGGCCTCGGCCCGCCGTTCGGAACGCTTGCGGATGACACGGCTCAGACTCAGTTCGACATCCTCGACGGGGGTCGGCATGAGCAGTTGCGCCATGGGGTCGGTGAAGACGAAGCCGACCCGGCGGCGCACTTCGGCCGCGTTTGCCGCCAAATCCAATCCGTCGACCTCGACTCGCCCCGCGCTGGGGGCGGCCAAACCGTTGACGAGGCGTAAAAAGGTTGACTTGCCGGAGCCGTTGCCGCCGACAAGGGCGACCCGCTGTTCGGGCAACTGGCAGGTGATAGCGTCAAGGATGGTTTTGGGGCCGGCGGGCGTGTCGGCCGCGACGGTGACGCCGTCCAGTTTGATCACTGGGCCGGCGCGGCCTTGAGGGCGCTGGGGCGAGCCAGAAGAGCCGGGAAGGTCCGGTGGACGACGGCGGCGACAAGGCCGGCCAGGGTTGATTTGACGAGGTCGCCAGGCCAATAGAGCATGTCGGTGACGAACGCCTTGCCAAGCGTGATGTGAGCGTTGACGCTCATGCCGACGATGCCAGCTGGGTGGATGATGACGACGCTGCCGAGAAGGGCGGCGGCGGTCAGCTTAGCGGGCAGCTGCCTGCGGCTGCGGGCGAAGCGGCGGGCGGCGTGGCCAATGACGAGGGCCGCGAGAGGAAAGCTCAGGAGGTAGCCGATGGAGGGCCGCGAGAAGATCTGGAAGCCGGCCACGCCGCCGGCGAAGACAGGCAAGCCAGCCAAGCCGACGACGATGTAGAGGAGGGTGGCAAGGCAGCTTCGAAGCGGGCCGAGCACGGCCGCCGTCACGGCGACGCCGAGGGTCTGCAAGGTGATGGGAACGCCTATGCCGACAGGCACGGCCGGAGCCAGGGACAAAGCGGCGATGAGGGCGGCGAAAACGGCGATGAAGGCGGTGTCTTGAAGGGGGGACCGTGAACGGGTCATGGGCGCGCTCCCTGATGAGTCGAATTGTTAGAAAAGACACCTCGACCTTAGCGTCGTCACCGGTGCTCGGCCAACGCGCGGCCAGCTTGTGCCGCCGGCGCCCGCAAGCTGGGCTCCACGTTCCGCCTAGGCGGCTCCGGACCCGCCGCCGACAGCTGAGATTCTCTGAGCCCAGCAGGCCGAACCTCACGGCCAGTTGCCATGCCTCTGGCCGACTTTGCTTTGAAAGACCACACCGGCCCAGCAGAAGGCCACGGGCAAGCAAGCCGAAGAACAAGGAGCCGCGCCTTGCCTTACGGCCTGCCGCAAGCCGCCCGAAGCGACGGAGAAGCGGCACGGCCGAGCCTCACGGCCAGTTGCCACATATCCCCCGACTTTGCTTTGGCGGTCCGGCAGAAGAGCTGGCAGGCGAACCAAGGGCGCCGTCCGGGCAAGCAGCCGGCAACTAGCCGATATGGCAGACCAGATTGCCAACACTCGAGGCGTCGGCGGGAATCATCACGGGACCAGATCGAGTTGCCCCCGCGTCTTCGCCCAGTCGAGCGGCTCTCCCCTGTCAGCCGCCGCCCACAGGAGAGAAAGGACAGCCCTAAGGCCGTCAAGCTGCTCCGCCAAGGCGGCGGGAGCCGCGTCGAGGGAAACGACCCCATCGCGCGCCCGCGCGACGGCCGCGCCGCAGCGGCTGACTGAGCCGTCTGCCGCGGCGGCCCGCGGCGCTTCCAGAAGAGCCCGCACATCCCAGCCCACCCAGGTCGGGCGCGCCCGCGGCCCGGCCGCGGCAAGGTCCAAGACGCCGTGGCTGCCGGAAAAGACGAAGAGGGAATCGAAGCCGGCTCTGCCAGCCCCTTCGATGTCAGTGTCGATACGGTCCCCGACGAACAGGAGCCGCTCGGCCCCCAACCGCCGCGCTGTCTCGTCCAGAAGCGGCCGGCAGGGTTTCCCAGCCATCGTCGGGCGACACCCCGGCAAGGCGCGGCTCATGGCGGCGATCAGGCCGCCCATGCCGATGGCGATCCCTTGGTCGGTCGGCCGGGTCTGGTCGCCGTTGCAGGCGTACCAACGCGCGCCGCCTTGGACCGCATAACACCCTTGATTAAAGTCTTCCCAACGTTGCTCCTGATTGAAGCCGACGACGACAGCGGCGGTCGCCGGGCTGCGGACGGCGACAGGGGCGAGTCCCACAGCGCGTACCTCGGCGGCCAACGCCGCCGTGCCAAGCACGAGCACTTCGGCCCCGGCCGGCAACTCGGCCGCCATGAGCCGGGCCGTCGCCTGCGCGCTCGTCACAACGTCGTCTACGGCCGCTGCGATCCCGATCCGGTTGAGGTGCTCAGCGACCGCCGCCGGCGACCGTTGGGCGTTGTTGGTGACAAACCCGGTCCGGATGCCGCTACGGCGTAACACGGCCAGCGTCTCAGCGGCTCCCGGCACGGCCGCCGGGCCGCGGTAGAGGACGCCGTCGAGGTCAAACCCGATCACGTCATAGCGATCCGCCAAGCGTGAAGTCATCCTTCGCCCCGTTCGGGCGCCCCGTCCGCCGTCCTCACGCCGTCGCCTGCTGCCGCCTCGCTGACGGCTCGTTTGCGATCTGCAAAGGCAGCTGCCCAACCTGCCTCCGCGGGGCCGAGATCTAACACCCCGACGGTCTTGCCTTCACCCGGCTCGTCCGGTCTTGTCCCTGTGCCATCATCGTCTTCCGTGTCCGGCTCCAGACGGCCTTCGCTTTCGCCTGGCTCGTCCAGGGCAGACTCTGTGCCACCGTCATCTTCGTCCAACGCGTCAATGCCAGGACCTGCGCCATTGCCGTCTTCGTCCGGCCCGCCAAAGTCTAGTTCTGCACCACCGCCGTCTTCGTCCGGCCCGCCAAGGTCCGGCTCCGGGCTGCCAGCGCTTTCACCCGGCTCGTCGAAATCATCGAAAACATCCTCATCGATATCGAGGCGGAAGCCGTCGAGGGCGTCGAGACGGTCGAGGGCCGCTGTCTCGCCCGCTTCGTCAAGGCCGGCAGCGCGCTCAAAGCCCGCCCGGGCGGCGTCCAGGCGGCCAGCTGCGGCCAAAGCGGCGGCGTGGGCATACCAGGCCCGCGCCAGCGCCGGCCGCGTCGCACGGGCCGGAGGGCGTTCGACAAGTTGCCGCAGCAGGCGTCCGGCCTCGGCCGTCTGACCCAGGTCGGCCCGCGCCCCGGCCTCGACGATACGCAATTCAACTTGCATGTCGGGGTCTTTGATTTCGGCCCGGCCTTCCTCGGCCAAAATCAGAGCCTCACGCTGCTTGCCCAAGGCCCTCAGACAATCGACCATGACAGGCAGGAAATCTGTCCTGCCCGTGATCCGCCGCAAGGCCCGGAACTCTGCCAGGGCGGCCTCATAATTCCCCGCCGCATACGCCGCTTCGCCTGTCGCCTCACGGACGATCGGCAGGCGGGCGGCGCGCCGCCTGGCCGCCTTGGCATGGCGATAGGCCAGCGCGGGGTCGCTGTCGAGGTTCTGTCCCGCCGCCACCAAGTGGGCGGCCACGATGTCGGCCAATTCGGCCGGCAGGCCTTTGAGCTCTGCTCGCATGGGACCTGGCAAAGTCTGCGACGGGTCCAAAACGGGTGTCGCCGGCTCGTCCGCCTGTGGCGCCAAACCGGGTGGAAGAGCCCACTCGCCGCCGTCTCTGGCCTCC